>NZ_JAMYLI010000012.1:0-202270 GCF_040317955.1 Mesorhizobium sp. M1342 | reverse complement strand
TCGTCAGGATGCGGCTCGGCGTAGCATCCTCGTAGCGCAACTCCCACCACCACTGGTGCCCGGTCACCTTGATTGTCAGCACAGCCTCCGAGCCGATCGCAGCCAGCGTCCTGTTGGCGAAAAAGCTTAACAGCGTCAGTCCGATCAGGATGATGGCGGTCAGTCCGACGGCGGACGCGACCACGCGCATCTTGCGGCGTTCGGCCGCTTCGTCGAGTAAGAGGGGTTCATCGCCGGGACGCGATCGCATAACCAGCGGTGCTGCGAGCGCGATCATCACCAGCACCCACACAACCGCGCAAAGCGCGGTGAAGAACCAGATCAGCCAAGCCAACTCGCCGGCTGCGGGGCCTTTCGGATCCAGCGCCGACTGCCAGCCTGCGCATCCCTGCAGAAGAAGCAGGACACAGAGGGCGAAGGTCATCGAAGCCGGGCGTTTCACGGTGATTTGCCCAGTGTCGCGGCATCCGGCAGGCGGTTTTCCGAGGGATGCACCATCATGCCGTCATTGCGTTGCGGCGCGGCGGAGGAGGGCGCGTTGCCGCCCAGTGCACGCACATATGCCGCCAGCTCCCATATCTGGTCGTCGGGTATCTTCTGGCCGAAGCTCGGCATCCCGTTCGGCCTGCCGTCGCGGATCGTGGCGTGGATGCTTTCGATCGAGCTGCCGTAGAGCCACTTCTCGTCCATCAGCGCCGGGCCCATGCCGCCACCGCCATTGGCATGGCAGCCCGAGCAGTTGAACCAGTTGAACAGGCGTTTGCCCTCGCTCATGTGGAAGGCGTTGGCCTCGAAGCTCGCCGCCTTGTTGTCGGTGGGGGAGGGGCGCTGTCCGCCCGGCTCCAACGTGGTCACAGGCGTCGGCTGCTCACCTGAGCCGAGCGCCGATTGCGGTTGCGTGTCGCGCTCCTCGCGCTGGCAGGCGACCAGGGTCAGCGTCAAGGGCAGTAACAACGCCAGAGCGTGCCTCATCGCGCCGGACTCCCGGCCATGTCCAGACGCGGTACGCCGTATTGCGCCAGAACCGCGTCGATCTCGGCCTTGTGTCTGGCAAGCGCGCTATTCACATCGCCACGCAGCGCATCGTCCTCGCGCCGAACACCCATTGAGATGTCGTACATTAGCGGCAGTTGCGGTCCGTCGATGCGAGGCGTGACCGGCGTGATCCGGAGCGACACCTTTTGCCTCTGGGCGAAATAGCCGGCGAGCGGACCCCAGACCACGGCAAGATCGATCTCGCCGTTCGCGACAGCTTCGACGATGCGCGCCGGAGGGTTGGGAGCGGAGTAGTCGCCATAGACGGGGTAGCCGATGAGGTGCCCGACGATGCCGCGGCGGCCAAGCGCCTGGACAGGCGGCGAGTTGGCGCCATCGTCGCCGATGAGCTGAACACCGATACGCAATTCTTGCAACCGCAGGTCGTTGAAGGAGGTCACGTCCGGGCCGTCCTGGCGGGTCACGAAGACATAGGACGAACGGTAGTAAGGCGTGGTCGTGCGCAGCATTTCGAGATTGGCAGGCGTGCCGGGCACGAGATCGCAAAGGCCTGCCTTCAGCGTGTTACGGATGAAGCCACGGCGCTGCGCCCACCAAGTATACGTCAGCTTGGCGCCGAGATCAGTGGCGATAATTTCCGTGATCCTGTTCTCGAAGCCTTGACCGGCCGCGTTGGAAAACGGCATGTTGTTCGGGTCGGCGCACACTCTCAACTCACGTGGATTGGCAATAGCCGGCAAGAGCAACAAGGCGAGCCCGGCCATGCCGATGGCCACCCGTTGGAACGCCTTTCGCGCCGGACGTACGGTCAAGTCCAATCCATCAAGGCAGCCGGAACACATAAAGCGTGCCTCCCGCCGTGGTAGCGTTCTTTAGATCCTTCATCGCGTTGACGAAGCCAAGTGCCGCGGTGGCATCGCGTGGGTCGAGGTCGCCGGAAACGATGGCACCGGCCCAGCCACCGACGCCTGACAGAGTTGCGACATATTGGTGCCCATCGGGGCCGCGATAGGTTATCGGCTGGCCGATGATGCCGGACGATGTCTTGAATTGCCAAAGGAGGTCGCCAGTCCTGGCGCTGACCGCCTTGAACCAGCCTTCCATGGTGCCGTAAAAGACGACATCGCCGGCAGTGACGACGGTGCCGCTCCACACCGGAAAGTTCTCCTTCAGGACCCAGGCCGGCTTGGCGGCGGCAACATCCCAGGCGGTGAAGGCACCACGATTGCCGCCCGGCCCGGGGATCATGCGTACGTTCATGCCGACATAGGGCGTGCCTGCGATGTAGTTTACCTCGACGCCTTCTTCATCCATGCAGAGATTGTTGTGGGGGATGTAGAGCAGGCCGGTCTTCGGCGAAAAGGCCGATGGCTGCCAGTCCTTGAGGCCGGACGCTGTCGGGCAAATGTCTCGCACCACCTTGCCGGTGCCGGTTCTCTTGTCGGGGTTTGCAATCAGCCGGCCGGTCTTCAGGTCGACGCCCTTGCTGGAATTGACCGGGCCATAGGCTGTGGCCGACAGCACCTCGCCAGTGGTTCGATCGAGGATATAGAGGTAGCCGTTGCGTTCCGGTCGGACTAGGACCTTGCGCGGCTTGCCTTGCCAGGTCATGTCCAGAAGGATCTGCTCGTTGATGCCGTCATAGTCATGGAGGTCATGCGGGCTCCACTGATAGAACCACTTCGCCGCTCCGGTATCGGGATCACGCGCGAAAATACCGGACGTCCATTTGTTGTCGCCTGGCCGCAAATCCGGATTCCACGGTCCTGGATTGCCTGTGCCGTGGAAGATCAAGTTCAAGTCCGGATCGTAGGAGATCCAGCCCCACATATTGCCGCCGCCGATCTTCCAGGCTTCGGGCGGCCATGTCGTCACGCCAAGGTCTGTGCCCTTGTCCATGTCATAGTGGGGCTTGAAGTCCGGGCCGATCAGCACATCCTTGTCGGGTCCAGTGCCATAAGCCGTCCAGACAACATGCCCGTTTCCGGCATCCAGCGCCTTCACCCAGCCGCGGACGCCCATTTCGCCGCCGGAATTGCCGACCAGAACTTTTCCCTTCACCACCAGCGGCGCCATGGTGATTGTCTCGCCGATGTTGATGTTGCCGATATGAGCGTTCCAGATCGGCTTGCCCGTATCGGCATCGAGCGCGATCGTGTGGCCGTCCAGCGTGTTGAAGAAGATGCGCCCGTCGGCGAAGGCCGCGCCGCGGTTGACGACATCGCAGCAGGCCACCCCTTGTGCCGCCGGCTCGGGGTTGGGCTCGTACTTCCATTTCATCGGCGCGCCTGGCCTGGAGAGGTCAAGTGCGTAGACGATGTTGGGAAAGGGCGTGACGATGTACATGCTGCTGCCGACAACCAGCGGCGCTGCTTCCTGGCCCTTGTTCACGCCGGTCGAGAAGGTGAAGGCGACCTGCAGGTTCTTGACGTTGCCTTCGTTGATCTCGGTCAGGTCGCTGAAGCGGGTCGACGCGTAGTTCTTGGCCGGCATTGTCCATTGCCCGTCATCGGGTGGCGCGGCCGCGGCGGGCGGCGCAATAGCCGCCGCCGATGGGGGCTCCGAGGCACCGCTCAGGAATGGGCCGCATGCCAGCAGCATCACCGGGAGTATGCAGGTGCGAAAAGAATTCCAGGTCGCCAATGCGCGGGCGCCTTGTCCTGCGTCAACGCGCGCCGGTGCCGGGTGCAGCATGCCTTTCATTTGTGGATCGAGCCTCCCACGCCGGCGCCGAGCTCCGCCGCGATGTCAGCCTCGGTGCCGGCACAAAGCGGATGACCCCAGCCCGAGGCGCTTTTGCCGCCGGGATCGAGATCGTAGACGATGGCGTCCTTGCGATTGGGATTGACCCCGGCGGGAACCTTGTCGAGGCCGAGCGCCGCGCGAACACGCCAGGCGACATTGTGATCGGCGCATGAGGAATCTCCGGAAACCCCGATCCCTCCGACGATGCTCTTGCCGTCATAGAGGGCAAGTCCGCCGCCAAACACAACGACGCCTCCAATCGGCTTGCCGACGAGGGGATCGCTGGCGCTTCCGAACGTTTTGGGATCGCCCGCATAGGCCGCGGCCTGGTTGACCGGATTGGTCTCCTGCAAGCCGAAAAGCGGCCCGCCCGGCTGCGCCCCCGCGTAGAGATTGGCCGTCGATAGGGCCATCTGCGCCAGGCTGAGTCCATTGGCCGTGTTGGCCTTCTCTGCCGCGACGAGGCGACTGCCTGGCCATTGCGAATCGGCGGTGGGACCGCTGAAAGCGATCGCGCATACGGCGCCGTCGCGGGCGACGATAGCGGCCCATTCGTTGGTCTCAAAGCCACCGTTGGCAGGTCCGCCGCTTGCTTTCACATTGGCCTTGAGGACAGCGAGCAGCTTATCGTGGTCGGCCGGGCAGGGCGCCTGTGCCATGGCTTGGCCCTGTGGGAACAGGCCACCCGTCAACAACACCAGACCAAAGGCTGATAGCAAAAGCTGACAGCGATACATTGTCCTGCCCATTCGTTCGAGCATCAAAGAATCCCGGAGCACTCTGGCAGATTGGAAATGCGAGAATGAAGCCGTGATCCAATGCCGTCGGTATTTAACTTGGGCGATGCAGCTATGTTCCTGCTTCTGCAAAAAATTGCGCAGCCCCCTCGTACGCCGATGCAAGTTGCCATCTGTCCGTGTCGCCGGCGGAATATCCGCGGCGAGATTGTGCTGCCTGCTGTGATACATATTGTGATACAAACAACACCCCGCAGGAAGGAAAAACGTGACAAAAACAGTTGGTTGATGGGCGAACTGATCCCAGCCAACGGTACCACCGGCTTTCCTCATAAAGCATTGGATTTAGTGGAAATGATCGCCCTCCGTTGCAGGAAGCGGTCGGGATCATGCTGCCCAGAGAGGTCAGGGATCACGGAAGGCGTGTGGTTCTCCGTATACCAGCCGTGACGGAGGAGAACGAACGGCAGACCCGAGGTCCGCAACGCAGCTCGACCTTTTGCAACGCTGCGCTGAAGCGCTTGAGGGGTTTTGAGCTATGGCGTTCCGGATGGGTGTCGCATCGGCCCGAACTGCGAGGTCGATCCTGGCTGCGTAAATTAAACTCGTTGACGATGTCCGCTTCTGGCTGTTGGGACGCTTGGTCTTATCGTCCAACTGGGGATCGTATGGAGAACGGCAGCTATCTCAAATGCCTGCCGAGACCTGACAGTCGGTTACAGCCCGTTGCCGCCGGACTGCTTGCGCCCGCTTTTGGTCAGGCGAAATGCGTCAAAAGATGTTCGATGACGCGCTGTGTAGCATCGATGTCTGCCATGCTCAGCCCTCGGCGATGATCGCTAGTGCCTTTGCAAAGCTAGCATCAAGGGAGGTCAGCGCCTCAATCGCTCCGTCATATACGCTGTCGAGTGTCGCTCCCCAGCCGTCTGCTGCGCCACGAGTATCGATGCCAAAGCGGGCGAGCGCCTCCTCGATGCCGGCGTCGATGCGCCCAGCCAATTTTACGCCAGATTCGTTCCAACTTTGTGCGGCGTCTCAGTTGGGCGAACGCCGATAGATACTCGTTTGACAGGAAGAACAATGACCGTTCTCACTTGGTCACGAGCGTCTGTTGGTAGAAGGATCGTTGACAGAGGCGCTCTGGGGCCATAGCGTATTGGTATAACAGGTATGCCAATGATCGGAGTTCTGATCAAGCCGCGGAAGCTTTCGGACGAGGTTGCAGCGCACCTTGAGCGGATGATCCGCGAGGGAGAGCTGGCCGAAGCCGACCGGCTCCCATCCGAACGGGAACTCATGCGGCAGTTTGGGGTCGGGCGCCCTTCAATCCGCGAAGCCCTGCTGCATCTGAGCAAGATGGGCCTTGTCGAGGTGAAATCCGGCGAGCGCGCCCGCGTCACTCGGCCAACGCCCCAATTCGTGATCGACGCCCTCTCGGGGCCGGCGCGTCACATGATTTCGGCCCCCGGCGGGGTTCATGACTTCCAGAGCGCGCGTTTGTTTTTCGAAGTCGGTCTTGCCCGCAACGCCGCCATCAATGCCACCCCAGAAGATATTGAAAGTCTCAAAGAGGCGCTTGAAATCAACCGACAGTCGATCGGGGACCTGACGCGCTTCGAGCGCACCGACGTGGACTTCCACTACGTGCTGGCGGTGATCACCCGCAATCGAATCTTCACAGCTATCCACGCGGCGTTGGCCGAATGGCTGCTCGAACAGCGGCGCACGACTTTGGCCAAAGGTGAAGACCGCAAGGCCTATGAGGCTCATCGCGAAATCTTTGATGCCGTCGCCGCGCGCGATCCAGACGCCTCCGAAGCGGCTATGCGCAGGCATCTGGAATATGTGTCCAGGCGCTATCTGGAAATTGCAGGTGCCAAGTGATGAGGGGCTTCGTGGTCTGGGTCGATTTCCGCCTCAAGCCGGGTGCCCGGGGCAGATTCCGCGAACTTGTGGACGCCAATGCAACCGCGTCGATGCGCAGCGAGGCCGGCTGCCGCCGCTTTGACGTGACGGAGGCGCGCGGCGAACCGGACCGGGTCCTGCTCTATGAGATTTACGATAGCGAGGCCGCATTCGAGGAGCACTGCCGCACCGCTCACTTCGACGAATTCAATACGCAGAGCGCGCCGCTCGTCGTGACCAAGTTGGTGATGACCTGCGACCTCGTTCTTGAGGCCACGCATTGACGAGAACTGGGCGGATTGGCCCTTTTGGGCGAACGGGAGGAAGTGCATGTCAGAGCCAAGTCTCAGGGCGTTAACTTCTCACAGGCGGGTCAAACTTGGTACGCTCGTCGCCGAGTTCGCGACGCCGGGTATAGGTCACATCCTGAAGTCCGCTGGCTGTGACTTCGTCTTTTTCGATATGGAGCATTCGGGCTTCAGCCTGGAGACGGTGAAGAGTGCGATCCGCTATTTCGAGGCGGCCGACCTGCCGGTTATGGTGCGTGTGCCATCGCAGGACTACCATTTCCTTGCCCGCGCCATGGATATGGGGGCCGAAGGCCTGATCGCGCCGATGGTGAGTACCGTCGAGCAGGCGCAGCACATCATCAATTCCATGAAATATCACCCTGCCGGCGTCCGCGGCGTGGCGCTGCAGATCGCTCATGACCGCTACCGTCCGGGCTCGGTCACTGATAAATTCTCAGCCGCCAACAAGCGCTCGACGTTCATCTGCCTGATAGAGACCGCCGACGGCGTCAGGAACATTGACGGCATCGCGGGACTGGACGGGGTCGATTGTCTGTGGGTCGGACATTTCGACCTGTCCGTCTCGCTCGGCATTCCTGGCGACTTCGCCCACCCCACTTTCACTGCTGCAATGGCCAAAATCGTTGCCGCCGCCAAGAAGCACAACAAATCGCTTGGACGCTTGGTGCCCAACGTCGCGCAGGGACACGACTTCTACGCACAAGGTTTTGATTTTATTTGTTATTCAGGCGACGTTTGGGTTCTGCACGACGCGATCGCCGACGCGGTTTCCAAGATCCGGGCCGGGTGCGAATAGGAGCGGAGGAGACGATGGACAGCGTAAAATTCAGGGTGGCGCTTTCCGGTGATTTCCGCAAGCCGGACGGCTCGCCGACCTACCCAGATTTCGATCTGGTGCCACTGCGCAATGCGACAGGCGTCGAGATGGTGTTCCTGGAGTCAAACAGTCCGCTTCGCGCCGACCAACTTGAGGATTTCGATGCGCTGATCCTCCTCGCCCATCGCTTCGATGCCACGAGCATCCCAAGGAGCGGGCGCCTGGCCGTCGTTGCCCGCTTCGGGGTCGGCTACGACACTGTCGACGTTGAGGCCTGCACCGCAGCCGGCATTGCCTTGGTCATCACGCCCGATGGCGTGCGACGCCCCGTCGCCGTATCCGTCATCACCTTCATGCTGGCACTGACCGGCAAACTGCTGACAAAGGACGCGCTCACCCGCAAAGGGTCTGTTGGTTTCGAGAAGCGCTCCGATCACATGGGGGTCGGCCTCGTCGGGCGTTCGCTTGGGTCACTGGGCATCGGCAACATCGGTGCCGAGGTCTTCCGCTTGGCGAAGCCCTTTGACATGCAATTCATTGCCCATGACCCGTTTGCCGACAAGAGGGTCGCTGCCGACCTGGGCGTCGAGCTGGTCGGGCTGGAGGATCTGTTTCGCCGCGCCGACGTGCTGTCGGTCAGTTGCCCCCTGTCGCCTCAGACCCACCACATCGTCAACGCTGAGCGGATCGCCCTGATGAAGCCGACAGCTTACCTGATCAACACCGCGCGCGGCCCGATCGTCGACCAGAAAGCGCTGTCGCAAGCGCTGCAGGAGCGCCGCATCGCCGGCGCCGGTCTCGACGTGCTGGAACAAGAGCCTCCCGACGCAGACGATGCGATCCTCAAACTCGACAATGTCATCCTGGCGCCGCACGCACTTTGCTGGACCGACCAGTGCTTTGCCGGCAACGGTGCCGCCGACGTCAAAGCGGTAATGGAGGTGCAGCGCGGTCGGGAGCCGCGCGGCGTGGTCAATCGCGAGGTTCTTTCGAGCGAGCTGTGGAAGACCAGGCTGTCGGGGCTCGCCGCCCGCTTCGGAACCTAGGAGGACACTGATTTTTGGGCGCGCCGCCGCGGCCCCTTTGCGGCGACCTTACGGGAGGAAATGCTTGACCGCAGCGCCGGCGGACGAGTGAAGCAAATGGAAATGGGAGGACCAAGCACTATGAACGATCGTGAAAAACGTGACTTTCAGGCAGGTCTCGAAGCAGAGGTCGACGCCTTCATGAGCGGCGAAACCACCCGCCGAACTTTCATCACCCGCTTCGGTCAGATGACCGGCATGTTGGCCGTGTCCGGCCCGATGCTGGGGATGATGACGGATTGGGCGATGGCGCAGCAAACATTGGAATTGGCGGACGCCACGTCGCCGCTCGGCCAGGCGCAGGCCGCAGCCCTAAAAGCATCGAAGGAAGGGCCGGCGGACGGTTCCGCCTTTCGCGCGGCGGAGGCGGCCAAGGCGCATTCGGGCGTCACCCTCAACATGACCTACGAGGCTGGCCTGCAGGCACTCGATCCGCGCAATTTCAGTGGGCCGATGTGGGAGCAGCTTACCGGGATGAAGTCGAATGTCGTCGAACTGTCGAACCCTGACCAGTACTCCAAGGCAGTCGCCGAGCACATCGCCGGCTCGGGTGCCTATGACGTTCTCGACATCTCGCCGGCCTGGACACCGTCGCTTGCCGATGGCGGCGTCATTGCCCCTCTAGACGACTACATCGCCAAATACATGAACCCGGCAGACCTCGAGGACTATCATCCCCTGTACAAGGCGCTGCCGACCTACAAGGGAAAGATCTGGGGGTTCTTCGACGACGGCGACATGTTCGCTCTCTACTACCGCAAGGACATCTTCGAGGATCCGAAAATGGTGGAGGCTTACCAGGCGAAGTTCAACGCCAAGCTTGGACCGCCGAAGACCTGGGAAGAATATGCCCAGATCGCCCAGTTCATTACCGACCAGATGGCGCCAAAGGTTTATGGCGCGGGACATTTCCGCAAGGCGGGCAGCCCTGGCAATCAGTTCGACTTTCTGCAGCAGTACCGCGCCAACGGCGGAAAACTGTTCGGAGACGACATGAAGGCCGGCTTGGTGTCGGATGCCGGCGTCAAGACGCTGACAAACATGCTCGCCGCAAACAAGGCCTCGATCCCCGGCAACAACGAGCTCGACGCCGTTTCCTTGTGGGCGGCTTTCCTGACCGGCAAAGTCGCGATGATCTATTCCTGGCCTCCTAGCGGCCGTATGGCGGCGAACTATTCGCAGTCCGCCACGGCAATCAACTTCATTCCGCAGTCGCAGATCGCTGGCAAGGTCGGCTATGCCGTCGTTCCGGGAAATCCGGAACATGCGACCGGCTACAACAAGGCACTGTCCGCGGATTCGCCCAACCCAGAGGCGGCATATCTGTTCATGCAATGGGTATGCTCGCCACCCGTCTCGCTGGCACGTTGCATGCTGCCCTATGCGCTACGCGACCCATACCGCATCTCGCACTTCAAGTCCGAGCTCTACGGCGCGCTCTTCCCCAGTGCCAAGGAGTACCTTGCCAACCTCAACAACTCGGCAAATGTCGGTCTGCTCGATCCGATCATGCCAGGCGCGCAGGACTACTTCTTGAGCATCGACCGCATGTGCACCGCGGTGTGGGCTGGGGCGGATGCGAAGGCGTCGCTTGAAACGGCCGCCGCCGAGTGGAACGAGACGACCGACCGACTGGGTGTGGATTCGCAGAAAGGCTTCTACACCGAGTTCTTGAAACTGCCTGGCGCCACTGCCGACAACACGGTGGAAAAACTTGGCATGGCGGTCACCCTCTGAGGGGAGGCATGCTGTCTGGAGCAATTGGTGTTGCGGGCGCTTGGCTCGCAACACCTCCCCGCTAAGCGGCGATTTTTGGATACGCCTATGCAGCCCACCGCCACGATCCGTCGCTTGAAGGCCGCCGGCGCACCGCCCCGGCTGTCTGCCTTTGCCCAATGGGCAGACCGTCACTTCAAGTGGCTGCTGGTGGCGCCCGCGGTGCTGCTGATATTGGCGCTCTCGATCTATCCGCTTCTGTTCTCGCTGGTGGTATCTTTCATCAACTACGACTTCCAGGTGCCGGGCCACGCCTTTGTCGGATTGAAGAACTTTGAGCGGGTCGTGTTCGATCCAGTAGCACGTTGGTCGCTGTTGCTGACAGCATGGCTGTCGGGCATCAGCGTCGCTATCGAATTCGTGCTCGGTCTCCTGGTGGCGCTGACAATGGTGCGCAGCTTTCCGGGCCGCGGTGTGATCATGTCGATCCTGATCGTGCCGCTGTTCATCAGCCCGGTCATCGTCGGCCAGGCCTGGACGCTGCTTTTACAGCGGCCTTTCGGACCGACCAACTATATCCTGACGCAACTATTGGGGCAGGAGGTTACGATAGGATGGATGACGGAGCGCCCGTGGCTCTATATCTCGCTGATCATCGCCGATGTCTGGCAGTGGACGCCGTTCATGTTCGTCATCCTGCTCGCTGGGCTGACCGCAATCCCACCCAATCTCTATGAGGCGGCAGAACTTGACGGCGTCAACGCCTGGCAGGCTTTTTGGGCGATCACGCTCCCGCATCTCGGGCCGATGATGCTGCTGGCCCTGACCTTCCGTCTGCTCGACGCAATCCGTATGTTCGATACCATTTTCATCATGACAGGCGGTGGCCCGGGAACACAAACTTACACGGCCTCCTATTATCTCTATACCGTCGGCTTCACGCAGTTTCATCTATCGCAAGCAACAGCAGGAAGTTGGCTGTTCCTGATCTTTACGGCGCTCATCGTGACGTTGCTGGTGCGTCGGCTCTTGAAGGTAGAACCGGTCTAATGGCCGCCGTCGCGCCCGCCCGCCGCAGGAAACGCCGGTCGTTGCCGATCGGCCGAATTCTGCTGCTGGGGTTCTTCCTGGTGTTTGTGCTGTGGCCGCTCTACTGGATGTTCAACACCTCCATCAAGCCCAGCGACGACTACCTCACCGTACCGCCTGTCTGGTTCCCTGCCGCACCGACGCTTGTCCACTACGAAGCTGCGCTGTTCACCTATCGCGGTCTCGACGGGCTTATCAACAGCCTGATTATTTCGCTTTCGGCGACGGTGCTTTCGGCACTGATCGGCACGCTGATGGCTTATAGTCTGGCGCGCTACAACACGGGCGGCCGGCATCTGTCCTTCTGGGTCCTGTCGCAGCGCTTCCTGCCACCGATAGGCATCGTCCTGCCGGTATTCCTTATCTATCGTGGCGTCGGGCTGTACGACACCCATATCGGGCTGATCCTAGCTTACACGGTCTTCACGCTACCGGTGTCGGTTTGGATGATGTTTGCCTATTTCCGCGGCATGCCGAAGTCGATGGAGGAGGCGGCCCTCGTCGATGGCTGCACGAGATGGGAGGCGTTCTGGCGCGTTGCCGTGCCGCTCGCAGCACCAGGCATCGTCGCGGCGGCTGTCTTCGCCTTCATTGCCTGCTGGACGGAGTTCTTCTTCGCTCTGATTTTGACCAGCCGAACTGCCTTTACGCTGCCAACGGTCTTCCGAGCCTTCATCGGCTTCCAGGGCGCACAATATGGTGAAGCCGCAGCCCTTGCCATTGTCTCCCTTGTGCCATCGATCGCCCTTGGAGTGCTTGCTCAACGACATCTCGTGCGCGGGCTGACGCTCGGCGCCGTTCGCGGATAGGAAGGGAAGGCATGGCCGAAGTCAGAATCACCGGCTTGCACAAGCGCTACGGCGCCTTCCATGCGGTGCGCGGCATTGACCTCCACATCCCCGACGGCGAGTTCACTGTCCTGGTTGGACCCTCCGGATGCGGCAAGAGCACTCTGCTGAGGACCATCGCAGGACTGGAGGAGAGCTCACAAGGCACGATCGAGATTGGCGGCGAAGTGGTCAATGATTTCCGGCCGCGCGATCGCGACGTGGCAATGGTGTTTCAAGATTATGCGCTCTATCCGCATATGAGCGTGGCCAAGAACATTGGCTTCGGCCTCAAGGCTCGCAAGATGCCGAAGCCAGAGGTCGAGGTGCGCGTGGCCGAGGCGGCACGCATGCTTGGCATCACTCCCTTGCTGGGGCGTTTTCCGCGTCAGCTGTCCGGTGGCCAGCGTCAGCGCGTCGCCATCGGCCGCGCCATAGTCCGCAACCCCCTCATCTTTTTGTTCGACGAGCCACTGTCCAATCTCGACGCACAGCTTCGCGACGAAATGCGCGGCGAAATCAAACGCCTTCACCAGGACATTGCCACAACGATGATCTACGTCACCCATGACCAGATCGAAGCGATGACGTTGGCTGACCGCATCGTGCTGATGCGCGACGGGTTGATAGAGCAGCAGGGCGCGCCACTCGAGTTGTTCGAGCACCCGGCCTCAACCTTCGTCGCTGGGTTTCTGGGTTCGCCGCGGATGAGCTTCCTGCCAGGCAACCTTGCCTTGGACGGAAGCGCCGCCGCCATCCGGCTCGCGGACGCGCTGCTGCCCTTAGCGCCGGGCAGGGGGCTGAAGGGCGTCGCAGACGGACAGCAGGTGCTGCTCGGGTTGAGGCCAGAACATCTCACTCGGGCGCACACTGCCACACCGGAGCAGGGCACGTTTCGCTATGAGGCAACGATCGACCTGCTGCAGCCGACCGGCTCGCGCAGCTACGCGACATTCCGACTGGCTGGCGCGCCGGTGATGGCTGAGCTGCAGGCGCACGACGTCAGCCGTCCGGGCGAGAAGCTTGCGATCGACATCAACATGAACCGGGCCTCGATCTTCGACGCCACGACGGAGCGGGCAATTTGACCTCGACAGCTTCCCTGGCAGTCCGCTTATGTGGCACCGAACAGCACGAGGCACCGCTGCGCACACTGCGCGCCGGATCCTTGTCGGTCGCGTTCGACAATGGGGCGTTGCGCTACATCCGCATCGGGACGATCGAGATCTTGCGCGGAATCTCGTTTCTTGTACGGGACGAAAACTGGGGAACATGTACCCCCGTTCTCGATGATCTGCGGATCGACGAGAGGCCGGATGCGTTCGCCATTGAATACCGTGCAACATGTGCCGCAACATCCGGCCGCCTGGTTTACCGGGCACGCGTCTCGGGCAGTAGCGATGGTGCGCTGTCGTTTGTGACAGAAGCAGAGCCTGAGACCGACCTTTTGACCAACCGGACCGGCTTCGTCGTGCTGCATCCCATAGCAGATTTGGCCGGCAAGCCGGTGCGGGTCCTGCATCAAGATGGTCTCGAAAGGCTTTCGCATTTTCCGGACTTTATTGATCCGGGATGTCCGTTCACCGACGTGCGCGCGTTGTCACATGAGATCGCGCCTGGGATCTGGGCCACCTGCACCATGGATGGTGATGCCTTTGAGATGGAGGATCAACGCAATTGGTCTGACGCATCCTATAAAACCTATGTTCGTCCCTTGCGTCGCCCGTGGCCCTACAGACTGCCCAAGGGCCAGAAATTCACCCAGGCCGTCCGGCTGCATATGTCGGGGACGCTTCTTGCGCCGATGTCTGAAAATCCTGACCCGCCGATCAAAGTGACGATTGGCGGACCGGCCGGCCGAGTGCCTCGCATTGGCGTCGGCGTCGCCGCCGACGAGGCCAGGCACGCCCTTGGAAACTCCGATCTAATTCGGCAATTGGCTCCGCAGTGGATAGCCTGCCAGGTCGATCTCCGTCTCGGGCACGGCCACGATGAACTTGAACGGTACGCAGCGCTGACCCGGTTGATTGGTGCAAGCGTCGTGCTGGAGATCATAACCAGGGGAACGCTGGATCCCTTCGGCGAGTTGAAGCCGGTCGCGGATGCTGTCCGTCGCCTCGGCCTCAATCTAGAAGCTATCTGCGTCTTTCCGGCGCAGGACATGAAATCGGTACAGCCGGGAGCAGCATGGCCGGCCATGCCGAGCTTCCAGGAAAGCTACTCGGCAGCGCGCCGGGCTTTCCCGGGTGTACCGGTCGGCGGCGGCATGGCCGCGTACTTCACCGAGCTCAATCGCAAGCGCCCGCCAAGCGAGGCGCTCGACTACGCGACCTTTACCACCTGTCCAAGCGTGCACGCTGCCGACGATGTGTCAGTGATGGAGACGCTTGAGGCCATTCCCCACCTGATCCGCTCTGCCCGTTCCTTCATGGGCGGGTTGCCGCTGCGTGTGGGTCCCAGTCAGCTCGGCTGCCGCGAGAACCCTTACGGTGCCTCCACGGCGCAGAACGAAGCGAATGGTCGCGTCTGCCTATCGCGCATCGATCCTCGTCAGCGCGGGCTGTTCAATGCGGCCTGGATCGTCGGCTATTTCGCCGCATGCGCTCGCGAGGGCATCGAGGCCGTCGTCTTCGGTGACTTCACCGGTCCATTTGGCCAAATCCATAGGAAGGCTGACTTCGTGCAGCCATGGTTTGACCAGCAGGATTCCCGAACGGTCTATCCCGCTTTCCATGTCTTGGCTGGTCTCTCAAAGCTCGGCGGAGCCACCTTGCTGTCCGTAGGAACTTTCGGCGCTGACGGCGTTGTGACGATCGCAGCTGAAAACGATCGGGGCGTGACCCTGTGGGTCGCTAACCTCACCGCCAAGACGCAATCTGTGCGGCTTTCGGATGCGCCGAGCAGCGCCCGTATTGCTCTTCTCGGCGCCGAGCAGTTCGAGCAGGCGGCAACCGATCCCAACTTCATGGAAATTTCCGCAAGACCGCTGGATGACCAATTCATCTCGCTTGACGCCTACGCCGTCGCGCGAGTCGACCTCGATCGGCCGTCTTCGGCCTAGCCCGATCTTCGCTTAGTTGGCCAAAACCCCAACAAAGATGAGGGTGATAGTTCTATGAGGCCCTAAGGCCGCGCTTGGGATCAATCTCGCTTTGACCCCCAACCCCATCGTTGGTCAATTCAAAGGCATAGCGCGCGAAAGCAGCAGATGATTGAGACCTGGTCTGCCGTGCAAAACGTCCGTGAGCCTGGTTTGCCCTGGCTGCGCCGGGCAAGCCTCACGCGCCTCGATGCCCCCTGGCCACTACGTGCGCTTCAGCATGTGCCTGGAAACCCGTTCACCGAAACGATTTTCAGGTCAACAAAAGTCAACATAATCGTAACACCCCATGGAGTGGCACCGTTTGCATCTTGATTCATTCAAGCGGATTGTTGACCCATTCAAACCCGTCCGAATATGTCCGTTGAGGAGTCAAGTCATTCGTTGAGCGCCGACGATTGCCAAGCCAATTTGCTAGGAATCAGCCGCAGCTCTCCACCTCTCCCAACGATACCGCTGCGCTTCGGCTATCCTATCCTTTCCTCCTTGGGATGTGGGGCCTGTACTCAGCCCACCATGAAACCGACATCTGAGCTTTCCAGGCACAGCTGCGTTTCTGCATTCCGTCCCCCTCCTAGTTTTAGCTTCGCATGTCTCGGTGTAGTCTTGGGCCAACTGGTTCTGTCCTCCATGTTCGATCCTTCGCTCCAACGCGGAACAGGGTAGCTTCGCCGCTCGCGGCAAACATTTTTCAAAATGGTTTAGGTAAGATTTTTTGTTTCGTTGGATTTCCGTCTTGTATGGTCTCTATCTCTGTCTCTGTGTCGATAGGGTATCGATAGGGTATCGATGGGGTATGGATAAGGTATCGATAGGGTAGGGCAGCGACAGGGTCTCGATAGGATGGCTCACTGAGAGCGTTTCAAAGACCCAGCATTTCGGACGATTGCGGTATTATGAATACCCGATTTGAATGGGAGTACCTCTGATTCATCTTTTAGCTTTACTGGGCAAAGCCGCTCAAGCTCGGATAGCGCCGCTCCACGAACTCGCTTGCTTACAATCTTGTCGATTTGCATTATCACGCCAAGCCGATGTTTTTCACGGCGGGTTATCTTTGAACCAGTCGATAATGAAATATTCTTCAGTCTTTGGATCGTAGATGACAAAACGATCTTCGATAAGGACAGTTCGAGCCAATGACAGCTGTTTTTCATTTAGGCGGCTCTCTGCAATGGCATGAGCATCGGGGAGCTGACAGCAGCCCCCACTGGTCTGGTACGGAGACGTAAGCAGGTAAACGTAAAAATGGTGGCTCTCCAGAGCTGGCAAAAGCACGGGCCGCTTCGATCCCGTCCAGCGTCGTAGAAATCTTAGCCGAGGCTCGGCATCGGTGAGAAACAGCGCCTGCAGGCGGTGGAACGCCTCGTGGTAGGCCGCATTGGGCCGGCCGCTGTCCAGCGCGGTACGATTGCGTCTCTAGGCGTGTAGTAGCCGCCGGCGGTGTCCGTCCGGTCGCTCCAAACTCAGGCGCGTCTGCTCGGTGTCACCGTCGACGGCACCCCAGCCGCATAGGCCGATTTCGCTGCCTTGGGGCGTAGACCCTCGAAGGCTTTTCGCGCGAAGTCGCCCGTCTCTTTCGACTGTTGCCGAAGCAAGTCGAGCTCAGAGGGCGTCAGCATCACGGAAGTCGAGGATGTACTCAGCTTCGGAGCGGATGAGGGCCGAAGGCTGGAGATTGAGTTCTTCCCTAACGACATCGCCATACATCCTTCGGCCTCTCGGATTTGTTCTCGGCTCACGGCCATTAATCGGAGAGCACCGCATATACAAGCGTGACTGTACCCCTGAGAGCGCATACGTGCCGTTGTTCGAGCATCTGGAGCGCGCCGTCGAGCTCAAGCGCGCCACGATGATAACGCGGCGGTCCTCACCGCAATGATGCGCGGGAGGTCAAAGATGCGCCGGCGGTTTGAACGCGATCTTCTTCAGCCAGAACTGCTTTTGCTCGAGCGTCGGGCCAGAACCGTATTTTGGCCGATGCCATTTGTGGCCCATCAGCATGGCCACGACCTTTTCGGGCGCCTCCACGGCCGTCAGCCGATCCTCGTATGTGTGCCGCAGGCTGTAGAGAGAGTGGTCATCAGTCGGCAGGAGATTCGCATTGTCAAGAAACTTGTTGACCAAGGCAGAGAGCGAGTCGGCCTTGTCGAGATAGCGCGGAAACCCTTTGGGGTGGAGCTTCATTACGGCGAGCGCGCAACCCACGAGCGGAATGTCGCGCAGGGAGTGGTCTGTCTTCAACACGCGTCCATCGGGCCTCACCTGCACATGTGGCACCGCGTGATCTAGCAAGATGCGGTGCGGCAGAAGGTTCGCCGCCTCCGACAAACGCATGCCGGTGTCCGCTATCAGCAGCACAAGGTGACGGGCCTCCTCGTTGAGTTCCGCCAGCGCGCGGTCGGCAAGGATCTTGTCTTGGACGAAAGCCGCTTCGAAAGCCGCTCGTTGGAACGCGACCTGTCCCGATAGCCGCAATTTCTTGAACACCGGCGGCAAATTCAGCTGATGTGCCATGTCGACAGTGGTCAGCATCTTCGACACGTGGCCAATGTCCTTGTTTGCGGTGCCGATGTCGAGACTTTCCACGCGTATGCGTTTCTGCCACCACTCGCGAAATTGTATGGCGTGGCTCCGGGTGAGGGCGGCTATGTTCATGTCGCCCACAACCTCGATAAGGTTGCCAACGGCGCGCTTTTTCGGATTGCGCCACTTTCGGAGCTGGTTCGGGGACATGGCATTGAGGCTTTGGGCCTCGATCTTCTCGAATTCTGCAACCAGCCCCGTGAGGCGGATCGCCGGCCGCTCCTCACCACCCAGGGCGGCCGCCACCTCCCGCTCGTCCTCAATGACGTTCCTGTCGAGGAGCAGTCTAATGCGGTCGACAATATCATCGCGCGCGCCTTCAGCGAGCTCGGCATTCGTCTGATAGACCAGCCTCAGGGCTTTCGCCCGCTGCTGGGCCGCCTCGAAACGCAAGCGAGCTTCGCCAGATTGACCGTCGCGAAGCCCTCCCCAATACGCATCGAGCTCGACGTGGAGGCGCTGCACTACTTCCTTGGCACGAATGCCACGGGGATCGTTTACGATCGGAATGTCGGTGCTGATGCGGACCAGGACGCGGCGATCGAGCTCGGCGAATTCCTTCGGAACACGGCGAACGAGGTACCAGGTGCCGTCGCGCTTATGCGCCTTTGGCGGATCTTGCAGGGGCGCCAGTTGGCGGAGGAAGTGGGATTCGAACCCACGGTGAGCTTGCACCCACGCCGGTTTTCAAGACCGGTGCCTTAAACCGCTCGGCCATTCCTCCAAGCCTTGATTTCATTAGCTTTTCTGGTTTTCTGATTGCCTGAAATTAGGCCGTTGCTACCATTTTGCTACCGAAAGGGCTTTCACGACTTCGCCTTTACCGCGCTCCGGATCGCAAGGTCAACCTGTTCCGCCGCGTCTGCCTGCATTCCCGGCATCACATGGCTGTAGAGATCGAGCGTGATGCCGATCGATGAATGCCCAAGCCGTTCGCTGGCAATCTTCGGATGGACACCGGCCGCAAGCATCTGCGATGCGTGAGTGTGCCGTAGGTCATGGAAGCGGATGCGGGGTAGCTTGGTCTTCCCAATGATCCGTATCCACTCATGCGTCAATGATCGCGGCTGGATCGGCTGCCCGTCATATTGGGCGACCACGAAGCTTTCCTCGTCGGGGCGAATGCCAAGACGCAACTGCTCTTCGGCCTGCCTGGCGCGGTGCGCCTTCAACTCGGAAACGACGGTCGAGGATAGCGAGACAGTGCGGGCGCGGCCTGACTTCGGCTCTTTGTGGCGAACGCCTTCCTTGGTCTGCTCGGCACTCTCCACCACCGATAGCTGGCGGCGATTGTCGCCAAGCTCCACACGCCCCCAGCGCAAGGCAAGGATTTCCCCGCGCCGCAATCCGCACATGACGGCAAGCAAGGTAGAGATGAACATGCGCGTCGGCCGAATAGCCTCCAAAAGCTCGGCGGTTTGCGCAGCGTCATAGGCCAGCATCTTCTTGCGTTCGACCTTCGGCGGGGTTGTCGCGGTCGCTGGGTTCTTCGCCAACCTATCCCACGTCACAGCCTGCGACAGAGCCTTGATCAGCACACGGCGCATATGGTGAACCGTCCGAGGCGAAAGCCCTCCCTTGCCGTCCCTGCGGCCTTCTGTGAGGGCCTTCGTAAATGCGCCGTCTATCCTGTCGGTTTTCAGCTTCGCGAGCGTCACATTGCCCAAGAGCGGTGCGACGCCCTTCTGCAATATCTCGGCGTAACGCTCATGGGTTTTCGGAGCGACCGACGGCTTGATGAAGTCCAGCCATTCGTCAAGGAACTCGGCAATGCTCTGCTTGGTCGGCTCGACGTAGTTGCCGTTCTTCAATTCCGTGACGAGCCGCGCACATTCCTCTTGCGCCTGCCGTTTCGTACCGGAGAAGCTGTGCCACTTGCGCCGACGTTTGCCGGTTTCGTCATAAAGATCAATGACGATCGCCCATTTGCCGGGGCTGCGCTCTTTGATGTGGCCCTTCATTTGTCGCCCCCTCGCAAACCTTTCGCATTCAATTCGTGCAGCTTTCGATCAAGGATTACCTTGGCTTGGTTCGAATACGCCGCAGCATCCCCTAGATCGATGTCGACACCCTTGAAAGGCATGATTTGCGCCACGATGGAGTGGACGCCATAGGAGAGTTCAGATTTTGCTTTGACCATTTCTGCCATGGCTCGAAGCGCTGCCATGGCGTCGCTCAACAGCTTTTCGTTTGTCGTGTCCGCTATTTCCGGAGCGTCAACCACAGCGTTCATGCTGATAACGCAATCTCGCGTCTTAGCCGACATTGCTTCTGCAAGAGCGTTCAGATGCTCCGCCTCCCGATCAAATCGAAGCCCGATCTGTACCAGCCGCCGGATTGCCTCCGACCTAGACGGAGCCCGGTTTGCGAACTGCCAGTCGTCTATCGCCTTAATCTCATCTTCGGTGATGACCATCTGTAGCCGCTGGCTTGCACTATCACCCAATTTTGGCCGCGCCATTTTTCTACCTCCATAATTAGATGTGAAAAATACACACGAAACGTTGCGGGTCAATCCGAAACGGGATAAATAGGTATTGTGTGTAATTTTGCTACGAATGAAAGACCTGAGCCCATGACACTTGAAGAAGCACTCTCCCGCCCGACGCTCTCGGTTCCCGACGCCGGGTCAGTTTTCTATGACCTAAGCCGAAATGGCTCTTACGAGGCCGCCAAGCGAGGGGATATCCTCACGATCCGTATCGGCCGCAAGATCGTCGTGCCGGTGGCCCCGATCGCCGAAAAGCTTGGCCTTCGGGCGAATTTTGGGAAGGCCGCCGCCTGATGCCGGCACCCCGCAATCCATACCGTTTCAGAAAGCGTCCATCGCCTCCCGGCGCGGCAATGGCTTTTGTCGAGTACGCCCTTACGCTGGAAACCGATGAATGTGTTCTTTTTCCTCATGGCCGGACAGGGGCTGGCTACGCGAACGTTCGCGTCGGCGAGCGGTTCGAATACGGGCATGTGATCGTCTGCCAGCGCGCTCACGGCCCGCGCCTGACGCCGAAGCTCCAAGCGGCGCACTCATGCGGAAATGGGCATATGGGCTGCGTAAACAAACGGCACTTGTCGTGGAAGACACAGGCGGAGAATGCATCCGACACGGTCGCGCATGGCACTGTGTCTCATGGCGCGAAATTGACGCCGGCCGACGTGAAGTCGATCCGCGCCCTTGCAGAGGTAATGCGCCATCGGGACATCGCCAAGATGTTCGGCGTTCGCGGTGACACGGTAAGCAGCATTGTTCGTGGCAAGACATGGGCGCACCTGCCAGATGATGTAGTCGACGGCAACGGCGACGAAGAGGCGGCCTGATGACACAACCGAAGACGATCAACAAACTGTTCGCCCTTCAGAGCGCGCTATGTGATCCTGATCTCTCGCGCGGCACGGATACCTTGATGCTGGCGATCCTGATCGAGTACCAGAACCCCACCTACGGCTATAGCTGGCCGTCGATCGAGACACTTGAACAGGTTTCCGGGCTCGGAGAGCGCACGACCCGCAACTCTCTCCGGCGACTTGAGAGCGCGGGCTATGTCCAAACCCAGTGCGGAGGCGGTCGCAACAACACCAACAGATATCGTGTCCCCCTCGACCGCTTCGACGAGGCTCCGTTGAAGGGGCGCATCACGTTCGCCAAAGAAAGGCGGCACGGCGATGCCGGGTTTTCAGAAGCGGGAGCACGGAACGACGTTTCAGAAACACGGCACGAAGATGCAGAAACCCGGCACGACGACGACACTAAACCCGGCACGACGATGCCCCCGAAACCTACTTACGGAAACCACCTTACCGAGAAACCTTCCGCTTGCGCGGCGTCGAACAGCGGTTCGACGCGCAAACGAGACGAAAAAACGAACGATGCTCAAACGATGGCTTACCTTAGAAAAATGGATCAGTCGCTGAAGGTGGCTCGTCGCGACGGTCATTCTTTCCGTGGCGAAAAGGCCATCGATGGCTACCGGGAACTTTTAGAGATCGCCGGGGAGGAATATAGTGCTGGCGACCCCATCAAAGGTTGGGCGCATCGCCTTTCCGAAGAGCTTGTCGATCTTATGGACGAACAAACCTTTGGGAGGATCGCTGCATGAAAATGAACGTTGATGCCGACATCGCCACGGCGGCCATCTTTGCCTTCCCGGCCGAAAAACAGATCGGGCTTATCCGTAGGACTGTCGATGTCCTCGACAGCAAGAATGGCGAACGCTCTTTCGGCGAACCTTACCTTCGCAGGACTGCCGACACGATGGCGCGCCGAATGGCGGCGGCCGGGATTGACGGCAATACAATCGTCCGGGAAGTCGCTGCATTCCGAAAAGCTGTCGAGGATGAGAGCATCCGGCGGTTTCTCGACAAAATCGGCATGCGTCGGGCCAAATAATGATCGACTGCGATAAGTTTTTAATGTGAAAATTTATTCGGCCGAAAAGCCATTTTTACTAAGGCATTTCAGATAGTTGTGCAACGTGGAGACGTTGGAATTAACGAGTGTTTCTACAGTGCCTTCGCGCGCGCGGGAAAAATGCTGTTGTGGCGCACTGGCGGAGCATCACTGGCGGCTCAACACCTTCTTGACTGCCGCGTGCGAAAGGGGAAGGCCGTCGTCCGTCACAATCTCGGCAATCGTGCGCAGCGAGACGCCCTGGCTGCGCAGAACGCGCATCTTTTCGATCGCCGCTTGTTCGGCCGGCACCTCGACGAGCCCGCCACCGTCAGCATCGACGGCGAAGCCGAATGGACGGTTCCCGCCTAGATACCGACCTCGCTCCCGCTGATCGGCCTTTACCTGTGCGACACGTTCGCGAATGCGGTCGCGCTCGGCTTCGGCAAACGCTGCGGCAATCGTCAAGAATAGCTTTGACAAGCCATTCCCCGCGATATCGCTGCCAAGGTCGAGTAGGTGTAGCTTGACACCTCGCCGCTTCAATTCCTCGACCACCTGTAAAGCATCAAGTGCCGACCGGAAGAGGCGATCGAGCTTCGCTGCGACGATGATGTCGCCCGCGACGAGTTTCGCAAAGAGCGGCCCTCCGGCCGGCCGATCAGTCACCGGGATCGAGCCGGAAACACCTTCTTCAATGACTATCTCCGCAAGCGCCAAGCCATGCATGAGGGCGTACCCTTCGATCTGGCGTCGCTGCACTTCAAGGCTCTCGCCTTCAGATGCTTGTTTCGCTGTCGAGACACGAGCGTATCCGTAAACGGCCATTGTATAACCCTGTAAACGTGTAAACGTGCGGGGCGGCATAGCAGATGTCGAAATGGTATGTAAAGGTGCTAAAGCGCGTTTACAAAATGATCGACATTGGGGGCGACACTAAGCTGCAAAGAAATTTGGCGCGACATTCGGATGGGTTGTTCAAGCCGTCATAGCCATGGCCTTGGCGAAAACAGTAGGCGGGCTTCCTATGTTCGCGGCGTTCATCACTTACTATGGGCTGAGAGAGCGAATTGGGATCGTTCTCTCATTGCTGGCAGGCGCATTGGTAGCTGCGGCTGTCTTCGTAGCAGCAATCGCCTTGATGGTGCCATACCATGGCTAGGCGGTCGGCTAAGCCAAGCCAATCAAAGCGCGCATGTCGAGGGGTGTAGAGCCGCCACTGGAACCGCTCGCCGATGACGATCTCCGCCACGCCTGCCGCTTAAGGAAGAGAACCGCGCCCTTAGTGCCGACGAAGCGCTCGCCGACCACCGTGACGATCGTTGCGGTCACGGTGTGCCGCGCATGGGCAGCTCGGCCGGCCCCATACAGTTTGGCGCCACTGCGCTCACGAAGCCTTCTTGGCTTTTTTGCTCCTGCGGGCCGGTACGGCTCCTTCCAGCTTCTTCGCATCTGCATCGAGCCGGCTGCGGCGGGATGGCGCTACAAACGCCTCAAACACAAAGTGTTCCAAGATCTCTGCCAAGGTATCCAGTTCCTTGGGCTTTGGTTTCCATCCGCGATGAACCGACGCGCTTCCGGCATCCACCAGAACCGCTAGGCGGTCCTTGTCGATGCCGCCGATCTTCTGACGCTGGACCAATTCGTCCAACTTCTTGGCGAACGGGAGATCGTCGTCGACGCCGAGCAAAATCGCAGCCACGTCGAAACACGTGCGCATACCAATTGCCGCCAAAATGGGAAGGTCAGCGTCGAGCGCTCCGTAAACCTCCGCTATGGCCTGCTCCAGTTGGTCTGCGTCCCCAATGTGAACGCCGAAATCGCCCAACCATTCGGGTTTAAGCCTTTTGGACGGCGCAGGCCAATATGAAAGCGTCTCAATTAGTTCGCTTTCCGTTTCACCGGCCTCATTATAATATTGATGAAGATCCTCTGAGTTCGTGGAGGATTTTTGCACAAAGATGTATTCACAACCACGACATTGCAGAATGTACCAATTGTCCCACCACTGGTAGTAGCCGTCGCCATCTTCACCATAAGCTTTGTGATGGCCGCGCACGTCGCAATTCCGTAAACCTCCGCAGTCGGAGCAAAGCGCTTTACGGGTCGTGGGGGCCGGTTCAGTCATCATGCCTTCGTAAGTTGAACCCGCAAGATGCGGGCGAGTTGTGGGCCGGGGTGCAAGCGCTTCCTCTCGATGTCAACGTTCTGGATGACACCTGGGCTCGACAGGGCGAATTGCCAATACACCTAGCGCGCGAGATTTTCGCCTGCAATCTGGACCGAAGGTAACCGCGTGGCTATGAGAGAGGACGCCGCCGTCAGGTTGGCGAATGATTGAAAGTGTAGCACCAATTTATGTCCACCCTTTCCCAGCAGAGCCTCGAACGCCACTTGTGGCAGGCAGCAGACATTTTGCGCGGCACGGTCGATGCCGGAGACTACAAGCAATACATCTTCGGCCTGCTTTTCTACAAACGTCTCTGCGACGTTTGGGACGAGGAGTACGAAAAGCTCCTCACCGAGACTGGCGACCGCGAGGAGGCCGCTGACCCCGACGAGCATCGCTTTCACATCCCCACCGCGCATCGCTGGGACGCGGTGCGCAAACAAGCAACGCAGATCGGTCAGCGGCTGAACAACGCGCTGGCCGCCATCGAAGATGCGAACCTGCGGCTTCGCGGCGTGTTCGGCGATGTCGATTTCGCCAATCAGGACCGTTTCTCCGACGCGCTGCTGGAAAAACTGCTCGCCCATTTCGAGAAGCATCGCCTGCGCAATGCCGACGTGCCCGCCGACATGCTCGGCGACGCCTATCTTTACCTGATCAAGATGTTCGCCGAGGGGGCGGGCAAAAAGGGTGGCGAGTTCTATACGCCCCGCCAGATCGTCCGCCTGATGGTCGAGATCGTCGAGCCGCGCTCTGGCATGTCGATCTATGATCCTACGTGCGGGTCAGCCGGCATGTTGTTGGAAGCCGTCCAGTATCTGAAGGATCGGGGCGAGGATGCGCGCAGCCTCTCCCTCTACGGACAGGAAAAGAACTTCGGTACATGGGGCATCGCCCAGATCAACCTGTTCCTGCACAATGTCGATGATGCTTTCATCGCCAAGGGCGACACGATCCTTTCACCCAAACGATATGACCCCAAAGTCCGCGACTTTGTCGAAGGCATTGGGGCCTATGATCGGGTGCTCGCCAACCCGCCCTTTTCTGAAAAGGTGTGGGGCTACGAGGTTTGGCAGAACGGCGACCCATTTGGGCGCGATATCTATGGCTGCCCACCGAAGGGCTATGGCGATCTTGCCTTCGTTCAGCACATGCTCGCCAGCCTGAACGATAATGGGATGCTGGCGGTGGTTGTACCTCACGGCGTCTTGTTTCGCGGCGGCGCCGAGGGGCGCATCAGGGAGGCCATGCTTGCCGCCGGCGTGATCGAGGCGATTGTGGGCCTTGCTGCCAATTTGTTCTACGGGGCGGGCATCCCCGCCGCTGTTCTTGTGTGCCGCAAGAACAAGCCCACGGAGCGAAAGGGCAAGGTGCTGTTCGTTAATGGCGATGCGACCTACCAGCCGGGTAAGGCGCAGAACTTCCTCACTGACGATCATGTCCGCACGTTGGCGGATGCCGTTCACGGCTTCGCCGACATTGAGAAGCTGGCCCGCGTCGTGCCCGTCGAGGAGATCGCCGCCAATGGCCACAACCTCAACATCAGCCGCTATGTCCAGACCGGCGCGGACGCCGAGACGATCGATGTCGCGGCGGAGGTCACCAAACTGCAAGACCTGATCGCCAAGCGAAACGAGGCCGAAGCGATAGTGTTCGAGCATCTCAAGAGGCTCGGCTATGTCGAGTGAGGTGCCGGACGGGTGGCGAGTGCAAACCATCGGTGAACTCGCAGACGTGATGATGGGGCAATCTCCACCGTCCACTGTTGTGAACAGCGACGGCTTGGGTTTGCCATTTATCCAAGGTAACGCGGAGTTTGGTGCTCGCTATCCAACCCCGCGACAGTTCGCGGCAGAGTGCCCCAAGATAGTTGAAGCCGGAGACATTCTGTTAAGCGTGCGTGCGCCGGTCGGAGAAGTGAACATAGCGCCAAGAAGGCTCTGCATCGGTCGTGGTTTGGCCGGGTTGAGGCCCACGGATAGCGATCACGATTTCCTCTACTACGCGCTCGGGGGACTGGCATCAGTGTTCGCTCGTCTTTCCCAAGGAAGCACATTTGACGCGATCAACGGCAAGGATCTGCGCGACATTTCGATAGCCGTTCCACCCCTCGACGAGCAGCGGCGGATCGCCGAGGTGCTGCGGTCAGTCGATGAGGCGATTGCTACGCAGTCCGACGTCTGCGTTCGGTTGAGAACCACCGCCGACGACCTTGCGGACGAACTTTATGCGAAGGAAATCGAAGTAGGCCAAGAATGTCTGACCATGTATGGCCAAGCCTGTGAAACTGTGCAGGTAGGCATCGTGGTTAAGCCAGCCTCGTATTACGTTAATGATGGCGGTGTCCCTGCGCTCCGTTCTACGAACATCAAGCGGAACCAGATTGATTTCTCGGCGCTTGTGCAGCTTTCGCGCGAAGGTCACGCTATCAATCGGAAATCTGAACTACGGACGGGCGATGTAGTCACGATCCGAACGGGTGAGCCGGGCAAGACTGCCGTTATTCCTGACGATGCGCCTTCGTCACTCAACTGCATTGACATCATTTTTTCTCGTCCGAAACCGACGCTCCGGTCCCGCTTTGCTGCCTTCTTCATCAATTCGGCCACCGCCCGAAAGCAAATAGCCGCTATGCAGGGAGGCCTGGCTCAACAGCACTTCAATGTGGGCGAGATGAAGCGACTGAGCATACCTGTTCCTAGCCTTCAACGGCAGGACCGCGTTGTCGAAGTGCTGGAAGCAGCTTGGCAGGCGGTTCGTGTAGAGGAAGCACAGCTTCACTCCCTGAAAACCGTGAAGGTAGTTCTTTTGTCCGACCTTCTGTCCGGTCGAGTGCGAGCTTCGACACCCACCGTCGTCGCTGCGAAATCGGTTCCGCCTGCCTTCAAGCGGGCCGTGTTTGCTGCCGAGATTGTCCATCAATTGCATAACGACAATCGCTTCGGCTCCGTTAAGCACGAAAAAATAGTGCATCTTTGCGAATTGCACCTCGGGCTACAAGCGGAGCTTGATCGACACGCGTATAAGGAGGCAGCTGGGCCTTATGACCCGAAAGCAAGACGCTCGGTGGAGAGGATTTTCCAGCAGCAGAAATGGTTTGGTACCACTAAGACGGCTGACGGAAAGCGGGTCGTATATGTGCCGTTGGAAAAAGCAGGCGGGCATGCGCCGTATTTCGATCGCTATTTCGGTGGTCAGAAGTCAGCTATCCAGTCCATCATAGACCTGCTGCGCCCCCTCAATAGGGAGCAGTGCGAGATAGTGGCGACCCTCTATTCTGTCTGGAACGATTATCTCATCGACCTGCGGCAGCCCACCGACGGCGAGATTGTCTCGTCGGTTCTCCAATGGCATCCCAAAAAGCAGGAAATATCAGAAGACCGCTGGAGAGCAGCGCTGCCGTGGATGCGCCAGAAAGGCTTGGTCCCGAAAGGTATTGGGGAAAAGACGCGGGTGTCTCAAGCATGAGCGAATACCGTTTCGCCGAGAGAGCCGCCATCGACGTGCTTGCAGCCCTCGGCTGGCAAGAGGTGTCGTCGCAAACGGCTTTGGCGATGCGGGTAGAAGACAACCGCGTTATCCTCAAGCCTGCGCTGACAAAGGCACTGCAGGCGCTCAACGGCATCGGTGTGGACGACGCCGAGGCGATCTACAACGACCTCGCTACCCAGTCGGACAATGAGGACTGGCAGAGGAAGCTGCGTGGCGGTTACTCGCGCCGCCTCGCCGGTAAGAACCGTGACCAGCCCATCGCGCTGATCGACTTCAAGGTACCTGCGAACAATAGCTTCCACGCCGTCCGCCAGTTCCGAGTGGCAGCCCAGCGCCCGCGCGTCGCCGACCTCGTCCTGTTTGTGAATGGCATTCCACTGGTCGTGATCGAGGCCAAGTCGCCACTGAAGGCCACGGCCAAAGCCGAGGAGGCGTTCGAGCAAATCAAGCAGTATGAGCGCGACATTCCCAGATTGTTCGCGTCCAGCGCCTTCAACATCGTCACAGACGGCATCGTCACGCTCTACGGCGCCACCGGCGCCTCGTCATCGTTCTACGCGCCGTGGCCCGATGCCTGGCCGCGCACCCGCTCCGAGTTCGTAGACGATCTCGCCAAGGATTTGTGGTGTCTTGCGGAGCCATCTCGGCTGCTCGACCTGCTCGCCCATTTCATCGTGTTCGAGACCGACGCGGAGACGGGTCGCAAGATCAAGAAGATGTGCCGTTACCAGCAGTTTCGCGCCGTCAACAAAGCCGTCGATAGGGTCTCAGAGGCCGTCGACCGCAAGGGTCTGGTCTGGCACACGCAGGGGTCAGGCAAGAGCCTGACGATGGTGTTCCTCGCGCTGAAGCTGAAGACCCACCTGACGCTCGACGCGCCGGCGCTCGACAATCCCAACATCCTCGTGCTGACTGACCGGATAGACCTCGACACTCAAATCAGTAACACCTTCGTCGCCTGCGGCTTGCCCAATCCTCAACAGGCAGGATCGGTCACCGAGCTTCGCGAAGCCGTTGCGCGGGGCGGCAACGGCCAAATCCTGCTGTCGACCATCTTCAAGTTTGCAGGCTCACGCAATCCGATCCCGAACTCCGAAAACTGGATCGTGCTGGTCGACGAGTGCCATCGAACGCAGGAAAAAGATCTTGGTGCCTACCTTCAGGCGACGCTACCCGCCGCCCGGTTCTTTGGCTTTACCGGCACGCCGATAAAAAGCACCGACAAGGATACCTATGCCCGGTTCAGCATCAAGGGTGAGGGCTATCTCGACAAGTATGGCATCGATGACGCCGTGCGTGACGGTGCAACCGTGCCGATCCTCTACGAGGGCCGGAAAACAGACTGGGCGATCAATGAGGCCGAGATCGACATATTGTTCGACCGCTGGTTCGTCGATCTACCCGATGACAAGCGAGAACAACTGAAGCGGAAGGGGCTGACGCTCGCCACCATCGCCAAGCACCCTGAGCGTGTCCGGCTGATCGCCTTGGACATCTGGGAGCATTTCAAGCAGGTCTGCGCACCCGACGGCTTCAAGGCGCAGATCGTCGCCGTGGACCGCGAAGCGGTGATACTCTACCGCGCCGCGCTCGCGACCGTGATTGCCGCCGATCTGGTGAAAGGTGGAATGGACGCCGACGCCGCACGAGCCAAGGCCGACGAGATGATTGCCTGCGTCTATTCCAAGAGCCAAGAGGACAACAAACCGTCCGAAGACCCGGACGTCGTCGCCCTTCGCACCGAGCTTGAAAGGCAGTATCTGGATGACGCCGCCGAGAAGGAAGCGAAGAAGGCGTTCAAGGCGTTCGGGCAGGAACCCAGCTTCCTGATCGTCTGCGACAAGCTGCTCACCGGCTTCGACGCGCCCATTGAGGCAGTGATGTATCTCGACAAGCCGTTGAAGGAGCATGGGCTCTTGCAGGCCATTGCGCGAACCAATCGCACCTGTTCTCTGAAGCGGCTGGACGGGATCGAGATCACCAAGCCGCATGGCAGGATCGTCGACTATATCGGCGTCACCAGCCATCTCGACGAAGCGCTGCAATCCTATCGCTCCGAGGATGTCGAGAATGCGCTACGCGACATCGCCATCCTGCGCAACGATTTGAAGGAAGCGCACGCCCGCTATCGTCCGCAGAAGCGCGCAATAGGGCTGGAAGGTATGGATGAGAAGGCGGCGGCCTACGCCGTCGGCAAACTCGTGACTGCTGGCCGTGAGGATGAATGGTTCGACCTTCAGCGGCTCGCACGCAATTTCATTCGCGTCTATGGCGACCTCTCACCCGATCCAGCGATCCTCGATTTCACCGATGAGGTGAAATGGGCCGCTGCCTTCCTCCGGCTCGCCACGCAGGTAATCGCCAAGGACGAGAGCCTTGACCACCGCTATTATACCGGCAAGATCAGGGACATGCTGGAAGCGCATGTCCATGCGACCGGCCTGTCCACCACTATCCGGCTGCGTTCGATCACCGATCCGCACTTCGCCGACGATTTTGCGACCGAGGAGAAGACGGACGCGGAGTTGCAGGAAGCGTTCGTCCGAAAATCCGCCGAGCTTCGCCGTGTCACCCGCGAACTGGTGGATAAGAACCCGGCTCAGTATGGCCGTTTCTCCGAGCGCGTGCTTGAGATCATCCGCCGCTTCGAGGAGGGGCAGATCGCTGCCGCCGAGGGCCTGCGCGAGTTCGAAGACCTGACCGGCGGTATTAGTGCCGAAAAGGGCGCTCATGCGGAACTGGGGATGGACGAGCGCGCCTTTTCGATCCTGCGCATCATGGAGGCACTGGCCCCGGACACGGGCCACGGCACACTACAGGACGCAGCCATTGCCATCGGAGCGATCTATGCCGGGGCGCAGGCGAGCCAGCCAGCCTTCACCTTCATGCCCGAATACCTGCGCAGTCTGCGTCAGCAGGTTCGGCGCATCCTCTCCGAGCGTGGCATTGCCGAAACCAAGGCCATCCGCGAGGCGGTGGAAGAGTTCGCCGTCCACGCGTATGTCGGAGGCCATTGATGCCGTCGCTGCACATTGGCCGCGCTGAGATCCCCTATGAGCTTCGCCGATCTGCAACGGCATCCGAGCGCCGCATTACCGTGACACCCGGCTGCGTCGAGGTGCTGGCGCTCTCCACCGATGACGATGCGGCGATCAACTCGTTCCTCAAACGCAAGCGGCAATGGGTGTTTAACACCGTCCGCGAGATGGAGCGGATCACAAACGACCGGCATGCCGTGCCGCGCTTCATCACTGGTTCGAAGATACCCTTCCGGGGACGCCGGATGGGGCTAACCGTCCGACGCACCGATGGCGAGCGGATCGAGACTACTTACCTCAACGGCTTCATCGTCGATCTTCCGTCATGGGCAGGCGATGACACCGACCAACTCGTCGCCAGCGAACTCAAGCTGTGGCTAAAACGGCGTGTTCGCCGGGACGTGATGGAGATCGCCGCAGGTTACAAGACCCGGTTCGGCTTCTCGCCGCGCTCGATCCGCGTCGCTGATTTCACAAACGGCTGGGGATCGTGCGGCCCCGAAGGCAACATCCTCATCAACTGGCACCTCATTTTCGCGCCGAGGAAAGTGCTGGAGTATGTCGTTGCCCATGAACTTGCCCATCTTCGGCATCGCTCGCATGGTCCTGCGTTCTGGGATTTCCTTCGGACGGTCGTGCCTGACTTCGAGGCGTCCAAAGCGTGGCTCGAAGCCAATCAGGGCAGGCTCAGTGCTGAGTTTCTTCTCGTCGCGTAACTGATCCTAATTTGCCCGCACGCAGGTCGGTAAACGCTCGACGCCGTTCTGTTCGCCTCCCTGACCGCCTTCCTTCGATTTCTCACTGAGACCTTGGGCGACCCGCTCTGGTTCGTTGAGCCGCTGCCAATCGATCGACCGTGCCTGCTCCGGATCGCGCTTCCATATAGCCGCGAATTTGCGCTCCAACGCGCGTTCGGCCGCGATGCGGGCATCGATCTCATCTTGCGATGCGTCGGACGGCCACGACGAACCGCCGCAGTCGCCGGCCCCTGTCAGATAAAGCCTTCGGACGGCCGCTTCCGCGCCCTTCGGCTTGCCGCGCCAGAACTCGCTCGCTCGGATGTGTCCCTCTTGGTCGCGCAAATGTCGTATTTGGTCTTCGGTGCGCATTCGTAGTTCGATGCCTTTCATGGCGTCGAAGGAGGGCACGTCTTTCCCGAAAACGCTAGTCTCGTTTCCGTCCACAAACGTCAAACTGTTGATTTTGGCCGATCTTGTCGAAGACCATCAGGTAGTCGATGCTGCCGGAAATGGCCCGACCATCTTGTCGAAGCAATGCCGGAACGATCGGGGAACATCTTGCTACCATTTTGCTACCGAACTCGGTAGCACCGCGCGATATCGGCGGGGACGAAACAAGACAGCAATGCCGCAAAACCTTGGAAACGAAGGATTGCCGGTGATGGAACAAAACCAGCAAGGATGGCCGGAAGCGAATTTCAAGACCGGTGCCTTAAACCGCTCGGCCATTCCTCCATCGTGATTTTTCAACCACTTGGGTAGCGCGGGGGCCAACCCGTTTGGCCTGTTGGCACCGGATTGGCACCGAAGGCGCTCCCGGCTGGTTCACGCCTCATTCCTGTAAAGCGGCATTGAGGGCTGCGTCAACCACCGCTGCGTCGCTTCCTGCTGTCCTGGGCAGACTCTGAGCTTGTCGGGATCGAGCACCGGGACCATCGCGGTCCAATGGTGCATGAAGAAGAAGCCCGCCGCGGGCGTTGCCCGAGATTGTGAGGCGCTGCAGTGCTTCCATGCAGCGCCCCAGGCAAGGGCGCAGTCCAGCTATCGCCAGAACCATCCTTGCAACCGGGCGGGGCGGGTTAATCCCTATAGGTCAACCTCTTGGGAGAGCTGCGGCATTTCCCCAAAAAATTCAGTTCGCCAAGGGAACAGCTGCTCGTGAGGAAGGCCGAAGCTGCAAATCGGCTCCGGCCTGCGTGTTCCTCAGTCTTTGCAGCTTTCGTCCGCCTTTGCCGCCGCGGCCTTATCACCATGCTGCTGCGCCTCAATGTCCTGCTGCGAGGTTGCAAGATTCTTGTCGCCGCCGCCTTCGGCGCCCGCCAACGGCATCGTGGCGCCATCCTTGGCGGCTGGCTTGCCCGTGCTGTCCGACGCTTTTGGGGTCTCTAAAGGCGCATGAGTTCCATCTTTCGAAATACCGGCGGTCTGTTCGGAATCCGTCCCTGCGTTGGAAGCCGACTTGTCCGGGCATGCGGCGATCGCAGACCCGGCAGAAAGTGACATTGCGATCGCGATTGTCAATGAAGCCATTTTCATCATGCTCGTCCTTCTGTTCGAGTGCCCTGCGGAAGAAACTAGCGGCGCATTTCTTTGTTCCGACGGTCGGTCCGCTGCCCGTCAAAGCTTGGTCAACGGCAGGCATGGGCGGCAGGAGCGAAGCCAGGCTCTTTGTGGCAGAGGGCATCACATCTCTCGCGTGGAAGCACGAAAACCGTTACTTTTCAGAAGGCTTTCACGGTGGAGACGCCACAATCTTGCCCGGTTGCAGCCACAATCGGTTAATACCGTGATAAGCAATTCCTGCGCACAAAGGATCGGGGTTCAAAGGCGTCGTTGTATTGGTCGGGTGAGTGTTTCGGCTTCTTCGACGGTTGGACACGACGTCTAGGTCAAGACTGAAGGGGACATCAGGAAAATGCAGGCTGTGACGCAACCGCGTCTTCGTCGCGCTGCTGCAGTCGCGTTGTTCGCCATGTCGGCCGCCTTGCTGGCGGCTTGTGCGTCGCAGCCCGAGCCGAAAGCGATGGTCTACAAGAAGACCCGCTCCAAAGAATATTTCGCCGAATCCGAATATGGCGTGAAGGCAAGCCCGCGTGTGATCTCCCAGAATGGGCGCATCCAACGTGGCGGCGGCAGGGATCAGCTCGGCAAACCCTATCAGGTCCGCGGCAAGTGGTATTACCCCCGGGAAGACAAGCGCTACGCCAAGGTCGGCCTGGCCTCCTGGTATGGCGACGCCTTCCATGGCCGGCTTACCGCCAATGGCGAAGTCTACGACATGACCCATCTAACGGCGGCGCACCCGACCATGCCGCTGCCGAGCTATGCCCGCGTCACCAATCTCAAGACCGGCAGTTCGGTCATCGTTCGCGTCAACGATCGCGGCCCATATCACGAAGGCCGCATCATCGATGTCTCGGAGCGCGCTGCCCAGATGCTTGACTATGCCAACACCGGCACCGCTCAGGTGAAGGTCGAATATGTCGGCCGCGCGCCGCTCGACGGCGATGACGACCAGTATCTGATGGCTTCCTACCATCCCGGCAACAGGGCGCCAGACCCGTCGGATGGACTGCCGACCGGCGTCATGGTCGCCATGAACGGGCCGTCGCCAAGCCTGCCTGCGGGCGCCGCCGCCGTGCCGTTTCCGGGCCAGTTGACCGATTCCGGCGCTGTCCAGCCGGTCATGTCGACGCAGTCCTCGGCCTATGGCGATCTGGCGCTTCCGGATTTCGGCCCGATCGTGCCGGAGCGCCCGCAGATCAATCTGCCGCCGCAATCACCGTTTGCCGTGGCCTCGCTGTCCTATGCCGACGAGCGGGTCGAACGCGCCTCAAATGCCTTCGCCGCAATGGGTAGCGACGGCATGTCGCCGGCCGACGTGCTCCAATCGTGGAAGCGGCAGCCGCCACCGGCCGGTCCGTCCACCGACTACGTTGCTGCCGGTTCGTTCGAGGATGCCGGAGAAGCCAAGCGTATTGCCGCTCAGCTTGCCGCCTTCGGCAAGATCGAGATCCAGCGTTCGGAACTCGACGGCGAGGATTGGTATTCGGTCAATCTCTATCCCGATGGCCATCACAACCTGGATGATTTGCTGCAGGCTGCCTGGTCGCATGGCGCTCCCGATGCGCTGGCTGTGCGCAACTGAGCACAAGCCAGGCTGGATTTCCGCTACGCGGTTGATCCGCCGTGCAAAAAGCCCGATACTTTTTGCGGGCTTGCCGGCGGTGCCGGCCAACGGGTCGAACATCATGCAATTGCGCTTGCTCCCGCTCGCCGGGCTTCTGGTTTTTGGCCTGCTGCTGTTTTTCCAGGCTCCGGCCGGTGCGCAGCTGTTCGAGACCAAGGCCGCACAGGCCTTCATGATCGACGCCGAGACCGGGACGGTGCTGTTTTCCAAGGATGCCGACAAGCCGATACCGCCGGCCTCGATGGCCAAGCTGATGACCATGGAAGTGGTTTTCAACGCCATCAAGTCCGGTCGCCTGAAGCTCGACGATACGTTCGTTGTCAGCGAAAACGCCTGGCGCAAGGGTGGCGCGCCTTCGGGAACATCGACAATGTTCGCCAAGCTCAAGTCGTCGATCCGGCTCGAAGACCTGATTCAGGGCGTGACCGTGCAGGCGGCCAATGACGGCTGCATCGTCATCGCCGAAGGCATGTCGGGATCCGAGGACAATTTTGCCGCGCAGATGACCGAACGGGCCCGCCAGATCGGCCTCAAGACGTCGACTTTCGTCAATTCGACCGGCCTGCCGGCGGATGGCCAACAGACGACCATGCGCGAGCTGGCGCAGCTCGCCCTGCACCTGTGGCGCGATTATCCGGATCTCTATCGCTATTACAGCCAGAAGGATTTCACCTGGAACAAGATTTCACAGAGGAACCGCAATCCGCTGCTGGCGATGGACATCGGCGCCGACGGCCTGGCGGTCGGTGCGAGCGAGGCAGCCGGTTTCGGCATCGTCGGTTCGCTCAGCCACAATGGTACCCGCGTGATCGCGGCGATGAGCGGGCTGGCCTCGGACAAGGAGCGCGCCGAGGAAGCGCGAAAGCTGCTCGACTGGGGTGTCCGCTCGTTCGAGAAGACTGAAATTTTCGCCAAGGACGAGGTGGTTGGAGAAGCCCAGGTTTTCGGCGGAGCGAAATCCGGGGTGACGCTGAAGGCCAAGGGTCCGATCGACATTTTCCTGCCGATCACCAACCGCGACAAGCTGACGGCCAGGATCGTCTACAACGGCCCGGTTGCTGCACCGGTGGAGGAGGGGCAGCCGGTGGGTGCGCTGCGCGTCTGGATCGGCGATACGCTCAGCCAGGAGACACCGCTTTTCGCCGCCGAATCGATCGGCGTCGGCACGCTGCCGCAGCGCGCACTCGATGCCGTCAAGGAACTGGCGGTCGGCTGGCTGCGATAACGCATATCACTCAAAACCAGCCATGGTTTTGGGGGCGACTGCACAAGGGCAAAAATTGACGGCATGGACGTTTGGCCGAACGCGGACTATCTAGAGCGCTACAATCCCATTCAGCCATGGACAAGAAGGCCTCTCGGTTGGCACGCGGTTTTTTCATCACCTTCGAAGGCGGCGAGGGGGCAGGCAAGTCGACGCAGATCGAGCGGCTGGCCAGGAAGATGCGCGCCAAGAAATACGATGTGCTGCTTACCCGCGAACCCGGCGGCTCGCCGGGCGCCGAAGCCGTCAGGCATGTGCTGCTTTCGGGCGCGGCCGAACCGTTCGGACCGAAGATGGAAGCGCTGCTTTTCGCCGCCGCGCGATCCGATCATGTCGAGCAGCTCATCCGGCCGGCGGTCGAGCGTGGTTCCATCGTGCTTTGCGACCGCTTCCTCGATTCCTCGCGCGTCTACCAGGGCGTCACCGGCGGCATCGATTCGGCGTTCATGGATGCGCTGGAGCAGGTCGCCATCAACGGCATGATGCCGGACATGACGCTGATCTTCGACATCGATCCGGCGGAAGGCCTGAGGCGCGCAACGCTGCGGCGCGGCACCGAGGCAGTCGCCGACCGCTTCGAAAAGGAGACGCTGGCGATCCATCAGGCCCGCCGCGAGGCGTTTCTGGCGATCGCCAAGGCCGAGCCGGAGCGCTGCATCGTCGTCGACGCAGCCGCCGAGCCCGACGCGGTCGAGAACGTCGTCACCGCGGCGGTGTTCGCGGCACTGGCGGCGAGAACGCCGGCACGCGACAGGCAGGCAACGCCGGCATGATCTTCGAACGCATCGCACCCGAGCAGCACGACACGCTCGACGGCGTGCCGGAGCCCTCCGAAACGCCCGTTCTGGTCGGGCATAGCCAAGCTGCAGGCGTGCTCACCGCCGCTTATCGTGCGGGCAAGCTGCCGCATGCGCTGATCTTCTCCGGGCCAGTCGGCATCGGCAAGGCGACGCTCGCCTTCCACCTTGCGCATCATCTGCTGAAGCACCCGGATTTTGCGCAGGCGCCGGAAAGCCTTGCCACTGCCGATCCGGCTTCGTCGCTGTTTCGCCAGATCGCCACCGGGGCGCATCCTTCCGTGCTGCATCTGACCCGGCCGCTGAACGACAAGACCAAGAGTTTCAAGACAGTCGTCACCGTCGATGAGATACGCAAGGTCAGCCGCTTCCTGTCGCTGACCTCGCACGACGGCAGCTATCGGGTCGTCATCGTCGACCCCGCCGATGACATGAACACCAATGCGGCCAATGCGTTGCTGAAAAATCTTGAAGAGCCGCCGGCACGGACTCTGTTCATCCTGATTGTCCACGCGCCGGGCAGCCTGCTGCCGACGATCCGGTCGCGCTGTCAGGTGGTGCGATTGAACCCGCTCGACGCCGACGACCTGATGACGGTGCTGGAAACGACCGAGCCCGCGCCGCCTGACGATCCGGCGGCTCGCGCGGCACTGGTCGGGCGGGCAGGGGGCAGCGCCCGGAACGCGATCCTGTTGACGCAGTATGGCGGGCTGGAGATCGCCTCCACGCTCGACGCTCTGGTCACCGGCAGAAAGAGCGATGTCGGCGGCGCGTTTCGCCTCGCCGAAGCCGTGGCTGGCCGCGATCAGGCGATCCAGTTCGATATCTTCAACCGCCGGGCGCTGGACCTGTTGTCGGACGCGGCAAGTCAGGCAGCACTGGCGGGCGATCTCGCACGGGCCAAAACGTTGTCCGACACTTGGCATGAGGCGCTGGACGCTATATCTGAGACCGATACCTACAATCTCGACAAGAAGCAGCACGCCCTGATCATGATCGACCGCCTGAATTCTGCAATGCGAATGTGACTGGGTTTCCTGGATCGGGATGGCAAATGCTGCCTCGATACGATATCCACCGCCACGCCTTTCCATTCAGACATTCATGACGGTTCCTTCATGTCACGCGACAAGTTCTACATCACCACCCCGATCTTTTATCCGAACGGCAAGCCGCATATCGGCCACGCCTATACGGTCATTGCAACCGACGCCCTGGCACGCTTCCAGCGCCTGGACGGCAAGGACGTCTTCTTCCTGACCGGTACCGACGAACACGGCCTGAAGATGCAGCAAACGGCCGAGAAGGAAGGCATAACGCCGCTGGCGCTGGCCGACCGCAATTCGGCGATTTTCCGCGCGATGACCGAGGCGATGGGTGGCTCGAACGACGACTACATCCGCACGACGGAACCGCGCCACTACGAATCCTGTCAGGCGATCTGGAAGGCGATGGCCGCCAATGGCGACATCTATCTCGACCGTTATAGCGGTTGGTATTCGGTGCGCCAGGAAGCCTATTTCGACGAGAGCGAGACGACGCTCGGCGAGGATGGCGTGCGTCGCGAACCGCTCGGCTCGCCCGTCGAATGGAACGAGGAAGAAAGCTATTTCTTTCGGCTTTCCGCCTATCAGGAAAAATTGCTGGCCCTTTATGAGAGCCAGCCAGACTTTATCGGTCCCACCGAGCGCCGCAACGAGGTGCTCAGCTTCGTCAAGTCCGGGCTGAAGGATCTGTCGATCTCGCGCACCACCTTCAAATGGGGCGTGCCGGTGCCCGGCGACGACAAACATGTGATGTATGTCTGGGTCGACGCGTTGACCAACTACATCACCGCCGCCGGCTATCCCGACACAAAGGCCGAGCAATGGCGCTATTGGCCGGCCACGCACATCATCGGCAAGGACATTGTCCGCTTCCATGCGGTCTATTGGCCGGCATTTCTGATGTCGGCGGGCATTGAGTTGCCGAGCCGCGTTTTCGCGCATGGCTTCCTGTTCAACCGCGGCGAGAAGATGTCGAAATCGGTTGGCAACGTCGTGGATCCATTCGCGATGGTCGAGCACTACGGCCTCGACCAGGTGCGCTACTTCTTCCTGCGCGAGGTGCCCTTCGGCAACGACGGCAGCTACAGCCATGACGCGATCGTCAACCGCACCAATGCCGATCTTGCCAACGGCCTCGGCAACCTTGCGCAACGCTCGCTGTCGATGATCGCCAAGAACTGCGGCGGCGTGGTGCCGCAGCGCGGCGACCTGACGGATGCAGACAGAGCAATCCTGGATCAGGCCGTCGCCGCTCTCGACATCGCGCGCAAGGCGATGGCCGAGCAGGGCATCCATCTGGCGCTGGCGGCGATCTTCGGCGTGGTGGCGGAAGCCGATCGCTACTTTGCCGGCGAGGCACCATGGGCGTTGAAAAAGACCAACCCTGCGCGCATGGAAACGGTGCTGTGGACGACCGCCGAAGTCGTGCGCCGCGTGGCGGTGCTGTGTCAACCCTTCACTCCGGGATCGGCCGCGAAACTGCTCGACCTGTTGGCGGTGCCGGCGGAGAGCCGCGCTTTCGCGCATGTCCATGCTGACCATGCGCTGGTGCCCGGCACTGCGTTGCCCGTACCGGAAGGGGTGTTTCCACGTTATGTCGAACAGCCGGACGCGAACGTCTGATGCTCGTCGACAGTCACTGCCATCTCGACTTTCCCGACTTCGCCGAGGAGCGGGCGGCCATCGTCGCCCGCGCGTTAGCCGCCGGAATCGACCGTATGGTGACGATCTCGACACGCGTGAGGCGGTTTCCGCAAGTACTTGAGATCGCTGAAACTTTCGACGAAGTCTATTGCTCTGTCGGCACTCATCCGCACAATGCGGCCGAAGAGCTGGATATCACGGTCGAGGAGCTTGTGCGGCTATCCGCGCACCCGAAAGTGGTGGCCATCGGCGAGGCCGGGCTGGACTACTTCTACGACAAAGCGCCCCGCGATGCGCAGGCGCAAGGCTTTCGCACCCACCTATCAGCCGCGCGCGAGACCGGCCTACCGCTGGTCATCCATTCGCGCGACGCCGACGACGACATGGCAGCGATCCTCAAGGCCGAAACGGGGAAGGGCGCCTTCCCCTTCATCCTGCATTGCTTTTCTTCCGGACATCGGCTCGCCGAAATTGGCGTCGCTCTCGGCGGCTACGTGTCGTTCTCGGGTATCCTCACCTTCAAGAATTCAGCTGAGTTGCGCGCCATTGCCGCCGATGTGCCGCATGACCGGCTGCTGGTCGAAACCGACGCGCCCTATCTGGCGCCCGTGCCGTTTCGCGGCAAACGCAACGAGCCCGCCTATGTCGCGCACACGGCCAAGGTGCTGGCCGAAACCATCGGCGTCAGCGAAGCTGAAATCGCTGATCTGACGACGGATAATTTCTTCCGGCTGTTCGGCAAGATGCCGCGGCCTGTAGAGCAAAGTGCCTGAACGATGACCGACCGGCTGCGCCTCACCATTCTCGGCTGCGGCTCGTCCCCAGGTACGCCGCGCATCACCGGCGACTGGGGCAATTGCGACCCCGACAACCCCAAGAACCGGCGCACGCGTGCCGCCGCACTTGTCGAGCGGATCGCGGCGAACGGCAGCCGCACGACTGTCGTCATCGACACGGGGCCGGATTTTCGGCAGCAGATGCTGCTGGCCGGCGTTAAACGTGTCGATGCGGTCGTCTATACCCACCCGCATGCCGACCACATCCATGGCATCGACGATCTGCGCGGTTTCGTTCTCGATCAGCGCCAACTGATCGACGTCCATGCCGACAGGGCGACGATGCTTCGGTTGCGGGAAGCGTTCGGATACTGTTTCGAGACGCCGCAAGGCAGTTCCTATCCGCCGATCGTCAGGCCGCATCTCATCGACCACACCAGGCCGGTGGTCATCGAAGGAGAGGGGGGTACCCTCACCCTTGAGCCGCTGCCGCAGATCCACGGCGACATCGTATCGCTCGGTTTCCGCATTGGCGGTCTCGCCTATTGTCCCGACATCAGCGACTTTCCGGAACCCACCGCCGAACGGCTGCGCGACCTCGACGTGCTGATCATCGACGCGCTGCAGTACCGGACGCATCCCAGTCACCTGTCCCTTGGCGAAGCGCTTGAATGGATCGAGCGGCTGGCGCCGATACATGCGGTGTTGACACATATGCACGTGCCGCTCGACTACGCCACGGTGATGGCCGAGACACCCGCCAACGTCGAGCCGGCCTATGATGGGATGGCGATTGAAATCCCTTACGAATCAGCGTGATGCGAATAGACTTTCATACCGGCTTTCGGTTCATTGGTGCGAATATCAGCAGCGTTCCGATCCGTTCGTAGCCCATCCGGGGATAAAGCAGAGCCCCGGCGTGGGTTGCAGCCAGCACCGAGCACCTCGACCCACGCGCCCGATCGTCGTGCAACATTTTCGACATCAAAGCCTGGCCAATGCCGCGACGCCGGTGCGAAGGCTCGACATACATGCTCGAACACCACGTGGCTTCCACGGCATCCAAGCTGCGCACGCGCCCAACGATATCGGCGCCATCGACTGCCACATACTGGCGCAACGGCGCGCTGTCGCCGAGCAAATGATCCGGGATCGGCTGTCTGCGGATGATCTTTCCCAACTGCGCCGCCGCCCGTTCGGCTGTCTGCACGCGTTCGACCGAAGCAACCGCAACCGCTGGCGGGCTCGGAATCCGGCGCAACCGGTGGACGAAAAAACCTTCGGTCCGAAGCAGCCGGTAGCCGAGAGCTTTGTAGGCGGTTCGTGTCGGCCCGTCCGGATCCTCGTTCGCGATCACAACGGAAATGGCAAAGCCCGGCCGTGCATGCTGCCGCACGACGGCATCGGCTTCTTGAGCGGCGACGTCATGGACGACCCATTCTTCGCCGCGGTAGTCACGAAGATTCTTGCGCTCGGCATCGCGCATCAGCCACAAGCGTCCAACGCGGCTGGCCTCGTAAGGAAGGTGCGGCTTCTGTCGGCGCTGAAGCCATGCACGAACACTTCGATCGCCGCTTCGATCTCGCTGTTTGCCATCTTCATTTCGACAGCCTAGCGTTGGCCATCCGCTCAAGGCAATACGGCACAATCGGCTCAAGCCTATGAGAATCAGCGGCAATTTCCAGTTCTTGACCGATGCGTTAGTTCCATAATCTATCTTATGCGACTTTTGGATGCGGCGGCAATAGCAATAGAGTGTATGCGTCGTGACGGCTTTGCTTCGTGGGAGCCAAAATGAATTGGTGGTTCCAACGCGCGGCTGTCGGCGGCGTGCTCGACCCCATGTCAGTTGGGGCGATCAGGCTCCCTATTCCAGAATAACGGTGGCTTCCACCTCGAAAAGCATGGGGTCGATTGCAAGCTTGGGAACGGGAACCAGTGTCTGCGCCGGCAACGCCTCGCCGAACATGTCCTTGACGTTCCTGGTTAACACATCGAGCTTGGACATGTCGTGGTCGACCACGAAGACCGTGAGCTTCGCCACCTGATCCGGCTTGGCGCCGATGCCCCCGAGCGCCGCATGCAAATTTGCGTAGGCCTGCTTAACCTGGACGGCGAAATCGGGTGACAAGGCTCCTGTGCTGTCTTGGCCGCCCTGCCCGGAAATGTAGGCAATCCGAGCTCCGCGCGGTGCGATCACGGCGGTGCTGTAGCCATTCGGCGACGGGTCGTAGAGCGTCTGTGGATTGATGATGGTCAGCTTGAACTCGTTCGCCGGCGACGCAGTGGGAACTGCAATGGTCATGATGATTAGCCCTCCGATAAGCAGATGCTTGATTGCGCGTGACATGATTTCTCCTGGCTCTGCTGACTGCGAATAACGCACTCGCCGCCGGCATGAACTTTAAACCAGATCGCTCATACGATGAATCGTGCGATGTACGAGTCATCGTATGGTACATCGTACTAGTCAAGCGATCAGCGTCGACATTCCTGACGGTGCCTGCCAAAATCGACGTTCGGCCAGCAAGGAAGACAGATGGCAGCCAAACCCCGCAGTGCCAGCAAACGATCGCAACGGACAAAGCTTCAACCCATCCAGGAGGCGAGCAGCGAGCCGCCGCTGTCTCGAGAGCGTATCGTGGCGATCGCCGTGGAACTGCTGGACGCCCAGGGCATAGACGGATTGACAATGCGTCGGCTGGCCGATCGCCTCGGCTCGGGTGTGATGAGCCTGTATTGGCACGTTGACAACAAGGAGGATGTCTTTGATCTAGCACTCGATTCGGTGCTCGAACATCGCGGATCGCCTGAAACAGGTGAGTCTCCGGACTGGCGTGGAGACGTCGTTCATATGCTCGAAGACTGGCGCGCCAGAATGTTGCGCCATCCTTGGTCGGCATCGCTGTTGCCGCGCCGGGCGCTCGGCCCGAACATTCTCAGCCGCCTGGAAATGTTGAGCAAGACCTTGTCCAGAGCCGGTGTTGCCGACGCGAATCTGAACGCCGCGATATGGTCGCTCTGGAATTATGTGATGGGCGCCACCCTCACCCGGGCAAGCTTCGACCTCTCGGAAGAAGACAGGGCAGCCGCACAGCAGCGTCTTACACACCTCAGCGAACACTACCCGACAATCGAACGCTCTCGTCTGCTGTTGGACAACGATTGGGATGGCGCCTTCCGAAAAGGCCTCGACTTCCTGCTCGATGGGCTGTCGCCAAGATAGAATTCCGGCGGCTACGCCCGGAGTAGACCGGATGGCGCTGCTTTGCCAGTTTGACGCAATAGCTTCCCAATCCACATCATTACGTTTGGCTCGCCGCCAAGGCGGCGCAGGCAGCGGGCAAGCCCCGGTGCTCGATCCCATCGCGGCGGTGGCTGGCGCGGCTGCATTGCAGCTGAATTGGTGCAGCTGGCGATGTCGTCGTTACGCGTTGCCAAACGCTGGCCGGAATCCTCTCGGCAAGTCGATCTTTTGCGCAAACCTTTTTGCCTGACATGCGTTGTTTCCTCTCCAAGCCAAGGAGACGATCATGCAGATGAAGTCGGAAATAGCCGGTGAAGCGGCCAAGCAGCGCCATATCCAACGTGGCGTCGATGCCAAGGACAAATCGAAAGGCGGTGGGAAGCAGCAAGGCGCCATGCAGGCTGGCGCCCGTGAATATCCCGAGCCCCCCTTCCCCGAGCAACATCAGCCCAAACCGGGGCACGAATGGGCGCTAGAGCCGGAGCCGCTGTACGATGCGCCGTACTATCTCGGATCGAAAAAACTCGACCAAAAGGTAGCACTCATCACGGGCGGCGATTCCGGCATCGGCCGCTCGGTGGCGGTGTTGTTCGCCCGCGAGGGCGCCGACGTCGCGATCGTCTATCTGGCCGAGGACAAGGATGCTGAAGAGACCAAATCAGCGGTGGAAAAGGAGGGACGACGCTGCATCCTGGTCAAGGCCGATGTCAGCGAACGCAGCCACTGCCACAAGGCGGTCATGGAGACCGTTGAAAAATTCGGTCGCATCGACGTGCTGGTCAACAACGCTGCGTTCCAGATCCATTCCAGCGATTTCGGCGAGCTGACCGAAGAACATTTCGACACGACGCTGAAGACCAATCTTTACGGCTATTTTCATATGGCGCAGGAAGCGGTGCCGCACATGAAGCCAGGTTCGGCGATCATCAACACCGGTTCGGTAACCGGTATCGACGGTTCAAAACAACTGGTCGACTATTCGATGACCAAGGGCGGCATCCATGCCTTCACGCGGGCCCTGTCGGGCAATCTCATCGGCAAGGGCATAAGGGTGAATGCGGTCGCACCGGGTCCGGTGTGGACGCCGCTCAATCCGTCGGACAAGGAAGCCGACGACGTCTCGAAATTCGGCGCGGACACGCCAATGAAACGACCCGCGCAACCGGAAGAACTCGCGCCGGCCTATGTGTTCCTCGCTTCGCCGCATTGCTCGAGCTACATCACCGGCGAAATCTTGCCGGTCGTCGGAGGGTACTGAGGATGGCCGGAATGAAATCCATGAGCAAGGAGTAGGATGGATGGGCCGTCTGCTTTTCATGGTGGCGCTCACTTGTGTAGCGTACCGCATCTACACGGAAATCGCAGGATCTGCTCGGCATGCGCCGCAGGATGACGATGAGGCGCTGCGCAAGCAATCAACGGCCTTGGGCGTCGACCCGTCTCGCTGACGGAGTGGAAACCTGCCAGCAATCCGGCCGGCCGAGTTACCAGCCGGCCGGATTGCAGCCCTATTCGGCTGCCTGCAGGTTGATCTTGCTTTCCGCCATTTCGGTGAGCTTGCGATCTGTCGCCTGTTCTTCCCTCAGGTTCTTGGCCAGCACATTGGCGCAGTCGGTGCGGCCGAGTTGCTTGGCCCAGGCGATGAGCGTCCCGTAGCGGGTCATCTCATAGTGTTCGACGGCCTGCGCCGAAGCAATCAGCGCCGCGTCGAGAACCTCCTTGTCATCGACGTCACCGCTCACATCGTCGGCCTCCTCGAGAATACCGTCGATTGCCGGACAGTTGACCTCCTTGGCCTTGACGCCATGCAACTCAAACACCTGTTCGACGCGCTCGATATGGCCTCTCGTCTGGTCGAGGTGTTTTTCAAATCCGGCTTTCAATTGCGGGTCGGTTGCCTTGTCGATCATCTTCGGCAGCGCCTTCTCGATCTGCTTTTCGGCGTAATAGATGTCGCGCAGCGTGTGCACGAAGAGATCGTCGAGTGTCTTGATGTCCTTCGAAAAGAAGCCCATGGCCTTACCTTTCATTGCGCTTGGTGTGGATTTCGGCGACGGGGTTTGCACGCCGCCAGCAAAGACCGGGACGGTTCCCGGCTTGTCTGGTCAACGTACCGGCACCGAAGGAGTTCCTGATTTCCGAGGGCGAACCGCCCCTCCTCCACCTACGATTCGGTCGGTGGGGAGCCTTTGTCTCGATCACACGTTCTAGCCACAGGGCAACCGGAACGAGAAGGGTCGGCGGAATGTATTTCATTGCATTGGCGGCAGACTATGACGGCACGCTGGCTCATGATGGGATCGTCGCCAAGAAGACGCTCGCCGCGCTTGAGCGGTTCAAGAAAAGCGGCCGCAAGCTGGTTCTCGTCACCGGGCGTGAACTGCCCGATCTCAAGCGCGTCTTTCCCGAGCTTAGCCTCTTCGACAAGGTCGTCGCTGAGAATGGCGCGATGATCTACACGCCGGCCAGCGAGGAAGAGCGGGTGATCGCCCCATCGCCCGAGCCCAAATTCGTCGCCAGATTGAAGCGGCAGGGCGTCAAGCCGCTTTCGGTCGGGCGATCGATCGTCGCGACCTGGGAACCCCATCAGGCGACCGTGCTCGATATCATCAAGAAGATGGGTCTCGAACTGGAAATCATCTTCAACAAGGGCGCGGTGATGATCCTGCCGAGCGGCATCAACAAAGCCACCGGGCTCGCTGCGGCCCTTCAGGACCTTCGACTTTCGCCGCACAACGTCGTCGGCGTCGGCGACGCCGAGAACGACCACGCGTTCCTGCAAGCCTGTGGCTGCAGCGCCGCCGTCGACAATGCAATTCCGGCGGTCAAGGATACAGCCAACCTGGTCATGCGTGGCGCCCGCGGCAAGGGCGTGGAGCAATTGATCGCAAAGCTGATAAAGCGTGATCACGCGATAGTGCCGAAGCGCCATGACGGCATCGTTCTTGGGTCGTCTGGCGGCGATGATGTCTACCTGTCGCCGAGCGACACGATCCTCATTGCCGGGAGTTCCGGCATTGGTAAATCCACCTTGGCCACCGCGCTGACGGAACGCTTCGTCGAAAGTGGTTTTCAGTTCTGCGTCTTTGATCCCGAAGGCGACTATGACGGCCTCGAAGGCGCCGTTCGCCTGGGAGACGGCTCAAGCGCGCCGACAAAGGCGCAGGTGCTGGATCTGATCGCCAAGGCCGACAGCAACATTGTCGTCAACGGATTGGCCCTGCGCGTCGACGAGAGGCCGGATTTCTTTGCCGACCTGCTGCCTGGCCTGAGCAGTTTCCGCCGGCGCACCGCGAGACCGCACTGGCTCGTCATCGATGAAGCGCACCATCTTCTGCCCAAGCGGCGCGACGATACGCGGGCGGTCCTTTCATTGGAATTGCCGGGCACAATCTTGATCACCGTTCACCCCGAGGCGATCTCGACAGACGCCTTGCGCCTTGTGACAGCCATCATTGCGCTTGGCCCCAAGGCGAAGGACGTGGTGAAGGTCTTCTGCAAGGAGACTGGCATTGAGCCGCCAAAGGACATCCCCAGCCCCAAGGGCGCGCGCGTGCTGTTCTGGCGGCCGCAGGCGGGCAAGAAAGTCAAGACGGTCAAGGTGGTGGAACCACGTCAGTCACTCAAGCGGCACAGCCGGAAATATGCCGAAGGCCAGCTCGACGAAGCCGGCAGCTTCTATTTCCATGGCCCTGACAATGCGATGAACCTCAGGGCTCACAATCTGATGATCTTCGCTCAGATCGCCGAGGGCATAGACGACAAGACTTGGGAGTTTCACTTGCGCACCGGCGACTATTCCAAATGGTTTCGACATCAGATCAGGGACAAGGACCTGGCGCGCGAAACCGCCGAGGCGGAAGAGGACAAGACCCTGTCGGCGCAGGAGAGCCGCAAGCGGGTGCTTGACGCTGTGCGCCGACGTTACACGGCTCCGGCCACAGCCCCGGAGTGACACTCGAGAGCCAAGGCAACTAAGCTATCGCTGCACGCGAAAACTTTTTCAGTCAGGCAACGCCGCCACCGCGACAATCGATGTCGGCTTGCGCAAGCGCTGCAATCCCGATCACCTCGGAGGGCGGCGGGTTGTTATAGCTGCAGTGCTTCGCGCAATGCTCGGCAAAGAACTCGTCCCGTACGTCGAGACGAAAATTGGGTGAACTTAGAACGCCGCCATCGGGAAATGGCCCCTTGATGAAGAAGGTCAGCCGGATGAGATAGTCGAGCGCGCTGCCGAGTTCTTCCAGATCTGATTTGATGTTCGCCAAAATTGCGCGCCACTGTGCCGCCGCATCGCCAGGGAAGCCCCTCCTCTCTTTCCGGCAGGATCGTAATTTTCGGCGGTTGCCGTATTGCCGCAGAGGTAGACAAATCCCTTTGCTCCGGTGACGACCGTGCCTTTTCCCCACGGCATCAACCTGCCGTTTTTGAATTTCCTATGGGTTACGAGTTCCATGCTCCGTCCAGAGCTCTTGATCGTCAGCCTATCAAATCATCTATTCTGATCGGCAGATCGCGAATGCGCTTGCCGGTGGCATGATAGACGGCACTCGCCACGGCAGCAGCCGTTCCGACATTGCCGAGTTCGCCCAAGCCCTTGACGCCGGCAGGATTGACCTGGTGGTCGATTTCGGGGACCAGGATAACGTCGACCTGTTTGATGTCGGCGTTGACCGGCACGAGATAGTCCTGCAGGTCGCGATTCACGTAGCGCGCGTGTCGCTGATCAATTTCCGTGGCCTCGTGCAACGCTTGGCCAATGCCCCAGATCATGCCACCTATCAGCTGGCTGCGCGCGGTGCGCGTGTTCATGATGCGCCCGGCAGCGAAGGCTCCGACCATGCGCGGCACCCGGATTTCGCGTGTATAGCTGTTGATGCGCACTTCGACGAACTCGGCGCCAAACGCATATTTGACCGAATCTTCGTCGTTCTCTCCACCATGAAACTCCGATTGTCCGGCATAGAGTTTCCTCAGGGCTTCAGGCGAAGAACCCTTCGGCGCAAACTCGGCATATTCTTCGATGGCGCCGACTTGCATGGCCTTGAAGACATCGGCCAGCTTGGCGGACTTGCCGGTCTCGGTGACGACCTCTTCGTCCTTCAAATCCAGCTTCGCATTGGCCGAACCTGCCAGCGGAGCCCCCTTGCCCGCAGCGGCGGCAAACAGTTTTTCGCGTATCGCGTCGCAGGCTTTCATGACCGCGGAGCAGACGCTGGCGGTCGAGATCGATCCGCCCGACACGGGAGCCGGCGGCAAGGCACTGTCGCCCATCTCCACGCTGATCTTGTCCATGCCGACCCCCAGCCTTTCGGCCGCCATTTGGCCGGCGATGGTGCGAACGCCGGTGCCAATTTCATGGGAGCCGCACTGGACCCGAACCTCGCCATCCGCGGTGAGACGAACCCGGGCCGCGCAAGGTGCGGCGGCAGTCGGATAGATTGCCGTCGCACAGCCCATTCCGACCAGCCAATCGCCGTCGCGCATCGAGCCGACCCTGGGATCGCGCTTCGACCAGCCAAAGGCCTCGGACGCCTGGTCGTAGCACTTGATGAGTGAGCGGCTGGAAAATGGCTTGCCTCCGATCGGCTCCTTCTCCGGTTCATTGATGCGACGAAACTCGACAGGATCCATACCGAGGGCCACGGCCATTTCGTCCATGGCGTTTTCCAGCGCGTAGACATAAGGCGTCTCCGGCGGCGATCGCATGTAGCCAGGCGTGTTGCGGTCGGCATGAACCAGCGAAACATGCGTCAGAACGGAGCCGTAATCGTACATGCGCGCGGTGGCGGACGTGCCGCCGACGACATAAGGGTCCGGGCGTGACGTCACCTCCCAGGCCTCATGTCCGAACGCCGTGATGCGGCCGTCCTTGCCGGCGCCCATGCGGATCCGATGCCGCGTTTCGGCGCGATAGGTCTGCGTACCGAAGGCTTGCATGCGATTGACGACGCAGCGAACCGGCCGGCCGATGCGCCGCGCCGCGACGGCAACGATAGCAGTGCGTGCCGTCATCGGCCCCTTGGAGCCGAAGGCGCCGCCGATATAGGGACTGACGATCCGCACATTGGCCGGATCGAGCTTCAGTTGGCGTGCCAGTTCCACCTTCCAGCCCGTAACGTTTTGACTGGGTTCGTGTATCGTCAACTGGTCGCCCTGCCATATGGCGGTGGTCGAAAACAGCTCGATCGGATTATGATGCTGGGTCGGCGTCGAATATTTTTCGTCGATCTTCACCGTCGCATCCGCCCAAGCGGCGTCGAAGTCACCGGCCTTCGCATCCTCCTTGAACATCGGGCTTTTGCCGGCAGCCGGTTCCATCTTCACGCCCTTGGAATCAAAGCTGGCGCTGGGCCGTTCGTCCTCATAGTCGGCGCGGACCAACATCGCTGCCTCCTCCGCCGCCTCGAAGGTTTCAGCGACCACCAGAGCGATGATCTGACCATCGTGAAAAACCGTCTTGTCGTGCAAGGGCCCAATCGAACTTGCACCGGTGTTGCCGAATTTCGGCATGTCGGTCTTGTCCAGATCGCCATAGGTGACGATGTCCAGCACACCGGGTACGGCATTGGCGTCTTTCGTGTGAAGTTCGGAAACCTTGCCCCGGGCAATGCTGCTGGTGGCAAGGGCACCGTAGGCGACGTTGGCCGTAACGATGTCGGCGGGATAGCCGGCTTGTCCGGTAACTTTTAGCCGGGCGTCAATGCGAACAACGGGATCGCCCTGGTTTTCCCTTGGAGCGGGTGCAGCTTGGTTCATGGCTCAGCCCTTCATATCCCGGGTTTCGAGCAGCGCCCGCACCAGCGTGCGCTTGCCGAGCGGTATCTTGAATGCGTTATGCTCGCGCGGTCTGGCATCGGCGAAAGCAGCCTCGGCGGCCTCCTGCGCCGTGGCTTCGTCAAGCACTTTGCCCTGTAGCACGTCCTCTGCTTCGCGCGCACGCCACGGCACCGTCGCCACTCCGCCAAGCGCAATGCGCGCACTCCTTACCGTCTCGCCATCCATGTCGAGCGCGACAGCCGCGGACGCCAGCGCAAACGCGTAGGATTCGCGATCGCGTATCTTCAGATAGCGCGACCGGCTGCTCCACTGTGCCAGCGGCACTTCGATGGCGGTAATGAGCTCGTCGGCGGCCAGATCCGTCTCGATGTCGGGCGTTTCGCCCGGCCGTTTATGCAGCTTGGCAAAAGTGAGCGTGCGCCTTCCCCGCGGACCTTCGACATCGACGGTGGCGTCCAGCGCAACCAGCGCCTGCGCGAAATCGCCGTGATACGTGGCAATACAGGCATCGCTCGTACCCAGCACGGCATGCTGGCGATTGGACCCTTCCATCGCAGCGCAGCCGGAGCCCGGTTCGCGCTTGTTGCACGGCCAAGATATCTCTCGAAAATACTCGCAGCGCGTACGTTGCAGCACATTGCCGCCCAGGCTCGCCATGTTGCGAAGCTGACCGCTGGCAGCGAATTTCAAGCTGTCGGCGAGGACCGGGCAACGGCGCCTGACATCATTGTTGTCGGCTGCTTCACCCATACGGACCAGCGCACCAAACCGGATCTTATCATCGTCTATCCTGATCTGCCGCAAGGCCGGCTCGGCAAGAGTGTTGAGGTCGAGCAGTCGCTCCGGCCGCGCGACACCGAGCTTCATGTAGTCGGCCAGATTGGTGCCGCCGACGATGAACTGCGTGTCGGCGCCGGTTGGCGGAACATGCACGGCATCGGGACGGGACGCCATGGCGATTGCCGTGGAGACGCTGGTTGGTCTTTCATATACGAACGGGCGCATCCTAAGCCCTCCTGGTCTCGTCGCGTGCCTGAACGATCGCCGCAACGATGTTGGGATAGGCCGCGCAGCGACATAGATTGCCGCTCATATATTCGCGAATATCATCTTCCGATCCAGCATGGCCTTCGTTGATGCAACCGATGGCGGACATGATCTGACCCGGTGTGCAATAGCCGCATTGAAAGGCATCGTGGTCGACGAAGGCCTGCTGGACCGGATGCAGGTCCCCGTCCGCCGAAGCCAGGCCTTCCACCGTTGTGATCTCCCGGCCCTGGTTCATGACGGCAAAGCTCAAGCACGACAGTACCCGCTTTCCGTCGATCAGCACCGTGCAGGCACCACACTGACCGTGATCGCAACCTTTCTTGGTGCCGGTCAGGCCGACATGGTCGCGCAGCGCGTCAAGCAGGCTGGTTCGATTGTCGAGCGCGAGGTTGTAGGTCTGCTTGTTGATACGCATCGAAACCGCCGACAAATCGCGCGGTTCGGCCGGTTTTGCGGACGCGGGCTGGGCAGCTCTCGTTGGGGAATTCACAAGCGGCATCACCGCCGCCGCCGAAACAGAGGCCGTCATGAACATGCGTCTGCTCAAGCCGCTGGAAATTTTGGCATCGGACATGGCTGGCTCCGGGCTGGCTGGGTCTCAAGCGGCCCAAACCACTCGCGGAGGGCAAAGTTCCCTCCTCACGAGCCTGTGATCCTTTTTCTGCTGGCCGGATCGATGCAATCGGAACCTCCCCGGTCAAGCGATGGTTGTGTGCCAAGAGCCGGAAGGAGGCGATCATGAGCGATGGTCGGCATGGCAAGGACGGCGACAATGGACCTGTATTCTCTGCGGAGCAGGCGAGACAAGGCGAGATCATCCTGCGAACGCGCACCCGTCGGGTCATCTTCATAGCCGGCTTGGTCGGTGTCGTGATCCTGGCCCTCGTCGTGAGGTTGGCAATCGGCTGAACCAATTCCCCTCGCCTGCTGCTGCGCTCTCCCCGGCCCGAAAAGCGTTAGCCTGCGCGCGGCGGTGTTTGGCCATGCCGGGCGATGGCATTGGCTACGCGAACTTCTGTTGGAACCAGCGCGTCAAATCGAGGTTCAGCCCTTATTCAATAGGAGCAGGCCATGCCACGAGGCGACAAATCGAAATACACTGACAAGCAGGAGCGTAAGGCCGACCACATTGCCGAAGGCTACGAGAAGCGCGGGGTTTCGGACAAGGAAGCAGAGCGGCGTGCATGGGCTACCGTCAACAAGGACGATGGCGGTGGCAAGAAGGAAGGCGGTTCGGGCCGCGGCAAACACACGGGCCATCTCGCGGCGCACAAAGGCGGTAAAAGCGGCGGCAAGGCATCGGCATCCCGGTCTGCCGCAAGCCGATCCGAATCGGCAAAGAAAGCTGCAGCGACCCGCAAGCGCAATGCGGAACACCGCGCCCATTGATCTTGGCGACGGCCTTGGGCCGAACGATGGAAGCACAGGGATGAAATCTCAGCTCGTCAATGAGATCGGCGGACAACGGACATTCGTCGTGGTGCTCGACCCAGGCGAAGAAGCGTTCGCGGCACTGACCGCCTTCGCGGTCGACCAGGAGATCGGCAGTGCGTCCTTGACCGCCATAGGGGCTTTCGAAAAAGCCACCGTGGGCTGGTTTGATCCGACCGCGAAGACCTACCGCAAAATCCCCATCGGCGAACAGTGCGAGGTTCTGAGCGCGATCGGCGATGTTGCACTGGGTGATGATGACAAGCCCAGCCTGCACGTCCATGCGGTGCTTGGATTGAGCGACGGCACCACCCGGGGTGGACATCTGCTTGACGGCATCGTTCGACCAACGCTCGAAATCACCCTGGTGGAAGCGCCCGGTCATCTGCGCCGCAGCAAGCGTCCGGACCTCGGTGTCGCGCTGATCGATCTGGCCGACTGATCTACAGCCCTCTGTCTCGTTCTGACGCTTTTTTGCTCCGCTCAGCAGGCGCTGTGTCCGGCGCAGCTTCCCACCCGAACACGCTGCGCCCGCCAAGCAGATGCGATTGGTCGAATTCTCCCGCGACAATTTCCTTCAGGCTGGGGCCGGTCACGTATCGCTCGACTTGCCGCGACTGATCGTCGAGCCGCCTCAAGGCGCCGATTTCTTCATCGCGACCGAGCTTTGCCTTCTGCACGGCCGACTTCAGAACCCCGATCGTCTCGTCATAGACCTTCAGCGGTACCGGAAATGGATGCCTGTCCTTGCCGCCATGCGCCAGCGAGAAGCGGCCGGGATCGGAAAAACGGCAAGGAGCGCCATGCACCACCTCGGCAACGAGGGCCAGCGCGCGCACTGTGCGTGCGCCGACGCCGGGGACCAGAAGGAGCTCGGCGAAATCGGTGGGACCGCGGTCCGCGGCGGCTGCGATATTGCCGTGTAGGCGATGCATGACGACATCGCTTTCGCGAACGTCATGGTGGGCCGGCATGACCAAATGCGGCAGCAGCGGTTGTTCCGGTTCCTGCCGGCGCGTCGGCTCCGCGCCTCGCTCCAATGCCGCCAGCTCGCCCAGGATGCGATCCGGTCCGAGATTCTGCAAAAGGTCAAGTTGCCCTTGGCGGGACGCCTCGGCACGCCGGTCGGTCAGGTTGACGATCTCGCCTTGATTGGCCCCTTCGATAGCGGCATGCGGCTGGTCGACAAAACTCTTCAGGCCCTCGGAGAGCCAATGGTAGCGGCGCGCCACCTTGCTGTCGCCGTTCATGCCTTGCTGCACCACAACCCAGTGACCGTCATCGGCGACGATAAAGCCATGCAGATAGAGATCGAAACCGTCCTGGACGGCGGCGCTGTCGACCTTGGCGACCAGCCGGCTGGCGGTTGCCAGGCCCGCTCCGTCGAAGCCGACGCGTTGGCCGATGGCTTCCAGCTCATGCGGGGTTTTGCGCGAATGCGCGCCGCGGCCACCGCAGACATGAATGCCGAGCTCGCCGGAAAGCGGCGTGAGGCCACGCTTCAAAGCGCCCACGACGCTGGTCGTGATTCCTGACGAGTGCCAATCCATGCCCATGACAGCACCAAAGGACTGGAACCAGAATGGATGCGCCAGCCGCCGCAGCAACTCGTCTCGACCATAGTGATGAATGATCGCCTCGCACATCACAGCGCCAAGACGCGTCATGCGGTCGCCGAGCCATTTTGGCACGCGCCCGCCATGGAGTGGAAGATCAGCACTTCCCGATCGTTGCGTCACGTCCTGCTACCTGTTCTGGTGTCCGTCATTCTCTTAACAGATAGGCAGCCCAACCGCGCAAGGAAGCATGGACACTTCCCACCCGGGCCGGGTTAGCGGACGTCAAGTCCAGTTCGAGAGAACCGTTTCCATCTCAACCGTCTCGACCTGTTGCGCGAAACGTTGGTGGTAAACGGTCAGCAGTGCATCATGGGTTGCGTCGGAAGAACTGCACAGCGCGTCCGTGACGAGAACCACGCGATAGCCGAAATCGATGGCCCCGAGCACCGTAGCCAGAACGCAAACATCCGTTTCGCCGCCGGTGATGACCAGCGTATCGATGCCGCGCTCCACCAGGAGCGCTCTGAGACGCCCTTCGAACCAGGGCGAGTAGATGTGCTTGTCGACGATCGCCGCTGGCGGGCAGTAGCCGGCTAAAGACGGCAACAATTCGGTCATTTCGGGCCCGATCGTCTCGATCGTCAGGGAAGCCCAGCGCTGATAATAGCGCTTCCATGTGCCGACCCCTTGCCCCGGCTTCCCGGCGGGCAGGAAGCGTGTAAAGACCGTCTGTGGCGCGCGTCTTTCGACCAGCCTCTCGATCTGCGGGAGAACCCGGGTGATCCAGGGTGTTGCCCATTCAGACGGCTCTGCAAATAGCCGCTGCATATCCACGCAGATATGCATGCATCGATCGCCGAGAGGACCGTATGCCAGCCCCGGCATCGACATCAGCGCTTCTCCGACCGGCGATGCATTTTCCCTGTTTCCTCCCGTTGTCGGCAAAGACACGCAACGCCGCGCGCAAGCACTGGTTCCTGAGATAGCCACAGGAACCGACGTAAATGGCTGGCGTTTCCGCTGAGATGAATGGAGGTGCTCGCATGAGACCGCGCGAGAGGCGTTGGAGCGGCAAGTCAGCCGGGGCGCCAAAATGGAACTGAGCGGAGGATGTCTCTGCGGCACGATCCGCTTCCGCGTTGGAAGCGAACCGAGAGTGCATTACTGCCATTGTGATATGTGCCGGCGGGCGACCGGCAGTGCGTTCGCGGTTCTGGCCTGGGTGCCTTCCCAAAGCGTGACCTGGACCAATGCGATGCCGACCTATCGCAGGTCTTCGCCGATTGCCCGGAGGGGCTTCTGCTCCGCCTGCGGGTCACCGCTCAGCCTTGCCTATGACGCATCGCCCGGAGAGGTCGCGCTGCATATCGGAACGTTCGACGATCCGGCTCGCCTGGAACCGCGCTACAATTATGGATCGAGGCAGCGACTTGGCTGGGTTTGCTGCGGAATAGACCTGCCGCACCACGATACCGAGGAGCGATGGTGAAACCAGGTCTGAAGGACAAGCCAGATGAGCATGTTTTACCGGGCGGCCAAGATTGCCGAAGAGGTCCACGCAGCACAGCGCGACAAGACCGGGCGACCGTATATCGAGCACTGCCGCCGTATCGTTGACGCGGTCGAAACCAAGGACCAGAAGGTCGTCGCCTATCTCCATGACGTCCTGGAAAAGGGCGAAGGCTGGAACCGGACCAGGTTGGAAGAGGCCGGTTTTGGCCCGACGATCGCTTCGGCCGTCGACGCCATGTCGCGCAAGTCCGGTGAGGATTACTTCGCGTTTGTGCGACGAGCGGCATCGAATCCATTGGCGTTGCCGGTGAAGCGCGCGGATCTGGCGGACAATATCTGGCAGGCACGACAGGTCGGGGCATCGACTGTCAAATATGAGGAGGCACTATGCATCCTTGATGACGAGTTTCCGCGCCGTCAGCACCAGCCTTGAATTCAGATCGCCCCGCTGCGAACGGGCAATCTACTCCGGGACGTGGGGCGTGTGCCGTCTGTCCTCCGCGGGCTCGGCATCGATGCGCGCCTTTTCCGGATCGAATGCGCCATGACGTGCAATGGGCCGCGCCGCGGTTTCAGGCGTCTCGTATGCCCACATGAAATCGTCAGCCGAGCTGCCCACCGCATGGACGCGCCAGTAGCTCGCGGTGCCCTTCAAAGGGGAGCGGCTGGTGGTGTTCGTCTTTTCGAAAAGGTCGAAATAGATGTCTTCGAAAGGGATGTAGAACACGGGCTCATGTCCTTCTTCCTGAAGCACTTTCGCCCGTTCCGTGGCAGCGACTATGGCGTCGGAAAACCGTACCGTCACCGTGCCGGCAAACGGTTCTATGGCCAGTTGGCCAGCATGGTGTGTTGAGATTGCACCTGAAGCTTGCATTCAAATTCTCCCTGGCTGCGATTGATTGCGAGACCGCATTTCGGTTCGTCATGCATGGAGACGAAATGCACGGCGATGCGTCAGGTTCCGGCCTGTACTATGAGGTCGAATGACGACCCCACTTTAGCGCTTGCCATGGCCATCGAGAAACGCAGCCAACAATCGAGAAACCTGATCAGAAGCCTCACGCGTCGGGAAGTGTCCGATGCCATCCAGCACCACCCGCCTGTAGAATGCGGTGAAATGCTCTTCGAGCCCCTCTGAGGACTGGGCAAACACAACGCGGTCGTCGCCACCATGAAGCGTCAGGATTGGCACCGTGATGATCTTGACCGCTGCTTGCCGGCGGGCGAGTTCGGCATAGCGTGGATCGGGCTCGGCCTCTTCCCATCTGACCCGATAGGAATGCAACGTCACATCCGCCCAGTCAGGATTTTCGAACGAACTCGCGACACCATCGAAAATAGCGTCGTCGAACCAGCCTAATGGGCCCCAGCTATCCCACTGGTATCTGGCGAATTTCTTGCCATTGTTTCGTACGAACTCAGCGCCCCGGGCCGTCGCCATGAACCATTGATACCAAAATGCTTTCGCTTGTCCGGGCGCCGGCGTTGCTGGTTTGCCTGGTTGCCAGCCGAGCGACAGCGCAGCACAGCACTTGATGCGGTCCGGGAAAACCGACGCGAGCAGATAGGATATCCGGGCGCCCCAATCGTGTCCGACAACCGCAAAGCGGCTGAGGCCAAGCGCATCGGCAAAATCCAGCACATCCTGCGCCATCGCGGCAATCTCGCCCGAGCGCATGGTTTCTTCTGACAGGAACGATGTCGGCCCAAAGCCTCGCAGCCAAGGCGAAAACGTCCGAAAGCCAGCTTCATGAAGGGCTGGCGAAATGCGAGCGTATGTCGTCGCGTCGTCGGGCCAGCCATGCAGCAGGATAACCGGGGCGCCGTCTCGCGGTCCACCATCGAGATAGGCGACGCGCAGCAGAGGTGTGTCGCAATGTGAGACCGAGTTCATTTGCCCTGAGGCACAGTGGCTGGCTGATCATCACCAGTCGTGGACTCTGGTCTGGCGGCCTGGTCAATCTGTGGGTTCTTGTTGATGGTGCCGGTGTTGGCTTTCATCGGCTCGATATTGTTGTCGCAGGCGCCGAGCGCAAGGACGGCGGCCAGGACTAGGAGTAAAAAGAACCTCATCATCGAAACCTCCTCTGGTTGCTGTCCGGCAAACGAGGTTCCACCAATTTGGTTGCCTGATCGTACTCTCAAGACGCCATGGATTTGACGATCAACGCTTCGAGCTATTGGAATCGGCTGCAACTGTCGGATCAGGCGAAACCGGGCCACGTTCAGTCTCCGAACCCTCAGCCTCGATCTCCTGCACGGCCTGGTCCCAGTGCTCCTGCTCGCGGCCAGCCGGCCGGCCCTCTTGCTCCCAGATTTCATGGGCTCGCCGTTTGATCTTTTCTTCCCTGCTGTCCATGGCTAGATCCTCCAATTCGTCAGTCTCAATTCCGGGCCATATTTTTTGTTCCTCCCCATATTTTTCCTCCTCTGTCGGGAACAGCGCTGCCGGAGTCGCGATTTCGGGGAAGGCGCTTGTGGATTGCGTGGGATGAGCCGCTTGGTAATTTTCGTACCGATATTTTTTCGTGACACACCGATGCCCGCAGCTTTATGAATCTGGCTATCGGCCAGCGCCGAGCACGTCCCTCTCCGATCCCATTGCCCGGCGCTCAACGCCTGATCGCCCGTCGCATCGACATGACGGGCTATTGCTTCGAGAGGAGGTGACGCCCATGCGGGAATTGCCGAAAGACATCGACGCCGATGTGGTCATCGAAATCAGCAAGCTGCTGGACGACAGCCCGCTTTTCGTCCCGGTGCGGGTTCATGAACTTGCGGCCAAGGTGAGGCAGAGGGTGAAGACCGGCCTGCCGGATTTTTCGATCGAAGAACTGATCGTGGAGATGGCCTCCGTACGTCAACTGGCCATGGCCTTTGATCTGCCTGGATCGGAGAACGTCGTGCAAATCCCGGTGCGGTATCGCCGCTAGCACTGCGGCATCACACGCTCCATCCGGAGGTCAGAACAAGCGACGCCTCAAACATCTGCGCACCGATCTCATCGCGTACTTTGACGGTTACCTTGACAAAATCGCAGTCGGGCATTTCGTCTTGGGCAACATCCTGCAAATACGAATTGCTTCCGCTCTGGCTTGTTCCCGGGATTCGAACAGCTGCCCGTCATCGTCGGGTACCGCGCCGTCACCGTTTTGAAGATCGAAATAGTACCGCTTCATTTTCGGGCCACGCTGGAAACATCGGGCGGGTCAGTGATTTCGCTTCATTGGGGTTCCTGCCCGCTCGGCGGCCGTGCTGGTGAAGACGTGGTCGTTCAACGCACCGCAGCGCGAAGCGCCGATAGGAAAAGCACAAGCAACGCCAAGGCATTGAGGCCGGCGGCGATGGCATGTGAATACTCCCATTGGCGCCGCAGCAGCTCCCAGTTTTCAGGCAGGACAGTCCAGTTCCGGGTCGCCTGATTGATTGGGTAGGTCAGCGTCCAGAAGGCAAATTGCGTGGCGCCGATGCTGAGAAAGGCGACGACAACCAAGCCGAAAGATGCACTCGCTCGGTAGAGCAGGATCGCCAGGGCGGCCGTAGAGAGCAATGCTCCCAGCACCACGATTCCGAACAGGCTCCATCCATCATAGGCGCGCTGCGCAGCCAGATAGTTTGGCCCGTCGAGCTTCATCTTGTTGAACATCGCGAAGAGATGCGCGGCGGCCGGAACGAAAGCCAGTGCCACGAAAATGAAGCTGACCACCCTCAGACTATAAATTGCCATATCCGGCCTCCTCTCAGGAGAGAGCTAGGGCAATCGGCAAGGTTGAAAAGGTCATTTTAACGACGGCTTCCGCCCGCGATCATATGGTCCCGAGTGAGGTCGTTTTTTTAGACCTCACTCAACTATCTCGGAACATTTTTTTTGGGTTCTGGTTCTACGCACTGAAGGGACGAACCTTACCAAGGGAGATTTCCCCATGAAACATGTTCTCATTACCAGCATGCTGGCGATCGGGCTCGGCTGTGGAACGGCAATGGCTCAGACACAACAACCCGAAAGCCAATCTGGCGCAGACGCCAATTGCGCTTCCGGGCAGGCCGACTGCCAGGGCGGTTCCAAGATGGGCGAGCAGGCCCAAGGCAAAGCCAAGCTGAAGACCGACGAGCAGGCTCAGGGCAAGGCCGGCACCTCCACCGACCAACAGGCGCAGGGCAAGGCCAAACTGAAGACCGACGAGCAGGCGCAGGGCAAGGCCGGCAGCTCCACCGACCAACAGGCTCAGGACAAGACCAAGCTGAAGACCGACGAGCAGGCGCAGGGCAAGGCCGGCACCACCACCGACCAGCAGGCTCAGGACAAGACCAAGATGCAGACCGACGAGCAGGCTCAGGGCAAGGCTGGCACCACCACCGACCAGCAGGCTCGGGACAAGACCAAGATGCAGACCGACGAGCAGGCTCAGGGCAAGGCCTCGACACAGGATACGACGTCGACCGGTTCCATCAACAACGTGACGGTGGAGCAGAAAACCCAGGTCACTCAGATCATCCGGGAGACGAAGGTCGAGCCTGTGTCCAATGTCGATTTTGACATCACCGTCGGCGTCGAAGTCCCACGGCAGAAGGTCAGGCTGCATCGTTTGCCGGCTCGTATCGTCAAGATCGTTCCCGCTTACGAAAGTTACGAGTATTTCGTGCTTGCGGACGGCCGGATCGTCATCGTTGATCCGGATACGTTCAAGATCGTCCTGATTTTGACCTAACATCTCCAACGAGTGGTCCGCCCTCTAGAGGGCGGACCGTCATTGCTGGACTGCTATGGATTCAAAGCAACCCAGAAGGACCGCAAGCGGCAGGTGATACATTCTGCCACCCGCATCGCGGACTCGGCTAGAGACGCCCGAGCACGACTAAGATAATGACTACAAGCAGCAGCAGACCGAGACCGCCGCCGCCATAGTAACCGGTGCCGTAGAAAGGCCCGCCGCCAAGACCACTAAAACCGCCAAGCAATGCAATGACCAGAATAATGATAAGAATCGTGCCGAGACCCATGACTTGCTCTCCTGTTTGCGGCTTCGCGCCGTATAGACGGAGCGGCGATCGCCGGCTGATGAGAATATGAACTCGCTACAAGCCTTCCTGTTCCCGATTGAGACCTCATCGACGCTGCTAAGGTAGTGTTTAGGCGAACAAAGGTCACCCCGAGACGCCCGAGTAGTCCCGCTCTTTCAGCAATCCAGCGAGATGGGCGGCGTTTGAGGCTGCCATTTCGATCGCACCCGAGACTTTTTCCGGAGTTGCCGGCAGGTCGACGTAGTTGACCTCCTGCATGGCCTCGCCAACCCAATAGACCCCGCCATTGGCCGGGATGGTGAAGCCAACATCGTTCAGTGACTGAAAGCATTCCGCGTGGCAGTGATGCGCACCGTCCTCATTGCCGACGATGGCTACCAAGGCCACCTTTCCTGCTGCCGGCATGCGCCCTCTGTCATCGGTCTCATCGAGAAACGCATCCATCCGCTCCAGGACGCGCTTGGCCACACTCGAGGGCTGGCCAAGCCAGATCGGGAGCCCGAGCACGAAAATGTCGGCCGCCAGTATTTTCTTCCTGAGTTTCGGCCAATCGTCGCCCTCGCCCATGTCGGAGAGCACGCCGGGCTTGATATCGTGGCTGAGCGCACGCACGATCTCGCCCTTCACCTCGTATTGCATCAGCGCCGCCAGGACATCGGCGAGCAACCGATCGGTGGAGGATTTTTCCCTGTCGTTCGAAGCTTTGAGCGAGCAATTGAGTGCGAAGGCCGTAAGCGGCATCTGGATCTCCCTGCATTGTCCTAATTGCAAATCGCCGCGACGACTTCGCGACAGCCCATTCGCCCGTTGCGGGACCGCTCGGCATTTTAACGTCAGGATTAAATGCTTGTTCCGCCAAGCGGACCAACAGGCCGGTGGCGAGAGTGGCCCCCTCCTCCCGCCGGGTGACGGTCCAGCCGGCTGAGCGAGCAGGCTGGGTACTTTGAGCACTGGCCACTGCTGGAGAACGGGCGGCGGTGAGCAGCGACGCCGGCGGAACCGGTCGGGCAACCTATTCGTTCGCTCATCGTTTTCTCCTGAGTTCCCGAGAATGGATAGACGATGCTCGTCCGGACCCTCGAAGCAGGCAATATGCGGCTGGCGGTATCCATGGCCGGCGATCCGGGCCGACCGGCCTTGATCCTTCTGCACGGCTGGCCCCATTCCCGGAAAATCTATGAGGGTGTGATCGATGAACTCGGCGCACGATACTTTACGCTGGCTTTCGATCTTCCGGAGATCGGTGAATCGCGTGGCACGCCGCCGTCGGCGGAAAAGAAGGTTCTTGCCGATATCGTGATTTCAGCCGCCGAGACGCTTGGGGCCAAATCCATCGTCGTTGCAGGCTTTGATGTGGGCGGCATGATTGCCTTCGCTGCTGCTCGCCATCATGGCGATCGCATCGTTGGTGCGGTGCCGATGAATACGGTTATCCCCGGCCTTCATCCCTGGACGAAGATAGTGGCAAACCCGGACATCTGGCATTTTGCGTTCCATGCGGTGCCCGAACTGCCGGAGTTGCTGGTGACAGGCCACCAGCGCGCCTACTTCGATTTCTTCTTCGATCTGCTCGCCGGACATCCCGATGCGTTGACCAATGAAATGCGGGAGATGTTTGCGGAGGCCTATTCGAGGCCGGAGGCACTTAAGGCCGGCTTTGATTGGTATCGCGCGTTCAAGGAGGATGCCAAGGTCAATGCAGTACCGGCGCGCATCGAAATTCCGATCCTCTATATCCGCGGCGACGCGGATTTCGGATCGATCGACGACTACCTCGAAGGTTTGAGGCTGTCTGGAGCAAAGGACCTGCAAGGTTGCGTGATCGCCAACTGCGGCGAATTCCTGCCCATCGAGGCACCGGCAGAATTCGTCAAGGCGCTGGTGGAATTTGCACCGAGATAGGTGAAGCGATCCGCGTTTATGCAGGTGCCTACCGGCTCGCGGAAGTTACGCGCCAGACTGTGTTTCCGACATCGTCGGCGATCAGCAACGCGCCCGATTTGTCGACGGCAACGCCGACGGGCCGCCCGTGTGCCTTGTTGTCCTTGTCGAGGAAACCGGTGACGACATCCTGCGGCTTGCCATCTGGATGACCGTCCTTGAACGGCACGAACACGACCTTGTAACCGTTGAAGGTCTTGCGGTTCCAGCTGCCATGCTCGCCAACAAAGGCGCCATTGCGATACGGGTCCGGCAGGTGGTTCCAGTGTAGAACGCTAAGCCCAGCGGTGCGACGTGGGAACTCAAGGCATAGTCGGGAGGGATCGCCTTGGCGACAAGGTCCGGCCGCTGCGGCATCACGCGCGGGTCGACATGCTGACCATAGTAGCTGTACGGCCAACCATAGAACGCGCCGTCCTTGACCGAGGTCATATAGTCGGGAACCAGGTTAGGCCCGAGCTCGTCGCGCTCGTTGATCACAGCCCACAGCGCGCCGCTCTGTGGTTCCCAGCTCAGCCCGTTGGGATTGGGCAGGCCGCTCGCGAAAATACGATATCGGCCAGTGGCCCTGTCGACTTCCCATTATGGCGGCCCGGTCCTTTTCTGCCTGGATGCCGTTCTCGGTGATGTTGCTGTTGGATCCGATGCCGATATAAAGCAGAGACCCGTCGGGGCTGGCCACGAGAGACTTTGTCCAGTGATGATCGATAGGCCCGCCGGGCAACGGCGTCAGCACTGTGCCCGGCGCGGTGATCTTGGTGTCGCCCGACATGTAGGGGTAACGCACGATAGCGTCGGTGTTGGCGACGTAGAGATCGTTGCCGACCAGGGCCACGCCAAAGGGCGAATTGAGATGATCGAGGAAGACCTCCTGGACATCGGGCACACCATCGCCGTTGGTATCGCGCAGCAGGGTGATACGGTTGCTTCCTTCGGTGCCGCCGCCTGACGTCGCCATGGACTCGATCCAGCCCATGACCAGGTCTTTCGGCCGCTTGATCGCCGCACCGGGCGGCGCCACGGACTCGACCACCAGAACGTCACCATTCGGCAATGTGTAAAGCGAGCGCGGATGCTTTAAGCCCTTGGCGAAGGCCTGGATTTGCAAACCCTTGGCGACCGTCGGCTTCTCGTCTTGTTTCCAACCGATGACCGACGCGACATGCATCGGCGGCACCAGATACTGGATCGGTTCAGGCAGCGTCGGGTTCGCTCCGACCTGATCGGTGGGATCCGGTTCGTTATCGCTGCATGCGGGCAGCGCCAAAATCGATCCACACAGCAGACCGAGGCTCGCGATACGCCTGATATGCCTGGCCGAGACATTCATTCGACCACCTCCACCTGAGTGCGGCCGGAACTCCATCCCAGCAGGCCCACCAAGAGAATAACGATCACGGCGACGGCGGACAGGATGAGCCCCGTCGGCACGACCGAGGTCCAGGCATCACGGCTGTGCACCAGTGCGTTGAAGAGAGACACGACGAGCACGACGAGGCTGCCGAGGAGATATGGCCATACACGCCCGGCTTCACCGGAAAGCCGGCCGGTAAACAAATCCACCAGTGCTGCAAGAACCGCGAGCACGCCCACAACCAGGCCAGCAAGCAGCAGCCAGGCGGAAAAATCGGCCCACATCATTTCAGCGCCTCGCCAATAGGCAACGTCGGTCAGCAATGTGCCGACGAAACATGCATTTGCGACTGCCATCGGCGTTTTATGGAACGGACGCCTGGCGGCCACCAACACTGAGCGGGCACGGGCCATGGGCATTCTCCACCTTTGAAGCTGTACCTGTCCTCCAAACCAACTTGTGGTTGGGAGGTTCCCGGAACCGTTTGCGTTCAAGAACTCGTGATGGCGCTGGCGATGCCTCAGAACGGCTCGGCGCGCGATGCTCATGCGGAGTTGGCGCGCAATGTCCGCAAGGTGATCGAGTATCGATGCAGGTCAACTGGCGGAATGCTATGCTCCCATTCCGTGCGCGATGCTCCGGTCATGAGATACGCCGACCTTGGTTCGACGACGATGGTGCGGCGATCCCACTTGGTGCCATTCTTCCGCCGGAGCCGAAAACTGCAAGGCGCCAGCAACGAAACACCCGCAACGTCTTCGAAATGAGGCTTGTCTCGATGCCAGCCAATGCCGGCGCCAGGCCGGTATTCATTGATCAACACTTGCGCGAAGGCGTCGGCGGGCCTGCCTGCCAGCACCGCGATCTTGTCGCGCAGGGCCAGTAGGAAGTCAGGGATCGGCGGCGCCTCGACGACCTGACGCCTGTCGTAGTCGTAGCGCAGGCCAAAACCGACCACGCGCCGGTTTGCCAGATGGCCATGGAAATCGAACGCCTCGAAAGGCAGGCCTTCGAGGCGCCGGGCGAGTTCCGCTTCTTCTTGCGCCGCGATCAACTCGGGCTGGTAGAGGAAACCGTCCGGCAGGTCGTCGGCAGCACCAAAGAGATCGTGCTGAAGCCTGGATGAGCCGGGTGTTTTCGATGTGGGTGTCGACATCCCAGCTAGATGGTGAAGGCCAGCCCGCCTGGCAATATCGGAACCTGGCCAGCAAATCTGCACCCTACCCGCGGACATCACCGCGCCGACCGGACAAAGCCTGTCAATTCGGAGTTATCGGGTGCTGTATTCAACCTAGGATTCCGCAGGCAGGCCTTGAATGCGATCGAGGGAGGTTGCGTGTATGTACGTACGGTTCTTACCAAACCGTGAGCCCTCGTTGCCAGTTGCTTGTCAGCAACTAAATTGGCAACGCGGCATCCCCAAAACATGCCGCAGTGGCCGGCGCGGGTTTGGGCAACGGTGTCTCACCGGCATCATCGCGTCGGCCACTCGAAATGTCTTCCTGGCGGTTCAGTGGCGGAGAAGCCTCTGTTGGCCCCGGCGCTCAAGCGAGAGGCCGCTCCTGCCTCGCGGCATGCTTCGAGCCCAAATCTCCGATCAGCCGGCGGTACTGGGTTTCAGGTGGACCGTAAGAGCCTCGCGCCAACGTCACGAGACCGTCTCGATCGCGGATCGTGATCTCTCCGCGGCGCGCTCGGATATAACCATAACTCTCGATCATCTGCAGACCCACGGTAACCCCCGGACGCCTGACACCAAGCATGATGGACAGAAATTCATGGGTTATCATAAGCCTGTCTCCGACAGTGCGGTCGCTGCACATCAAAAGCCATCTCGCCAGCCGGACTTCCAGGCTCTGCCGTGCGTTGATCGATGCCGTGTAGCTTGTCTGAACGTGGAAATATTGGACATAGCGCAACAGGAACGACCGCAACGTAGGGCTGTTCTCCAGGGCTTCGACGAATGGGGCAGCCTCTACCCGGAGGGCCTCGCATGTCGACTGGACGTAGCAATCAAAGTTCGCCTGGTCGTCCCCCATGATCAGGGCCGAACCGGTCATTCCTTCGAACCCGATGATTCCGACTTCCGCTTCGGTCGCCGCCGAAGTCCTGGCCACCACCGATGCCAGTCCGCTTTCCAGAAAATAGACGGCTTCGATCTTCTGCCCCGCAGTCTCCAGTGGCGCGCGCAAGTCCAGGAAAACGCTCGCCAGATGCGGCCTTAACCTCGCGAAGTCGTCCGCGCTCATGCGGCGAAGCAATTCGCTCTTGGCTTGCAGTATCTGGTAATCCACGAGACTCTTTTCCCTTGGGCAAGAGCACTGGGATCTCTTAGCCGGCCGCGCCCGTCTAACGAGCGGACGGTAACGAACCATAGACCTCGTCTCGCGCAGCACTAGACGGGCCGGCGTGTTGGTATGAAACCGACAGTTACTGCTGAAGACTCGAAGGCCTTGCTGGCTGACCATCTTTCGCCAGCAAACGAGCCTCCCGCAGGATAGAGGCGCGATCGAACCCGAGGAGCGATATGATTTCACGTATCTGCTGTTCAATGGCGCCTGTATCCCGCGCCAGCGCGGTTATCGCGTCCAGTGGCAGACCGGGGTGCTCGGGCTCCTCGCCATGCAAGGCCATGCCTCGTGATGGGCAAGAGCGATGGTCACTCCCAAGCGTCAGCGCCCAACTGTGCTGCTGACGATTTTCCTTTGTACGCTTCCGTACGGAGCTTTGCGAGTCAATTCGGGCCGAGGCTGATTTTGAGGGTTCTTGCATCCTTGCGTCGTCCGTCCGTCGCCCCCGAAATTGTTCGGAACGATTGCTCGGCTGAGAGGTTCAGATATTCCACCCAACAGGAGTCTCGAACGATGGATCACACCAACCACGTACGCCTCACAAGCACCGAACTGACGCCAGACATTCTCGAAGACGCCACGATTTACGACGCGGACGACAACAAGGTCGGCAGCGTTTCGCATGTCCACGGCTCTGGAGCCGCCAGTCAGGTCGTCATCGATGTCGGCGGCTTCCTCGGCATAGGCGCCAAGCCAGTGGCCGTTCCCGCGAGCCAGTTGGAATTCATGCGCGATGAAGACGGCGACGTTCACGCGGTGACGAACTGGACCAAGGATCAGCTCAAGAGCATGCCCGAGCATCACGATGCATGATTTCAGCGACTTCACCTTGAATGGGAGCGGCCGTTCGGCCGCTCTCTGAACGTCCCTTGGGCGCGACAGGATGGACAGACGATGCGGCGCGAGACCGGAGCCTGCTTCTGCGGACGGATCGCGGCAGCCGTGGATGGAGAGCCTTTCTGGATATGCTACGATCACGACGACGATTGTCGCCGGGCCATCGGAAGTCCGCTGACGATCTGGGTCGGTTACCGGCCGAAGCAATTTCAGCTTCTTAGGGGAACTCCGAAGGCCTTTTCCAAAACGCCAGGCGTCACCCGCACGTTCTGCCCAGACTGTGGAAGCTCGATAGGCTATAGCGACGAAGGCCTGCCGGACGAGTTCTATGTGACCATCGGCTTCCTCGACAAACCTGAAGGTTTTCGGCCGCAAGCCCATGCCTATTGGGACCTGAGGCTACCGTGCATCGAGTTTGATGACAGCCTGCCACGCATCGACCGATATTCGAGGAAGCGCGACCCGACGTTCGGCAACCCGCGCGACCGGTAGTCGCGGTGCGAGCCGCGAGGGCATCGGCGGAACCTGACTACCGCTAGCGGGTTATTCGGGCAGACCCGTCGGGTGCCACCATGCCATCGACCGTGATCCAAAACACACAATACGATCCCGCCACCAAGATCCTCTCGGTCTGGTTTGTGCCGAGCGGCAGACGTTACGATTATGAGGGTGTTGCGCCGGCAACTTATGCCGCTTTCACCAAAGCCTCCTCAAAAGGCCGCTTCTTCAATGAATTCATCCGAGATCGCCATCGATACCGCCGCGTGGCGTGACAAGTTCAGCCATGAGCAGGCGATGCACGGAACCTGACCGGCATCGTCTCGTTGACGTCTCGTCGAAGCAAACCAGGCAACGACAGTTCATCTGGATATGGTCGGGCGTTGGCACCGGCAAAGATCGATCGGAACAGGGCTTCAAGGGAGTTCAAGAGCCATGACGGCCAAGAAGCAGAAGACCGAAAGCAAGGACAAGAAGGCGCTGCGCTTGGCAGAGACCACCGACGTCTCACCCAAGCAGGCCAAGGAGCTCATGCGAAAGCATGGCAAGGACAGCCCCAAGGTCGAGAAAGAAGCCAGAAACTTCAAGGCGGAAGGATAGGATCCACATTGACGCCCGACCTGTATGACCCTGCAAGCGATCGGCCGCCAGGCAATTCGGTATTAAGGGGGTGCCCCGGCCTTTTCGGCCGCGAGCGCAAAGGGGAAGCGCAGCACCAGGTTGCGGTTCTCGTCAAAAATCTCGAAGGCCAATCCGGTACGCAGCGGCTTGCCATGCAGCAGCTCTTCGGCGAGGATTTCCTTCGCCGACGCCATCGCGTTTTCCTCGGCGCTCGCGAGATCAGGAAATTCCTGGCCCTCCGGATCCTCCTGCAAGCTTCCGCTCTCATCTCGAAGGTCGAAAAAGTATCTGGACATGCCGACTGAACTCCTGCTCATCGCGATGGTGGCCTCGGAAGCGCCAGCCTCAGATTTCAGTGCCTGATATACCCGGATTGTCGAAGAGCACGGCGAGGCCATGCTCTATGGCGCAGGCCGCAATCAGATCATCGAAGGCCTTTCCCGAAAGCGGGCAACTTGGCATCACCTCTCGGATTGCGGTTCCGGCGTTGGCTGTAGAGATCACATCGTGGCGCTTCTTGCGTGTCTCGACATATTGCTCGACCAGGATTTTCAGGCGCCTCACCGCAACGTCGTCCGTAAACATGGATTCCTCAGCCAAAGCCTGAAGTAAGGCTGTCGGCCTGATCATCGTGCCGACGGTCTCGGGGTTAGCCGGGATTGCTCGCACAATATTTCCATGGGCAGTTGGTTCCCCCGACCGCTCGCTTGGTAATTTTCGTACAGGGAATACCCTTGCCCGCGCTTTTGTCGGGCCGAACCGACAGCCGACTTCAGATGCCGATGGCGAGCCTTCAGGCTTGCATCACCTTGCGGCTGTGACGTGCAACGACACTTTCCTCATCGGTCGCAATCACGCGCACCTCCACCTTGCTCTCCGACCGACTGATGATTTCGGCGTGGGTGTCGTTGGCGTGTTCTTCAAGCACCACGCCAAGCCAGGTCAATTTTTCGCATATGGCGTTGCGGATAGACGCGGACCGTTCGCCGATGCCGGCGGTGAACACGAGGCATTCAAGACCACCCATCGTGTTTGCAAGCGCCGCGGCCTCTCTCGCGGCGCGAAAGGCGAAAAGCGCCATCGCCTCATGAGCGCGAGGATCATTGCTCGCTTCCAGCGTCCTCATGTCGCCCGAAATACCGGATACGCCGAGCAGTCCCGACTTCTCGTAGAGGATTGTCTGCAGTTCCTCAGCCGCGATGCCTCTTTCCAGCAGGAAGTACAACAGCACGCCGGGATCGATGGCGCCGCACCGCGTGCCCATGACGAGGCCATCCAGCGCCGAAAACCCCATCGTCGTATCGATGCTCTTGCCCTGCTGCAAAGCGCAAAGGCTGGCACCATTGCCGAGATGGGCGACGATGGTGCGTTTCGCCGCAAGAGTTGGCGATATCCCGCTGAGCCGCCCGGCGATGTATTCATAGGAGAGACCGTGAAACCCGTAGCGGCGCAAGCCTTGCCCTTCATACTGGCGCGGAAGGGCGAAGCGCCGCACGAGCGGATCGATCGTCTGGTGGAAAGCGGTGTCGAAACAGCCAACCTGTGGCAAGTCCGGTTGCAAGGCAGCTATCGCGCGGACCGGCGCGAGACTGCGAGGCTGATGCAGCGGAGCAAGCGGCGTCAACCTGTCGATGGCGTCGATGATGTCTGGGGTAAGACGGACAGGTTCGATGAATTCGCTTCCGCCATGCACGACGCGATGGCCGGCGCAGAGCAGGTTTCTTTCGCCAATTTCGCTCTGCACCCAATTCAGCATCTCGCCTATGGCCGCATCACGCGACTTGTCGGCGGCGAGCTGCCGCTCGCACTGCACCGTTCCGTTGGCCGCTTTTGCGCGGAGTGTGGGTGTGTCGCCCAAGTCCAACGTGCCGCGTGAAACGAGCTGCAGATCCTGCGACGAGGCAATATCGTAAAGCGCGAACTTTATGCTGGACGAACCGGCATTCAGCGCCAGGATCGACCGGCGGGTCATCGGCGCGCCTTTGCCGCGCTTTTGCCGGGCCAGCTCCATTCCTGGATTTCGGGCATGTCTTCGCCGTGCTCGCGGACATAGGCCCTGTGCTTCACCAGCCGGTCGTGGAGTTCGCCCGCAAGCCCTTCGGCCCTTTCGGCCAGTCCCGGCACGCGTTCGATGGCGGCGAGCGCGAGGTGGTAGCGATCGAGTTCATTGAGCACCACCATGTCGAACGGCGTCGTCGTGGTGCCCTCCTCGCGGAAGCCATGCACATGCATGTTGTCATGGTTGGCGCGACGGTAGGTCAGGCGATGAATGAGATAGGGATAGCCGTGATAGGCGAAGATGACAGGCCGTGTCTTCGTGAACAACGCGTCGAAGTCTCCATCGGCGAGGCCGTGCGGGTGCTCGGTGTTCGACTGCAGCGTCATCAGGTCGACAACATTGACGACACGTATTTTCAGGTCGGGGATCGCAGAGCGCAGAATGTCGGTCGCGGCCAACGTTTCCAGGGTCGGCACATCGCCGGCGCAGGCCATGACCACATCGGGCTCCTCGCGCTGAGCAACCGTACCGGCCCATTCCCAGATGCCCGCCCCCGCCTTGCAATGCGCTTCGGCTTCTTCAATGGACAGCCATTGCGGTGCCGGCTGCTTGCCGGCGGTAATGACATTGATGCGGTTATAGGTTCTCAGGCAATGATCGGTGATCCACAGCAGGGTGTTGGCGTCCGGCGGAAAATAGAGCCTTACCGTATCGGCCTTCTTGTTGGCGACCAGATCGGCAAAGCCCGGATCCTGATGGCTGAAACCATTGTGGTCCTGCCGCCAGACATGGGAGGTCAAAAGGTAATTGAGCGAGGCGATCGGCTTGCGCCAGGCAAGCTCGCCGGAGGTCTTCAGCCATTTGGCATGCTGGTTGACCATCGAATCGACAATGTGGATGAAGGCTTCATAGCAGGAGAACAGGCCGTGCCGGCCGGTGAGCAGATAGCCTTCGAGCCACCCTTGGCAAAGATGCTCACTGAGCACTTCCATGACACGTCCGTCACGGGAAAGATGGACGTCGTAGGGTTCGATGCGCTGCATCCAGATCCGATCGGTAACTTCGAACACCTCATCGAGGCGGTTGGATGACGTCTCGTCCGGCCCCATCAGGCGAAAATTCCGCGCCTCGGCATTGAGGCGGAACACCTCGCGAAGATAGCTTCCGCAAATCCGCGTCGCTTCAGCGATGACGCCACCTGGACGCGGCACTTCCAGCCCCAGGCTTTTCCAGTCTGGAAGCACAAGATCGCGCTTCAGCAGTCCGCCATTCGCGTACGGGCTTGCACCCATGCGCTTTGTCCCTGTTGGGGCAAGTGCCGCTAGCTCTGGCAACAGGTGTCCGCTTTCATCGAACAGCTCTTCCGGTTTGTAGCTTCGCATCCAGTTTTCGAGGATCGTGCGGTGGTCCTCATTTCCGCGTGCGTTCGACACCGGCACTTGATGCGAGCGCCAGAAACCCTCAACCTTCTCGCCATCGACCTCCTTGGGACCTGTCCACCCCTTGGGGCTGCGCAGCACGATCATCGGCCATTGCGGGCGTTGACCATGCCATCCCGGAGCCCGTGCCTGCTCCTGAATGGACCGGATGCGATCGAGCACCGTGTCGAGCGTCGCGGCCATCGACTGGTGCATGGAAAGCGGCTCGTGGCCTTCGACGAAGAACGGTTCGTAGCCATAGCCGGCGAAAAGCTTTCGCAATTCCTGGTCGTCCATGCGGCCGAGGATCGTTGGGCTGGCGATCTTGTAGCCGTTGAGATGCAGGATCGGCAGGACGGCGCCGTCCGACATCGGGTTCAGGAACTTGTTGGAATGCCATGCCGCCGCGAGCGGACCGGTCTCGGCTTCGCCGTCACCAACGACGCAGGCAACCACCAGGTCCGGATTGTCGAAGGCCGCACCGAAGGCATGGACCAAGGCATATCCCAGTTCACCGCCCTCATGGATTGAGCCGGGCGTCTCGGGCGCGGCATGGCTTGGCACGCCGCCGGGGAAGGAAAACTGCCGGAACAGTTTCCTGAGGCCGTCTTCGCCCTGCCCGATATCGGGATAGATCTCGCTATAGGTGCCCTCGAGCCAGGTGTTGGCAACCATTGCGGGACCGCCATGGCCCGGGCCGCAGATAAACAGAACATCAAGGTCGCTTTCGCGGATAACGCGGTTCATATGCAGGTAGAGAAAATTCAGCCCCGGCGTCGTGCCCCAATGTCCAAGCAGCCGCGGCTTGACATGTTCGGCCTTCAACGGTTCGCGCAACAGCGGATTGTCGAGCAGGTAGATCTGGCCGACCGAGATATAATTCGCGGCGCGCCAGTAACGGTCCAAGAGGTCGATCCGTTCGTGGCCGATAGCCTGCGGCGTCGCGGCTGCCTTGTCGTTCATCGACATCTCCAGCTTCGGTTCGCTGGTGATAACTGGGGCATTTTTGCGCTTGAGCAACCCCCGACTGCCGCCGTCCGGGGCGGCGTCGCGACCCGCGCAGCCAAGAGACCGGACGCTATCCCGGCGGGCACACGGCTCTGTCCGCAGATAGTCGGGAACCTTGAAGTCTTCTGGCGGTTAGAAACTGGAATCGCGAAGGCAGGCTCAAGGCAGGTACCGCGAAGGATCGCCTCGAAGCGTTGCACCAAAGGGGAGCTAAAAGATGCTCGATCTTCCTCGTGCCCGTGATCGAATGGTCAAAATCCATGTCGGCCGGCGCGGCATCCATGACCGTGAGATTCTGCAGGCTATGCGCGAAGTTCCACGCGAGGCCTTCGTCGAACCCGGCTTCGAGGAATTTGCTTATGAAGACACGCCGCTGCCGATCGCCGACGGCCAGACCATATCGCAACCCTACATCGTCGCGTTCATGATCGAGATGGCGGATGTCAAACCGGGTGACCATGTGCTCGAAATTGGCACCGGCTCGGGGTACGCGGCCGCGGTGATGAGCCGGATCGTCGAACAGGTCTACACGATAGAGCGTCATCCCGGTTTGGCCGAAACCGCGAAGCGGCGGTTTGAAAAACTCGGCTACCAAAACATCGAGGTTCGGACAGGCGATGGCACCAAGGGCTGGCCGCAGGCGGCGCCGTTCGATGCCATCGTGGTGACAGCCAGCGGTCCCGGCGCACCGCTCGCCCTTCAGGAGCAACTCGATGTCGGCGGCAGGCTCGTCATTCCGGTCGGCGACGACCCGGATTTGCAACGTCTGCTCAAAGTCACCCGGACAGGCGCCGCAACCTATAGCGAGGAGGATTTCGGCGGTGTGCGCTTCGTCCCTCTGATCGGCGAGCAGGGTTGGTCGGAAAACGGCACGGTCACCGACGTCGGTCGTCCGCTTCGACATCCCCATCCGATCAGCCTGCCTGATATGATCGCGGCCGCGGCCGAACCCCTGCCCGATTTCGACGATCCGGCCTTCGGCGCATTGTTCGATCGGTTCGCCGACCGGCGCATTGTTCTGCTTGGCGAGGCAAGCCATGGCACGTCCGAATTCTACAGGGCGCGCGCGGCAATCACCCGCAGGCTCATCGAACGCCACGGCTTCACCATCGTCGCGGTCGAGGCGGACTGGCCCGACGCGGCGGCGATCGACCGCTACGTTCGCCATCGTCGGCCCCGAACCGGCACTGGTGCGCCATTCCAGCGATTTCCGACGTGGATGTGGCGCAACACCGATGTCGCGGCCTTCACCGACTGGATGCGCCGTCACAACGAGAAGCTAGAGCCTTTGGAGCAAGCAGGGTTCTACGGCCTCGACATCTACAATATGAGCGGTTCCATCGGCGCGGTCCTCGACTATCTCGACCGGGTCGATCCCCAGGCAGCCAAGATCGCGCGCGAACGCTATGGCTGTCTGACGCCCTGGCAACACGAACCGTCCACCTACGGCCGCGCGGTGCTCACCGCCGGCTATCAAAAATGCGAAAAAGCGGTGCTGGAACAATGCCGGGACTTGCTCGCCAAACAGCTCGAATATGCGAAAAGGGACGGCACCGACTTTCTCGACGCCAGTCAGAATGCCCGGCTGATCGCGTCCGCCGAACACTATTACCGGATCATGTACTATGGCGGTGCGGAGTCCTGGAACCTGCGCGACACGCACATGTTCGAAACGTTGGAACATTTGCTGCATGCCGGCGGCCCCAACGCCAAGGCCGTGGTGTGGGCGCACAATTCCCATATCGGCGATGCCCGCTTTACCGAGATGGGCGTCGTCAGGGACGAACTGAACATCGGCCAACTCTGCCGGCAGCGTTTCGGGGATGAGGCAGCGCTGATCGGTATGGGCACGCATTCCGGCACTGTAGCGGCCGCCAGCAACTGGGATGGCAAAATGGAGGTGAAGCAAATTCGCGCGTCGCACGCCGACAGCTACGAACGGCTTTGCCACGATTCCCTTGTGTCGCGGTTCCTGCTCGACCTCGGGCGCGACACAACGCTGCGTGAGCGGTTGCTGGAACGAAGGCTGGAGCGATTTATCGGCGTGATCTACCGGCCGGAAACCGAGCTGGGCAGCCACTATGCGGACGCTTCCCTGCCCCGGCAGTTCGACGCGTTCGTATGGTTCGACAAAACCGCGGCAGTGACGCCGCTTGGCCCGGAGCATGCAAGAACCGGCGTTCCCGACACCTATCCATTCGGGCTTTAGCCGGCGCGCGGCAAACCAATGAAGAAGCCGAGGCGTGGAACCGGAACGAATTATCCGGTCTGCGATTTCAAAACTGCAATCCCCGTCGAAGGAGTTTTCTCATGACCGGAACCAAACATCCGAAATGGAAAAAACCAAGCGATGCCGACTTGGCGAATAATCCTGGTATCGGGACTTCCAAGGGAACGATCAAGGAAGGCGAAGAGTTCGAGCTTGAAGGCGAGAACACGGTCGAAGGTGACGTCGAAAACGACACGACCGCCGCTGGCGGGATCGATCCAAGACAAAAGATGCGGACCAACAAATAGCTGCCCTGCGCGTCGCTGGGATCAACTTCGCCGGAGGAGTGAACCATGCCACTTGCCCTTAGCAGTGCCGCCTTTGCCGAAGGCGGACAAATTCCCGAAAGATACACACGAGACGGCAAAAACGTATCGCCGCCGCTGAAATGGTCTGGAGTGCCAGATGAAGCAAAGAGCCTTGTTCTCGTCGTTCAGGATCCTGACGCGCCGAGCGGAACGTTTGGTCATTGGGCGGTGTTCAACATCTCCCCGGACACAAGGGAACTTCCCGAGGCCGAAAGCGGCAAGCCGGGTCCGGGCGCCCTCAGGCAAGCAACGAATGATTTTGGCAACGCCTATTACGACGGCCCTGAGCCGCCGGTCGGACATGGCGTTCACCATTACCATTTCCGGCTGGCCGCGCTCGACATCCCGAGCCTTGCCATTCCAGCCAGCGTGGGCATCGAGCGCATCTGGCGGGAGGCGCAGAAACATTCGCTTGAGCAGGCTGAACTCATCGGAACCTACGAGCGCAATTCGTAAGTTAATGACCAGGGGCGACCGAGGTGGCCTGCTGCGCGGAACGGTTCTCCTCCTCGCCGGTTGTCTGGGAAAGGAGATGGCGCCATGTTTGGAGATATCATGTGGTTGGTCGTCGTTGCCGGCGGCCCATTGCTGCTGATCGTGCTGATGGCCTATGCCGTTATCGCACGCCGTCGGCGTGGACCCGCCGAACGAAGGGAGAGCGACCGAGCGACCGAGCGGCTATACCAGGACAAGCGTTGATCCGCATCGGCGAGACCTCCGATTGGCAAGACATCCAATCGGCAAGACATCCAATCGGCAAGACAGGGGATCGTATGCCGCACCGAAGCGACGACGATCCCCAACTACGGTCAGCGCATTATCCTTTGCCGCAACCACGCAAAGAACCTGCCGCTGATGGCTGAGCGGACCCGCGTCGCAGCCCAGCGCGCTTTCATGGTTGAGCCGACGTGGCAATCGCAGACGATGTCGTGCAACTGCCAGTCGTTCAACTCGAAAAAGCGCTTTGCCTCACCATATGTGTCGTCTTTCAAACCCGATGCGCGCAGCACTGGATCTTCGAAGGCAACCGAAATTGCCGTACCCTCGCCCCGCATCATCGCACGTGCTTCAGGATGCAAATGTTCAGTGCCTGCAAAGGCCCCAAGGCATCGCTCGGGATTACGCTCCAGCAGTTCAGCCCAGCGCTCTACGCGCTGATTTCGTGTCATTGCGGAATAGGCAGCCGACGATTCAATCTTGGCGACGGCATGCAGTTGGTCGAGTGTTTGATGTTTCATGGCCAGCTCCTGTTGAGGCAGCGAAGCGCCCACGCCTTCAAGGGAATTACCGCGCGTTAATGCTTCGACAAGAGCGCCAGGCTGGAGAATTCGACACAACCGGATTGGGCCGGCGGGATCATAAACACGCCGGCTGCGTTCATCGACGGGGCTGCTTGTGACAAGCCACTGATCCGCGACGGGATGCATCCATGTTCATCCAGCCAATCGACTATTTCCTTGCCGTCTGGTTCGCTCTTGCCGCCGCCTCGACGCTTTATGTCGGCTTCGATCAATACCGCAACAATCCCGAACCGGTGGTGATGAAATGGGGTTTCATCCTGGTGACCCTCTATATGGGTCCATTGGGGCTGCTGCTTTATGTGCTTGCAGACAAGGAGCCACGGCCGGGCGAGCATGAAGACTTTACCAGGCCGCTGTGGAAACAGGGGGTCGGTTCGACCATCCACTGCGTTGCCGGCGATGCGACCGGCATCATTCTCGCCGCAGTCATCACGGCAACGCTTGGCTTGCCGATGTGGCTCGACCTCATCGTCGAATATCTGGCGGGCTTTGCCTTCGGCCTGTTCATCTTCCAATCGCTGTTCATGAAATCGATGATGGGCGGCACCTACCGGGAGAACGTGCGCAAGAGCTTCCTGCCCGAGTTCATCTCGATGAATTTCATGATGGCCGGCATGGCACCCGTCATGAGCTTTCTGATGATGGGGCGCGACATGCGCGCCATGGAGCCGAACGAGCTTTTGTTCTGGGGCGTGATGTCGATCGGCGTCATCGCTGGCTTCACGCTCGCCTATCCGGCCAATGTCTGGCTGGTCGCGCGCGGGCTGAAGCACGGATTGATGACGCAGCGCCCGCAGGCGAACGAAACGAGCAGTGGAGAGCCGACCGCCCACCAACAGCATGCTATGCATCACCCCAACGCCGGCGACGGCCGACGAAGCCGCAACACCTCCCATAAGTCCAAACGCAGCGGCCACCAGATGGAGACGGACGCTACCACGCCGCAGATTGCGGCCCTCGGTATTGTGTCGGTGTTGGCGCTGGCGATCGGCATGGCCGCGCCGGCCAACTGGCTGAACCTGACGCTTTCGGCGCGTGACGTCGGCGGCGCGATCATGCCGCAAGGCATGATCATGGGTCGCGACACGCCGGCGGAGGCCATGCGTGACATGGCTGCAACCGATCCGCGTCGCGTTACCTCGTCCTATGCTCTTGCCGCCAAGGGCGACCAGGAACTGCCATTCCGCCTGGAGAACGGCGTCAAGGTGTTCGAGCTCAGACCATCGGTGGTCCGCTGGCAGATCCTGCCCAACGTCGCGGTCGACGCCTATGCCTACAATGGCCAGATTCCCGGTCCGCGCATCCACATTCGCCAGGGCGATAAGGTTCGCATCGACGTCACCAACGACCTGCCCGAAGAAACCACGGTGCATTGGCACGGCATGATTCTGCCGAACCAGATGGATGGGCCTGCCGAGATCACCCAGCCGCCGATCGAACCTGGACAATCCTATTCCTATGCATTCACCGCGACCCAGCACGGGACCTATTTCTATCATCCGCATGCCAAGCCGGACCGCACCCAGGCGCTGGGGCTTTATGGGGCGCTGATCATCGATCCCGCCAATCCTGCCGACGAGGTTCCGGCTGACCACGACTATGTCATCGAACTTCAGGAATGGCTGGTGCGTGATGGGCTGACCTACCCCTCAATGCCAATGGAAGGCGGCATGCCGAACTTCTTCACCATCAACGGTAAGGCCTATCCCGCAACCGACACCATTCCTATGAAGGTGGGCGAGACGCTGAAGGTGCGTTTCATCGGCACCAACAACGGCTTCGTCCATCCAATGCATATCCATGGCGGACCCTTCGAGGTCGTCGCCCGTGACGGTGAGACGCTTTCTCCCTCGGCACGCTTCCTGGCCGATACCATCAATGTCGGACCGGGACAGCGCTATGACGTCGTGTGGAAGGCGCTGCGTCCCGGCAAGTGGCTCATTCACTGCCACATCCCGCATCACACGACGAACAACAATGTCGAGGAGAAGGGCGGCGGCGGGTTGATGGTCGTCATCGACGTCGGCTAGATCTGCCAACCCCTGTGGATTTACCGATGTTATTCGGAGGCCGCGTTGTTGCGCGCTACTTCTTGATAATGGTTCCGTTGCGCAAGTCGAATGCTTCGGTACCGCGAGCCTGACGGTAGAAATCGTCCTGCAATTCGCCCCACTCGCCGAGAAAGGCGCCGCAATTGCTGCAATGAATTGGCGTCGATTCCTCCGCGTTGTCGGGAATGTCCATTTGGATAGTCCCACAAGCCTTGCAATCGAGTTTGTCGTCCAACCGTCGTCCCATTTCCCAATGATTGCGCATTTTCGGCCATGAGCCAATTGTCGATTTCGTACCAAATCGCTTCAACCGCCGGTGAGTCCTCCAGCCATGGCTCATCGGTCAATCGCGAGAGTCAAAAAGGACGGCCAGCCCCAGTTCCCGTGCCAGCTCGACGATCGTCTCCATCAACTCATCGTCTGTGTCCTGCAAATAAGGCGCGTCCCTGCGAGCGGCCTCTATCGCCGCTTTGACCGAAACAATGTCGCCGTATCGCGCACTTCGAAGCTCCTCTGCCAGAAACGCCTTGGCGGTACCGACAGGTCTTATTGCCCATCTGGCGATGCTCATGCGGCTCCCTCCCATGGTCACCTCTGCTTGATTTTGATCCTGTCCAAGGTGCAGATCAATCGATGGTACGATTCCGTACGAAACCGCCCAACCGGTTGGGAGACAGCCGTGTGACGGACGCCCTGGCCAAGGTTTTCGGCGTCTCTCTGGGGTGAGTTGGGACGAAATCGCCCGGCGGGACCAGCCCCGCGGGAACCATCGCTCAGCATGGGGGTTTCTTCAAAATCTCCTCGAGGATGCAAGGAGCGACCATGCGCATGTTGACGATAGCTCTCGCACTTTCCGGGGCGGTCATCATTCAGCCCGTCTACGCCCAAACTGTTGGCCCGCAGCCTCCCCAGGTGACGCCACCGCAGGGCGAAGTGCAACCGGAGCTGGCGCTGCCAGATCCAGGCTCTGCTGATTTGAATTTCACCGGCGTTGCCATTATCGCCGTCGAGGATTTGCCTGACGAAATCAAGGCGCAGGCGGATGCCGTGATCAATCAAACCAGCGCCGAAGATTTGCTTCGCCTGCAAAACTCAGTCGATGCTTCGCCTCAGGCGACATCGGCTTTGAGGGCGAATGGGCTCAATTCCTCGCAGGTTGTCGCTGCAAACATAGATGGCGATGGCACGCTGACCCTGATCATCCAGACGACGACTTGAGGCGCCGAAGCAACCATTCAACTTTGCCGATCTGCAGGCGATGGGCTTTCTGTCTCGAGGTTGCGCACTTGCCCCGCGATAAAGAAGCTCCCCTTCGTCTATGCGTGGACGGGAGGCTCTTCATTCTCGTCGGGATTGGGCAGCGGGGTCTCGTCCGGGAGCCTTTCCGGTTCGGGTTCCTCGATCGGCTGGGGCTTCCATGTTGGAGGCGGCACGGGCACATCGCGATTTGGGTCTGGCTGTCTTGGCTGTGGCATCTAACTATCTCCGTTCAGTCGGAACAACTCGTGCGCCGTGGCATGGTTCCTGGCAGAATCCAGCCATCGAGATCGTTACGCCCTCAGGGCACGCGCATGTTGGTCCGCCCAGGTGCCGGCCCAAAAGTTTGCAGATCGTTCGGAACCGGTCGGATTTTCGAGCCGTTGTCATCGACAGGGATCAAGGAGAAGCGCAATGAAGGACAAGCAAGGAAATATCGACCATACATTGCCGCAGGTCGCCATCGACGATCAGCAGGTGCGACAACTGGCGGCCACGACCGATTTGCCGTCCAGGCAGGCTCGCGAACTGGTGCGCCGTCACGGCAACGATCCCCGGAAGCTGGAAGAGTTGGCGAAGTCGATCAACGCCACCAATTGAGTTCAGGCCAATGGGCACCACGGCGCATGCCGCTGGCGTCAGATTTCGAGCAAGGCGTAGGGGCGGCCGCTTGGCTTGGTCACATGCATGGCGACGTTGTAGACCTTGGCTCCGCCAGGCGTTTGACCTTCGTAAGAACCGCGATGTGCATGACCGTGCACGACAGCACTAACCTGGAATCGATCGATCGTCTCCGCCAGGCGTGAAGAGCCCAAAAATGGAAATATCTCCGGCGGTTCTCCCGCGACTGTGTCGGCAATCGGCGCATAGTGGAGGATCACCAGCGTGCGCTTCGCCCGCACCTGGCGCATTGCGTTTTCAAGTCGCATTGCCTCGTTCACGCTTTCGGCGACCATCGTCTTGATGGCCGGTTCACCGAATGAGCCGAGCATGCGTGACCCGAAGCCGCCTATGAATCCCTTCACGCCGACAAAACCCACCTCTTCGATTTCGACTGCCTGCCCGTCGAGGAGATGAACATGCGCCTGGCGCAGGATGTTCGTGACGTCTTCCACCGCACCAGACTCGTAGTCATGATTGCCGAGCACCGCCACGACCGGGATCGAGCAGTTGCGCAGATCCTCGGCCAGCATCTCCGCTTCACGAGGCTTGCCGAGATTGGTCAGATCTCCCGTGAGAACGAGAATGTCCGCTTCGCTCGAAATTTCGCCGAAGAGGTTTCGATACGAGGTTTGCGCATCTTCCCGCACATGGAGATCCCCGACCGCGGCAACTTTGAGCGCGCGTGCGCCGTCCTTGGGCCCGCTGCTCTTGACGGGATCAGCCATCACGGAATTCTCCCACACCACCGACGCCGGCGAAGCCCCATTCCTTGACGTCGATTTCGTAATCGGTTTGCGAAAGCAGCCGCCCACGGCAGATCTTCATCCTTGGAGACGGCAACTGCCGTTGCTTGGCGAGGCGGTCGAGCAATTCATCGAGCAGCCACGCCGGGATATGATCGCGCTCGCTCGGATAGATCCATCTGAAATTGATAAGCTGCATCAACAGAACCTCCCAATGAACCTCCAGATAAGAAAGCAGCCGGTGCCAATCGATCTGATCGCCCGCCTTGAGAATCGTATGAGCGATATCGGCGCCATCGTGTCGCCCTCTGTCCTGGATAAAGCATTTGGACCAGATGAGTTCGGTCGGGCCGATGATCCGCACCCTGCTGCCCAACAGCTCTGTTTGGCGGGCGTGTTCCAGCCACAGGTCGCCAACAGGCACCGTGCCGTTGGCCGAGCCGAATATGACGTCGAAGAAATGCGTGCCCTTGAACACCTTGCCGAGCCACCGGTCATCCTCGATTTCGACGGCATATCCAAGCTGCTTGAAATGGGCGAGGATCCGCGCGTAATCGCCTGCCTTGCAGAAAATATCGAGGTCCTTGGTCTGGCGGGTGACACCCGTATAAGCGCTTACCGCGTAAGTCCCGGCGACCAGAAAGGGTATGTCGGTGGCGGTAAGCTCGCGGATTGCTTCCGTGTAAAATACCTCCGCCTCGGCATTTTTGAGCGTCGGCGCCGCTTTTGCATCGATCTTGGGAAGCGAGACCAGAACGTTTTCAGGCAATGGACCATTGGTCATGAAACGATGACTCCGAATCCGGCAACCGGTAGTCGCCCGCTGTGGTAACAACGTGAACCTCGCCTGGTTCCGCTACCAGGCGACCAGCCAAGGTTCATTCTCGTCACGCACTGGAAATTTCGGGATCGCGCCTGCCGATCCAAACCGCCAACGTCCTCGTCGGCAGCGCAATGTCGCCTCGAGATCGGCCCATGCCACCGCCAATGTCCCATTGGCCCAAATTTGAAACACCAGGTGGGTGATCGATCTCGATTGTTTTAGAGTTTATTGGGCTTACCCAATCGGCCCACAAAGCTGAAGCCGAGGCGCTTGACTTAGACGCAACCGATTGGCGTGCGCTAAGCCATCATCAGGATCCATCAAGCCATGACACCCTCGCCTCCCTTTCTCGGCTTTCCCGATCGCCTGACAGATGGTCACATGCCCCGCGCAGTGATCTTCGGAGCCGGTCACGGCAGCACTTATCCCGGCAAGGACAGCCGCGGCCATGCCTTGGCGGCGGATGCCATCCGAACTGCGAGCCAGGACGATGCCGCGCTCGTCGAGCACTGGGATTTCGATCTCGGTGGCCCGCTGTTCGACGGCAAGCCGGCCTCTTGCATCGACGTCGGCGATATCTTGACCACCATGCATGACAATGCCGGCAACAGGGTCAGGATCGAGGCAAAGACGCGCGAAATCCTGGTATTGCCGGCCGTGCCGATCCTGATCGGCGGCGACTGTTCCATGACCATTCCCTTCCTCTCCGGCTTTGCGGAGCACGGGCCGGTCTGGGTCCTGCAGATTGACGCCCATATCGACTGGCGCGACGAGGTGCATGGCGAACGCTACGGCTATTCGAGCCCGATGCGCAGGGCGAGCGAGATGCCGCATGTCGGAGGCATGGTGCAAGTCGGCCTGCGCAGCGTCGGCAGCGCACGCATCACCGAGATCGAAGCGGCACGGCGCTATGGCAGCCGCTTCGTGACCGCCCGCGAGGTTCACGCTCAGGGCGTCGAAGCCGCGCTCCGGCATATTCCGGAAGGCGCGCGGGTTGTCGTCACCCTCGACTGCGACAGCCTCGATCCAAGCATCATGCCGGGCGTGGCGGCGCGTACACCCGGCGGCCTCACCTACATGGAGGTGATCGACCTGATCGCCGGCCTCGGCAGACGGGCCCGGATCGCAGGGTTCGACCTTGTCGAGTTCTATCCTCCGGCTGACATTGACGACCTGTCAGCGCTGACCGCCGCGCGCCTTCTCGTCAATGTGGTCGGCACCGTCGTCCGGCAGGTTTGACGTCAAAATCCTGCTCTCCGCCGCAGACCTGCCCAAAAGCGCGTGAGCGAGCTTGCGGTTGAACTGCCCTTTTCCACACCTGGGTATTCGATCCTGCCTTGTCCGACCGGCCCGTCGCTCCAGACCAAGTTGAAAGCAATGCCCTTGAGCCCAAGCTCCCCGATCCGGCGTACGATCGTCTCCTGCAGATAGATATCGGATATTCGCACCCCGTCCGCACGCTCGGGCAGCTTGAATATCTCGGTACCGCCGATTGCGTCCGCTCGAAGGACGAGGCTTTCGATCACCATTACGCCGCCATCGTCAAAGCGAACGATCTTTGAACGTTCCTCGTCCAGCGCATCGATCACGGTGGTGACATTGCAGAGCGATATTGGCTCGTCAGCACGAAGCGGCAGGAATTCACCGTACGGTTCGAGGGTTGGCCGAAGCAACTTCAACGCCCTCGCCCGCAGGATGAGCACATGCTCGCCAAGCCATGGAAAATCTGAATATTGCCGGAACGTACCGTCGTCGTGTTCGCGCAGGATCTCCATCCCGGGCGGATGCCATTGTGTCTGCTTCCGGCCGCAGAGCGTCGAAAACAGCTGGTAGTCGTCCGCCTGTCGAGGAAGGACCCATTCCTGTCCTTCGACCACACTCAGGACATAGATATTCATCCGATCCCCCGCACATCATTGCCTTGGTAGACTCGGCCTGCTGCGCGGCTCTTCGCGCGCGTTCTCACCGCTGGTCCGCGACAGCCGTTTGCGGCACCGGCGGCAATTCGGGTGCATCCATCCCCTTGAAAGGGTCACGCCAGGCGCCGATGTCTTCAAGCCGACGGTACCAGCGGCTGACAGAGGAATAATCGTCGAGCGGCAATCTGGCGGCATCGTTGAACGGCAGAAAGGTCGCCATTCGAAAATCGGCATAGGAAACCGAATTCCCGGCCAGCCACTGCCGCTCGGCAAGCACGGCGTCGAGTATTGCCGCGGCCGTATGGAATTGGTTTAGGCCCTCCTCCACCCGCTTCTGATCGATCGGGCCGATGCCGTACCGCTGTTTGGTCCCACGTTCGAAATGCACAGTGTCGCACGCGAGTGCGAAGTGCTCCTTGCCCCAGCTCAGCCAGCGGATCATCTCGGGTTCGTCATCGCCGGTGCGCCAGAAATCCGAATGCGCGTCGCGCGAGAGCCTGCAGGCTATGGCGTCTGCCTCCCAGAGGCTCTTTCCCTCATCATCCACAAGGATGGGCAGTGAGAGATTGGGATTTAACGGCCGATATTTCTCCGCCTGCCCCGGAGCGAAGGGCGAGGCGAATTCAAATTCGACTTTCGCGTCGAGATGGAGTGCCGCCGCGACCGCCAATCGAGGATTGGGATTGCGGCTGAAATGCAGCTTCATAGGGCACTCCCGGCGTGACTGGATCTGCCGATCAGGAACGTCATAGCAGCCGTATCTGATAGCTCATCACGCGCTTTGCCCCCGGCGCGACCAGCATCAGGCCTGGTTTGTCGACAAAATCACCATCGAAATCCACCGGGCTTGCAAGGCCGTGCCAAGGTTCGATGCAAAGGAATGGCGCGCCGCCCGGCTTTGACCAGACGCCCAACTCCCGAACCCCTTGCCAGGACATCTCCAGAGCCGGGCCACGCTCGGCGGCATAACGCACGCTGGTGCTGGCGATCTGGTCCATAATCACGGCGTCCTCGTCAAACAGCCGTTCGGAGAGCGGGAGTATGTTGCCTTCGACAGGCGTCGGCTGTGGCGTTTTCAGCAGCAGTCCGTCCTTAAGGCGGCGGATCGGCGCCGGCTCATCACCGGCAAAGATCAGCCGGTAATCCGTCTTGGCCAAATCCGGCTGCAAGGGCCAATTGAATGCCGGGTGCGCCCCGATCGATGCCGGCAGGAGCTCATCACCGGTGTTGGAGATGTCGAAAGTCACATCAAGCTGCTGGCGGACCAGCGTATAGGTCACTTCAAGCCGAAAGGCGAATGGATAGCGCGCCCAGGTGTCGGCGTCGTCAGTGAGCACCAGCGTGCAGGATCGCGGCCCCTTCCGCCCCCAGGCAAACGGCTTGTCGCGCGCAAACCCGTGCTGCGTCATTGAATAGGTCCGGCCGCGATGGCGCAGATGATCGCCCGCCAGCCGCCCTACGATCGGGAACAGCACCGGCGAGTGCCGCCGCCATTCCGGCCCCGCCTGCCACAGGAACTCAAATCCGTGCGCGTCTTGCAGCGAAATCAGTTCGGCGCCCTGCGCGACAATGGTCGCCGAGATGCCGTCGCCATGAAGCCTTTGGCTGTCCTGTGCCACATTTCCTCGCGGGTCGTTGTTGAAGGCCGGCGCGGTGGGCAGACTAGCAAAAGCTCTTGGGGACTCAAGGTGTAGCCTGGTTCTGCAGGAACGAATTGTGGCCGGAGGATCTCCCTCCGGCCACCTCTCCGCATCAAGAGCAAAAACCCTCGCTCTTGCCCACAGCGGATAGTTGTTATTCGCGTTCGCCGGTAAAATTCAGCAGCAGCTGGAAGATGTTGATGAAATTCAGATAGAGCGAGAAGGCGCCGAAGACGGCAAGTTTCTGGCGCGATTCCGCGTCGAAATTCTCGGCATACTGTTCTTTGATCGTCTGCGTATCCCAGGCGGTCAGGCCGATGAACACGGCGATGCCTATCACCGAGATGGCGAACTGCAGCGCGGTCGAGCCGAGGAAGATGTTGACGATGCTGGCGATCACCACGCCGATCAGGCCCATGATCAGGAACGACGAGAACTGGGTCAGGTCGCGCTTTGTCGTGTAGCCGTAGAGACTGGTGGCGCCGAACATGGTGGCGGCGATGAAGAAGGTGCGCGCGATGCTGGTTCCGGTGAAGACCAGGAACACGGAGGCGAGCGACAGGCCCATCACCGCGCAGAAGGCCCAGAACATCGCCTGGGCACTCGCCGCCGACATGGTCTGCATTTTGAACGAGAACAACATGACGAAGGCGAGCGGTGCCAGCATCACCACCCATTTCAGCGGGCTGGAGAAGATCGGCACGTAGAGCGCCGGCGTCGATGAGATCATGAAGGCGACGAGGCCGGTGACCACAAGGCCGACGCCCATGTAGTTGTAGACGCGCAGCATATGCTGGCGCAGGCCCTCGTCGAAGATGGCTCCGGTTTGGGCGCCGGCGCCGGCGCGATATCCCAGATTGGGGGTGTTCATTTGCGTTCTCCTTTGTGGATCGATCAGTAAAGCGTCTTGGCAAGCGTCTCGGCGGCGCGGTCGAGGTCGTGAACCTCGCTTCGTCCGACCACCGCATAGGCGACATCGCCGATCTGGAAATAGGCCGACGAAATGTCGCCCGAGGGCGCTATCGTCGGCTTGACGACGTCGAAGGTTCCGGGCCGGATCGCAAACAGCGACACCAGCCCCATGTCTTTCGTCTCGACCGCCATCTCGACGCTCGGCCCAAAGCGCGACGGATAGATCTGCACGTCGCGCACCCTCCAATCCGTCGGCAGCGACGGCATGACGATGGCAGTGGCGGCGCGGATTTCGCCGGCGTTGTAATTGGGCGCTTCCGGCTGCGAGGGCATGCTCTCGCGCACCAGCGTCGTCCTGTGGGCCTGCACCGCCTCGTCGACATAGGCGGGCGGCTGCGGCGAGGCGACGACCTTGGTCACCGACATCGGCCCGATGATGCCGTTTGCCAGCCAGCCGGCGGCGACGAAGCCGGCGACCGCCGCCGCGCGCTGCAACACGCCGAAGAGCCGGCCGCGGGCAAGCCCCCTCTCCAGCCGCCGCGCGGCATCGGCGGTCGCGGGCCGCGCCATGCCCTTGGAGCCGGCCAAACCTGCGGAACCGGCAAGCGCCACGCGCAGTTCATCGCGGGTCCTGAGATCCGACATCACGCGCGCCGCCGCCTCCGGGCGAGCGGACAAGAATGCTTCGACCTCGATGCGGCGGGTGACGTCGACCTGATCGTCGACATAGGCGTCGAGGTCGATATCGGTCACGGGATCGACAGTTGCGGTCATGACGGGCCTCCAACGATCCTGAGATGGGTTTTTGCCTTCGCCGGCTCCTCCATCTCGCGCAGTGCGGCGCGCGCCCTGCCGATGCGCGACATCAGCGTGCCGAGCGGCACGCCGCTGGCATCGGCGGCCTGTTGATAGGAGAGGCCTTCGATGGCGACGAGGTGCAGCGCTGAACGCTGTTCTTCCGGCAGGCTGAAAAAAGCCTCGCGCACCTGCGCCAGGCGCACCGAATGTTCCTGTGGTGCCGGCGTGCTGCCGTCGGCCAGGTATCCAGCCTGTTCGACGCGCGACGCTTCGGACTTGCGGGACCGCATCTTGTCGATGAAGGTGTTGTGGACGATCGACAGCAACCACGCGCGCAGGTTTCCGCCGGAGCGGAACGTGCTGCGCCGCTCATAGGCGCGCACCAGCGCGTCATGGACAAGATCCTCGGCGTCGGTGCTGTCGCGCGTCAGCGAGCGCGCATAGCGACGCAGCGAACCGAGCTGTCCTAGGATGTCAAAGCGTGGCATCGACGGTTTCATGTCCTGTTTACGGAGCATGTGGGGATTTTAATCCCTGCCCTGCCAATTTTTTCCCTTTGAGGACATCGTTCGCCTCTACCCTCGCCTCGCAGCATCGAGCGGCTATCCCTGGAACCGCATGATGAAGCCGAGAAATACAAGCTCCCGGAATCGTTATGCGGGTGATTCCCATCGGTGCATCGACGGCAGGGTGGGCCCAATGTGGCGACTGGAATGCAGTAGATCGTGCCTACTTCACACGCCTCTTCTCCAGCTTCCTCGCCAGCGTCCGGCGGTGCATGCCCAACCGTCGTGCTGTCTCGGAAATGTTGAAGTCGGCCTCCACCAGCATTTCGTGGATGCGCTCCCATTCGAGGTTCTTTATCGAGGTTGGTCGCTCGGCGAGCGGCACCGAAGCATTGCCCTCGACCTGGCCGAAAGCGGCTTCAATGTCGTCGGTGTTGGCGGGCTTGGCAAGATACTGGCAGGCGCCGAGCTTGATCGCCTCGACAGCGGTGGCGATGCTTGCAAAGCCGGTCAACACGACGATCCGCATTTCAGGATCGTGCTCATGCAGCGCCCTGACGCATTCCAGGCCCGAGCCGCTGGCAAGCTTGAGATCGACGACGGCATATTGGAAGGCAACGGTGCCGATCAGCGCATGCACGCCGTCGACGCTCCGGCAGCTATGCGTTTCGTAGTCACGCCGTTCGAAAGACCGGCGCAGTGCGTTGGCAAAGGCGATGTCGTCCTCGACGATCAACAGCGTGCGTTTAGTCGGCATTGTGCCCTCGCGGAGACAGAGCAGCCAGCGGCAGATGCAACGTAACCGAAGCTCCCCCCTCGGTTCTATTTCTTACGGTGACGCTACCCCCCAGCTTGCGGATGACATTGACGACCAGAAACAGGCCGAGCCCGCTACCTGGCCGGTTTTTGGTCGACGTATAGGGCTTGCCGAATTCAGCAAGCATGGCTTCTTCAAATCCCGGTCCCGCGTCGACAACTTCGACGATAAGATCGTCAGCGTGGCGGCTGACGATCAACCCGACCCATAGAGGCGACGCTTCAAGTGCGTTGTCCAGTACATTGAACATCACCTGTTTGAGCGCAGGATCGGAGACGATCTCCTGGTTGGCGCCGAAACGCCTGGTGTATTCGAAACCTTGCGGCAGCCGTGTCGATTTCCATTCGGCCACCAGCTCCGCCAGGAAGGTGTCGATGGAGGTGCGAACCGTGCCTTCGCCGCGCAATTCGCCCGACGACATCAGGATTCCCGAAACGATCTTCTTGCAACGGTCCAACTGGCCCTGCATCTCCCGGATTTCCTGCGCCAGATCCGGATCGGCCTCGAGAGCCGGCATGCGCTGCCAGTCGTTGAGGATGACCGAAAGCGTGGCCAGCGGCGTGCCGAGCTCATGCGCGGCGCCAGAGGCGAGCAGGCCCATCCTGACGATGTGAGCCTCCTCCGCCGACTGCTGGCGCAAATCCGCAAGATGGGCGTCGCGGGTGCGAATGTTGTTCTGGACCCTGGTGATGAACAGCACCAGAAGCGTTGCCGCCAGGACGAAACAGATGAACATGCCTTGGATGTGCAAGCTGAACAGCCCGGCACCGTGTGCGGCGGGCAGGCTGATCTCACGGTAGAAAGTGGTCAGCGCGATGAAGCACGTGCTTGCAATGAGAACAAGGGCCCAGACCGACCATGTCTCCAGCAGCACCGCGCCCAGGATGACCTGGAGCAGGTAAAGCGAAATGAAGGGATTGGACGCGCCGCCGCTCAGGTAAAGCTGGACCGTCAACGCGGTGACGTCGAGCAGCAGCCCAAGAAACAGCTCGGTGTTGGTGATCGCGTCCTGGCTGCTGTGCCGGCGCAGGCTGGCGACATTGAGAGCGATCAGCAGCAGGATCACCACCGCCATCGGCACCAGCGGCAGGCCGATGCCAAGCGCGTAGCGGACGAACAGGATCGTCACGATCTGACCACCGACCGCGATCCAGCGCAGTTGGATCAGAAGCAGGAAATTCTGTTTGTTGGTCTTGTCGTGCAGAGTCATTGGGCCGGGAGGTCCCCAGCCCTGGCCAAGCAGGTCACTCAAGCGGGCGTCCGATCCAGGCGCTGGTTGAGCCTCAGCGCCAGCAACGTGCACAGCGCTCCCGACAACAGATAGGCGCCTGACGAGATCAGCCCGAAATGGGCGGACAGGAACAGGGCGACTATGGGGGCGAAGCCGGCGCCGAACAGCCAGGCGAGGTCCGAGGTCAGCGCAGCACCTGTATAGCGGTAGGTCTTTGAAAAGTTCGAGGCGAGTGCTCCTGAAGACTGGCCGAACGACAGGCCGAGCAGGACGAAGCCCAATACCATGAAGACGGACTCTCCGACGAAGCCGCCATCGAGCAGCTGTGGCGCGAAACCGCTGAAAACGGCGATGGCCACCGCCGAGCCTCCTAGCAAGGGCCAGCGCCCAACCCGGTCGGCGACGAAGCCCGAGATCGCGATTGCCGCCAGGCCGAAGAAGGCTCCGATCGTCTCGATGACCAGGAACCGGGCCGGTCCCTCGCGCGTGAACAGGAAAATCCAGGACAGAGGAAACACCGTCACCATGTGGAACAGGGCGAAGCTCGCCAGCGGCGCGAAGGCGCCGAGCACGACAGTGCGCCCTTCGGCGCGCAACGTCTCGCGGACGGAAGTCGGCTCCAGTTCCTGGCCTTCGAACAGTTTGGTGTATTCCGGCGTCACCACGATGCGCAGCCGTGCGAACAGGGCGACGACATTGATAGCGAAGGCGACGAAGAACGGGTAGCGCCAACCCCAGCTGAAGAAGTCTTCGGCCGACAGGTTGCCGACGAAATATGCAAACAGGGCGCTGGCAACGATGAGCCCGAGTGGTGCGCCCAGCTGCGGGATCATCGCATACCAGCCGCGGCGCTTTTCGGGCGCATTCAACGCCAGCAGCGAGGCAAGTCCATCCCATGTCCCGCCCAGCGCCAGTCCCTGACCGATCCGGAACATGGCCAGCAGCCAGGCCGAAGCCGGGCCGATCTGGTCGTAGCCGGGCACGAAGGCGATCGACACGGTCGAGGTCCCCAGCAGGAACAGCGCGATGGTGAGCTTGGCGCTGCGTCCGTAGGCGCGGTCGAGCGCGGTGAAGATCGCCGTCCCGATCGGCCGCGCGATGAAGGCAAGCGCGAAGATGGCGAAGGAGTAGAGCGTGCCGGTCAACGGGTCGGCATAAGGAAATACGAGCTTCGGAAAAACGATGACGGAAGCGATCGCGTAGACGAAGAAGTCGAAGAATTCCGACGTCCTGCCGATGATGACGCCAACGGCGATTTCGCCGGGCTTCACCTCATGATGCCGCGCGTTGATCCGTCTTGCGTCGGCTTCCATCTTCGAAGTTGGGCTCACAGCATTCTCCGTCGCCCCGCCGCGGTGTCATACGATCGCTTGCCATGTGCGCGGGCCAGATGCTTTGATGACGCCTGCCGCGTCATTGCGGCATTGGACAAATTGTCCAATGCCTTCATTGCCGCGGTGCGGCTAGCACTGGGGGGAACAACCGACAGGTCATACATTGAGCCGTCTCCGTACCCTTTTCCTGCTGCCCCTGCTGGCATCGCTCGGCTCCTGCAGCATGGTCGTCATGAACCCTGCCGGCGACGTCGCCGCGCAGCAGCGCGACCTGCTGATGGTGTCCACGGCACTGATGCTGATCGTCATCATACCGGTGATGGCTCTCACCATATTCTTTGCCTGGCGATACCGCCAGTCCAACCGCGAGGCGCGCTACGAGCCGGATTGGGACCACTCGACCCATCTCGAGCTCGTCATTTGGGCTGTGCCGCTTCTGATCATCATCTGCCTGGGCGCGGTGACGTGGATGGGGACGCATCTGCTCGACCCCTATCGGCCGATCGGACGTGTATCGGCCGGCAAGCCGCTGCCGCCGGACGTGCGCCCGCTTGAGGTCGAAGTCGTCGCGCTCGACTGGAAATGGCTGTTCATCTATCCGGAGTACGGCGTCGCCATGGTCAACGAACTGGCTGCGCCGGTCGACCGGCCGATCAGCTTTCGCATCACCTCCGCATCGGTGATGAACTCCTTCTACATTCCAGCACTGGCCGGCCAGATCTATGCGATGCCGGGTATGGAAACCAGGCTGCACGCCGTCATAAACAAGTCCGGCGACTATGAAGGGTTCTCCGCCAACTACAGCGGCGCCGGCTTCTCGGGAATGCGCTTCGCGTTCCACGGCCTAGACGATGCCGGTTTCCAGGCATGGATCGCGAAGGCAAAGGACGGCGGCGGCAAGCTCGACCGAAACGGCTATCTGGAGCTCGAACAGCCCAGCGAGAACCAACCCGTGCGCCACTATGCGGCGGTGGATGCCGATCTCTACAAGGCGATCCTCAACATGTGCGTCGAGCCCGGCAAGATGTGCATGAGCGAGATGTCGCAGATCGATGCCAAGGGCGGGCTGGGAATGGCCGGCATCCGCAACACCCTGCCGCTGCTGTATGACAAGTTCGCCCGGCGCGGCACGATATTCGGCCCTGCCCCATTCTATGTCGCCAGCATATGCACGACCGAAGAAGCACTGGCCGCTTCGAAGGCTGATCAATCCGCCACGCCGATGACCTCGACGCCGATAGTCGGCGCTGGTCTGCAACGGCCACCGCCCCTGTCGATCCGACTGCCGTCACCTTCCGCAACCGGCACGCTTCGGTCGCCCTTCAACTCCTGAGGCGCCACGCAAGACATGTTCGACAATCCTGCTCTTCTCAAGGCGATCTTCGGCCGGCTCACGCTCGAGTCGCTGCCGCTGCACGAACCCATCGTGGTCGCGACCTTCGTAGTCGTCGCGCTGGGCGGCATCGCCCTCGTCGGCGCGCTGACCTATTTCAAGCTCTGGGGCTATCTGTGGCGCGAATGGTTCACCAGCGTCGACCACAAGCGCATCGGTGTGATGTACATGGTGCTCGGAATCGTCATGCTGCTGCGCGGCTTCAGCGACGCCATCATGATGCGGCTCCAGCAGGCGATGGCCTTCGGCGGTTCGGAAGGCTACCTCAATTCGCATCACTACGACCAGATCTTCACCGCGCACGGCGTGATCATGATCTTCTTCGTGGCGATGCCGCTGGTGACGGGCCTGATGAATTTCGTCGTCCCGCTGCAGATCGGCGCGCGCGACGTGTCGTTTCCGTTCCTCAACAATTTCAGCTTCTGGATGACGGTCGGCGGCGCGGTCATCGTCATGATGTCGCTGTTCGTCGGCGAATTTGCCCGCACCGGCTGGCTTGCCTATCCGCCGCTGTCGGGTATCGGCTACAGTCCCGATGTCGGTGTCGATTATTATATCTGGGCCCTGCAAGTGGCGGGCGTCGGCACGCTGCTGTCGGGCGTGAACCTGGTCTGCACCATCGTCAAGATGCGCGCGCCAGGCATGACCATGATGAGAATGCCGATCTTCACCTGGACCGCGCTCTGCACCAATGTGCTCATCGTCGCCGCCTTCCCGGTGCTGACGGCGGTGCTGGCCCTGCTGGCTCTCGACCGCTATGTCGGCACCAACTTCTTCACGAACGACTTCGGCGGCAATCCGATGATGTACGTGAACCTGATCTGGATCTGGGGCCACCCCGAGGTCTACATCCTGATCCTGCCGGCCTTCGGCATATTCTCCGAAGTGACCTCGGCCTTCTGCGGCAAGCGGCTCTTCGGCTACACATCGATGGTCTACGCAACCATCGTCATCACCATCCTGTCCTACCTGGTCTGGCTGCATCACTTCTTCACCATGGGATCGGGAGCGAGCGTCAACTCGTTCTTCGGCATCACAACGATGATCATTTCGATCCCGACAGGCGCCAAGATATTCAACTGGCTGTTCACCATGTACCGCGGCCGCATCCGCTTCGAACTGCCGATGATGTGGACCGTCGCCTTCATGCTGACCTTCGTGGTCGGCGGCATGACCGGCGTGCTGCTCGCGGTTCCGCCGGCCGACTTCGTGCTCCACAACAGCCTGTTCCTGGTCGCGCATTTCCACAACGTCATTATCGGCGGCGTGCTGTTCGGCCTGTTTGCCGGCATCAGCTACTGGTTCCCCAAGGCATTCGGCTTCCGGCTCGATCCGTTCTGGGGGAAGATGTCCTTCTGGTTCTGGGTGGTAGGCTTCTGGTTCGCCTTCATGCCGCTCTACATCCTTGGCCTGATGGGCGTTACGCGCCGGCTGCGCACCTTTGAGGATCCCTCGCTGCAGATCTGGTTCATCATCGCCGCCTTCGGCGCCTTCCTGATCCTGCTTGGCATCCTGTCCTTCCTCATCCAGATATTCGTCAGCGTGCGCCGGCGCGAGCAGCTTCGCGACGATACCGGCGATCCGTGGGACGGGCGTACGCTCGAATGGGCGACGTCCTCGCCGCCGCCGGCCTACAATTTCGCCTTCACGCCGGTCGTCCACGATCTCGACGCCTGGACGGACATGAAGAATCGCGGCTACCAGCGTCCGTTGACGGGCTTCCGCGACATCCACATGCCGCGCAACACCGGAGCCGGCGTCGTCCTGGCCGGGTTGAGCGTGGTGCTTGCCATGGCGCTCATCTGGTACATTTGGTGGCTGGCGATCGTCAGCTTCGTCGCCCTGATCGGCTACGCCATCGCGCATACTTTCAACTGCGACCGGGACTTCCACATTCCGTCCAGTGACGTCACCCGCGTCGAGGACGAGCGGACACGCCTGCTCGCAGCCACCAGCCAGGCGGGATAAGCACCATGGCACACGCCGACACGGTGATCGACGACACGGTCTTCCACCTGGAAGACGACCACGGCCATGCCGAGAGCGGCAGCAGCACCATGCTCGGCTTCTGGATCTATCTGATGAGCGACTGCCTCATCTTCGCGATGCTGTTCGCGGTCTACGGCGTGCTCGGTGGCAATTACGCGGCCGGACCCGCGCCGAAGGACCTGTTCGATCTTCCGCTGGTCGCGCTGAACACCACCATGCTGCTCCTGTCCTCCATCACTTACGGCTTCGCGATGCTGGAGATGGCGAAGGGACGGGTGAAACCCATGCAGGTGTGGCTGGTGATCACTGGCCTGTTCGGTCTCGCCTTTCTCAGCATCGAACTCTACGAATTCGCCCATTTCATCCACGAGGGGGCGACGCCGCAGCGCAGCGGCTTCCTGTCGTCGTTCTTCACGCTGGTCGGAACGCACGGCCTGCACGTCACCTTCGGCCTGATCTGGCTGGTGGTGCTGATGGTGCAGGTCTCCAGGCACGGGCTGATCGCCGCGAACCAGCGGCGCCTGATGTGCCTGAGCATGTTCTGGCACTTCCTCGACGTCATCTGGATCGGCGTCTTCACTTTCGTTTATCTGATGGGAATGTTGCGATGAGCGCCGGCCACCACACAGACACCAGCGACCAGAGCCACGCGCATCACGGCGTCGATCACGGCTCGCTGCGCGGCTATCTGACAGGCTTCGGCCTGTCGGTCGTGCTGACCGCCATTCCCTTCTGGCTGGTCATGACCAACGCGCTCGGCAATCAGATGGCGTCGGCGATTGCCATCATGGCCTTCGCCGTCGTGCAAATCATCGTCCACATGGTGTTCTTTCTGCATATGAACACCAGGTCGGAGAACGGCTGGACCATGATGGCCCTGATCTTCACCCTCATCCTGGTGGTGATCGCGCTGACGGGCTCACTCTGGGTCATGTACCATCTGAACGTCAACATGATGCCCGGCCATGACATGAGTCAGATACCCTGAGAGAGGGACCTGGCTTTGGACGAACAGGCACGGACGACACCGCATTCGAATACAGGCGACGGCCAAAGGGTTACGCGTTCACCATGGACGCTGTTGGTGCTTTGCCTTTGCGGGGCCATCGGCATCACCGGCCTTTCGGCGCTTGGTGTCTGGCAGCTGGAGCGCCGCGTCTGGAAACTCGACCTGATCGAGCGTGTCGACCAGCGTCTCAAGGCAGTACCTGTGGCCGCCCCGGCGCCTTCGGCCTGGCCAGCGATCAACACCAGGGATGACGAGTATCGCCGCCTCGTCGTTCCAGGCCGGTTTCTCGGTGATCGCGAGACCCTGGTCCAGGCGGTCACCGATCTCGGCGGTGGCTTCTGGGTAATGGCGCCGTTCCGAGCGGATGATGGCTTCACGATTCTGGTGAACAGGGGCTTCGTGCCGACGGACAAGCGCGATCCGGCAACCCGCCTCGCAGGCAAGCCCTCGGGCGATCACACCGGAATTCACGGCCTGCTGCGCATCAGCGAACCGAAAGGCGGCTTCCTGCGTACCAACGATCCGGCCGCCAACCGCTGGTATTCGCGCGATGTGCAGGCGATCGCCACGACGCAAGGCCTCGGGCAGGTCGCTCCTTATTTCATCGATGCCGATGCCACGCCCAATCCGGGAGGGTGGCCGGTCGGCGGCTTGACGGTGGTTTCGTTCCACAACAACCATCTGGCCTATGCCCTGACATGGTTCGGGCTGGCCTTGATGGTGCTGAGCGCGGTCGCCTATCTGTTGCGGCAGGCTGTGAAAGACAGGCACGGTGGGGGCTGACCACTGGCCGTGGCAAAGCCGAAATTTGCGCACAGAAGCGCTCATGCCGACGCGGACGATGGCGTGGTGGCGCTGTTAATGCCGGCTGGTCATTTTCCCACGCGCATCAATGGGTTCCGCATCAAACCCCGTCCACATCACAGGAGCGTGCAGAGCAGGCTTCCCAGCACCCCCGTCTAGGGCTGGATCACCCAGCTAAAACCGCTGGCGAAACGTGACCGATTTGCGTATCACTCCGCCGCCATTGGAGCCGTATCGATGTTTGAAGCCCTGCAGCCCGCCCCCGCCGACAAGATCCTGGCCCTGATCGGCCTTTATCGCGCCGATCCGCGCCCCGACAAGGTCGACCTCGGCGTCGGCGTCTACAAGGATCGCGACGGCAAGACGCCGGTCATGCGCGCCGTGCGCGAAGCCGAAAAGCGGCTATTGGAGGGTCAGGACACCAAGACCTATCTCGGCCTTGCCGGCGATACCGGCTTCAACACAGTGATGGCCAGGCTCGCCTTCGGTCCAGGCGCTGACATGACACGCATCCGCGCCGCACAGGCGCCCGGCGGTTCCGGCGCGCTGCGGCTGGTGGCGGAACTGCTGAAGCGGACGCGCTCGGATGCAACCATCTGGCTATCGGATCCGACTTGGCCGAACCACATGCCGGTGATGCGCGCCGCCGGCCTGCAGATCCGCGAGTACCCCTATTTCGATGCCGCCTCGGGCGCCGTTCGTTTCGACGACATGCTGGTGGCCCTGCGGACCGCAAAGAGCGGCGACGCCGTGTTGCTGCATGGCTGCTGCCACAACCCGACCGGCGCCAATCTGGATGCGGCACAGTGGGCAGCCGTTACCGATCTGGTCGTCGAGCGCGAGCTGCTGCCCTTCGTCGACATCGCTTATCAGGGCTTTGGCGATGGCCTCGAGGCCGATGCCCTCGGCTTGCGCCTGCTGGCGGCGAAAGTTCCGGAGATGGTGGTGGCGTCGAGCTGCTCGAAGAATTTTGCTGTCTACCGCGACCGCGTCGGCGCGGCGATGATCCTGGCCAGGGACGGCGCACAGGCGGATGTGGCGATGAGCCAGATGCTGTCGGCGGCGCGCGCCATGTATTCGATGCCGCCGGACCATGGTGCGGCGGTCGTGCGCATCGTGCTCGAAGACGCCACCTTGCGCGCCGACTGGGAAGCCGAGCTCGAAGAGATGCGGCTGCGCATGCTCAGGCTTCGGGTGCAATTCGCCGAAGCGTTGCGCCGGCAGTCCAATTCCGACCGCTTCGACTTCGTCGCCAGCCATCGCGGCATGTTCTCCCGCCTTGGCCTCACGGAAGCACAGGTCGAGCGGTTGCGTGCCGAGCACGGCATTTACATGGTCGGCGACAGCCGCATCAATGTCGCCGGCCTGCCCGAGGATGGCATGGACGAACTCGCCAAGGCGATCGTTTCGGTTCTTGATTGACGCGGCTCATCTGTGGACAAGGCTCCCGCGCCGGCTGACAGCGTTGGCCGCGCGGCCGGTCGCGGGATAGCATCCGATAGACTGTTTTGACGCAATTCCGGACAGAAAACCGTTTCACACTTTTCCTGGAATAGCTCTAGATGACGCCATCGAAAGACATTTCGCGCCTGATCGAGATCATGGCGGCGCTGCGGGCGCCGAAGACTGGCTGCCCCTGGGACATCGAACAGGATTTCTCGACCATTGCGCCCTATACGATCGAGGAAGCCTATGAGGTGGCGGACGCCATCGCGCGCGGCGACCTCGACGATCTGCGCGACGAGCTCGGCGATCTTCTGCTGCAGGTCGTCTACCACGCGCAAATGGCCGAGGAAGCCGGTGAATTCGCCTTCTCTGACGTGGTGCAAGCCATCACGACGAAGATGATCCGCCGCCATCCGCATGTCTTCGGTGACGAGAAAGCCCGCAGCGCCGGCATGGCCAAGGGCATGTGGGAAAAGATCAAGGCCGAAGAGAAGGCTGAGAAGCGAAGCGCTCGCCTCGCCCGCGGTCTCGATCCCGAAGACAACGGCAAGGGGTTTTTGGACAGCGTGCCGGTCGCCCTGCCCGCGCTGACCCGGGCACTGAAACTTCAGGAGAAAGCCGCCCGCGTCGGCTTCGACTGGAGCGAGGCAGCGCCCATCCTCGACAAGATCGAGGAAGAGATCGGCGAGTTGCGCGAGGCACTGGCCAAAGGCGACACCGCCTCGATCAAAGACGAGTTCGGCGACATGCTGTTTGCCGTCGTCAATCTCGGCCGTCATCTCAAGCTCGATTCCGAAGCAGCGCTGAGCGGCACCAACGAAAAATTCCGCTCGCGTTTCCATTATGTCGAACAGGCACTGGGAAAAGCCGGCAACACGCTGGACAAGGCTGATCTGGCCGAGATGGAAGCGCTCTGGCAGGAAGCAAAGACCGCGAAGTAAGTTACATTAGCCGTTGTTTTTACGACGCAATCTGCTTTCGATCTCTTCGCGGGCGCTTTGCGTGGCCTTGAGCGAGATGGTGGCGCTGCCGTCATCATTGTCGCTTCGCGAAACGACATCGCCATTGCGGTAAAGCCAGTCGACAAGGCCGAACTGTGCCGGCTCGATCGTCACGGTGAGGTCTTCGAGTTCGCCCGCCATCCGCGTTTCGATGATCGCCTTCAGCGCATCGATGCCCTCGCCGGTCACCGCCGACACCGCGATCGGCGGCGCCTTGTTGGCATCGGCGCCGTCGGCAAGCAGCCGGGTCCGGTTGCCTTCGTCGAGCCGGTCGATCTTGTTCCACACTTCGATCACCCGCTTGGCGTCGCCGGCGTCAACACCGAGGTCGGCCAGGATACGCTCGACATCTTCGGCCTGGGCGGCCGTGTCCGGATCCGAAATGTCGCGCAGATGAAGCACGAGATCGGCCTCGACTACCTCTTCCAGGGTGGCGCGGAAAGCCGCGATCAGATGCGTCGGCAGGTCCGAGATGAAACCGACAGTGTCGGAGAGAATGATCGGCGTGCCATGTGGCAGGCGCACGCGGCGCAGCGTCGGATCGAGCGTAGCGAACAGCATGTCCTGCGCCAGCACGTCTGCTCCGGTCAGCCGGTTGAACAGCGTCGACTTGCCGGCGTTGGTATAGCCGACGATCGCCACCACCGGGAACGGCACCTTCCTGCGCTTGGCGCGGTGCAGGTCGCGCGTGCGCCGCACCGTTTCCAGCTCCTGCTTCAGCTTGATGATCTTTTCCTGCAACTGCCGCCGGTCGGATTCGATCTGCGTTTCGCCGGGGCCCCCGAGAAAGCCGGCGCCACCGCGCTGGCGCTCCAGATGGGTCCAACTGCGCACGAGGCGGCCCTTCTGGTAGTTGAGATGGGCGAGCTCGACCTGCAGCGTGCCTTCCTTGGTGCGCGCGCGCTCGCCGAAGATCTCGAGGATCAGCCCGGTGCGGTCCAGCACCTTGGCGTTCAGCTCCTTCTCCAGATTGCGTTGCTGCACCGGGGTCAGCGGATGGTCGACGACGACCACCTCCGCGTGTCCCTCTTTGACGATTTCGGCGAATTCGGCGACCTTGCCGCTGCCGAGCAACGTCGCCGGGCGCGGATCGTTGATGGTAACCACCGCAGTGTGGACCAGGTCGAGGTTGATGGCGCGGGCAAGGCCAACTGCCTCGTCATGACGAGCATCAGCCGAACGCATCAACCGAGGACGGTTGGTCTCGTCGTCGTTGCGCTGGTGGCGGGTAAGGACGGGCACAATGACAACGGCCCGGGTCGGGCCCTTGGCTTCCGTCCCGGGATGATGTGTTGGTTTTCCGCGAACGGTGGCGTCCGCGTCTTTCTCACGTGCCAATCAGGCGCCCTGGCTTTCCTCGCCATCGAACATCTGAACCGGCTGGCTCGGCATGATCGTGGAAATGGCGTGCTTGTAGACGAGCTGGGAGTGACCGTCGCGGCGCAGCAGGACACAGAAATTGTCGAACGAAGTGACCACGCCGGTCAGCTTCACGCCGTTGATGAGGAAGATGGTGAGCGGGTTCTTGCTCTTGCGAACTGAATTCAGGAACAGGTCCTGAAGGTTTTGCGATCGTTCCGCCATTGTTCTTGTCTTTCGCCGATCCCCTTCGGTTTGCAAGCCAATGCGCCAAATTAACGGGCGCATGTCAAGCTCGCAAACACCGTCTTGTCGTCAGTAACGACAAGCAGAACGAGATATATTGATGTTCATTCCACCTGTGCGGTTATCAGGCTGGACTTTTTTCCGCAATGTCAAAAAAGGCCTGCCGCAAGGAAAGTGTTATTGAGCCGGGGTGCCCGTTGGCGACCGTATCGCCGTCGATGCTCACCACCGGCATGGCGATTGTCGTTGCGGAGCTGATGAACGCCTCGCGTGCCGCCTTGGCCTCGGCGACGGAAAAGCCGCGCTCCTCGATCTTCAGGCCAAGCTTGGCCGCCACTTCGAACATGGTCGTGCGGGTGATGCCGCGCAAGATGCCGTGCTCGGCCGGCCTGGTGACCAGGACGCCGTCCCGGGTGACGATCCAGGCATTGGACGAGCCGCCTTCTTTTACGTTGCCTTCATCGTCGACGAACCAGGCTTCCTGCGCACCGGCTTCCTTGGCCTTCTGCTTGGCCAATACATTGGGCAGCAGCCCGACGGTCTTGATGTCGACGCGGTCCCAGCGGTTCTCCGGCACGGTGATGACCGCGATGCCGGTCTCGGCTCGCTTCGCTCCAGCCGCTGCGTCGGCCTTCCTGGCGGTGACTACCAGGGCCGGCTTCGTGTCGGCGGAAGGGAAGGCGAAGTCGCGGCTGGCCACGCCGCGCGTCACCTGCACGTAGACCAGGCCATTGGCGACCTGGTTGCGATTGACCACCTCGCGCAGAATGAGTGGCAGCACGCGGGAGGTGACCGGCCAGGCGATCGACAATTCGGTCAGCGAGCGGTTCAGCCGGGACAGATGGCGCGGCATGTCGACGATGAAACCACGCGCCACCTCGCAGACCTCATAGACACCGTCGGCGAACTGATAGCCACGGTCCTCGATATGGACGGCGGCATCGGCGTGCGTGACATAGCGCCCGTTGACATAGGCAATGCGCGGCATGGGCAACCTCTAGATATTCTCGGGGCTTTCTTATGCGATTCCACCGCCGCCGTAACCGGCAAATGCTCGGCCCGGGCGCGGCGGCTGGATATGTCGCGCTCAGACGCCCAGCGACTTCAGCTTGCGATGCAGAGCGGAGCGCTCCATGCCGATGAACTCGGCGGTCTTCGAGATGTTGCCGCCGAACCGGTTGATCTGGGCGATCAGGTAATCCTTCTCGAACTGCTCACGCGCTTCGCGCAACGGCAGCGCCATGATGTGCTGGTCGGATTGATTCGGCGTGCGCGGCATGACATCGCCGATCTCGGCCGGCAACAGGTCGGCGGTGATCGGCGCATCGACGTCGTCGCCGCGCGCAAGGATCATCAGGCGCTCGACATTGTTGCGCAGCTGGCGAACGTTGCCCGGCCAGTTGTGCGCCTGCAGCACGGCCAGCGCGTCGTCGCCGATGCGGCGCGGCTTGATGCCGGCCTGGCGGGCGATCTGCTTCATGAAATTATCGACGAGGTAGGGAATATCCTCGCGCCGCTCGGCCAATCCCGGCACGATGACCGGAACCACCGCGAGGCGATGGTAAAGATCCTCGCGAAAACGCCCGTCGGCAATCATCGCTTCGAGGTTCTGCGAGGTCGAGGAGATGATGCGGACATCGACCTTGACCCGCTTGGTTCCCCCTACCCGCTCGAACTGCTGCTCGACCAGCACGCGCAGGATCTTGTTCTGCGTCTCGCGCGGCATGTCGGCCACCTCGTCGATGTAGAGGATACCGCGATGGGCCTCCTCCAGCGCCCCGACCTTGCGCTCGACGCCATTCGATTCGGTGCCGAACAGCTCGATCTCCATGCGCTCGGGCGTGATGTTGGCGGCGCTCAGCGTCACGAAAGGTGCGCTCTTGCGCGCCGACAGCGTGTGGATGGCGCGCGCGGCCAGTTCCTTGCCCGAGCCAGACGGTCCGATGATCATCACGCGGCTGTTGGTCGGCGCGACGCGTTCGATCGTCTGGCGCAACTGGCTCATCGCCGACGACATGCCGATCAGATCGAAGGTTTCGCCGCTGCGCAGCTTGAGGTCGGAAACCTCGCGCCGCAATTTCGAGGTCTCCAGCGCACGCTCGGCAATAAGGATCAGCCTGTCGGCCTTGAACGGCTTTTCGATGAAGTCATAGGCGCCGCGACGGATGGCGGAGACCGCCGTTTCGATGTTGCCGTGGCCGGAAATCATCACCACCGGCAAGGTCGGATGCATGGTCTTGATCTCGTCGAGCAGCGCCAGCCCGTCCAGGCGCGAGCCCTGCAGCCAGATATCGAGGAAAATCAGCCGCGGCGCGCGATCAGCTATAGCAGCGAGCGCGCTGTCGGCATCGAATGCCGTGCGGGTTTCGTGACCTTCGTCGCTCAGTATGCCCGCGACGAGTTCACGGATGTCTTCCTCGTCATCGACGATGAGAATATCAGACGCCATTACCGACCTTTTCAGTTTCTCTTTCGTTTTCCGCCCTGCTTTCGCCGCGCGGAGCCGTTGCGGCCGCAGGCGGCAGGATGATGCTGATCATCGCGCCGCGCCCATCGTGGAAGTCCGCTGGAGCATCGTGTAGTTCCAGCCTGCCGCCATGGTCCTCCACGATCTTCTTGACGATAGCGAGGCCAAGTCCGGTGCCCTTCTCGCGTGTGGTCATGTAGGGCTCGAGCAGCCGTTGGCGATTCTCGCGCGGCAGGCCTTTGCCATTGTCGATGACGTCGATTCGAATCGCACCATTCTGGCGCCCGGCTTGAATCCGGATTATGCCGTGCGAACCGTCCTTCTGTTCCAATCCGTCGATGGCCTCGGCGGCGTTCTTGATCACATTGCCGAAAGCCTGCGCCATCAAGCGGCTGTCGAAAGTGCCCTTTAGCGGCTCCGTGCCGAAAATCCGCTCGAAAGTGATGTCGGCGCGGCTGACCTCGACCAGGAACGAGGCCTCACGCAGCGATTCGCGCAGATCTATCGCCTTCATCTCGGGCTTTGGCATGCGCGCGAACGCCGAGAATTCGTCCACCATACGGCCGATATCCTCAACCTGACGGATGATGGTGTCGGTGCATTGGTCGAAAACCTCGCGGTCCTCGGTAATCACCTTGCCGTAACGGCGCTTGATACGTTCGGCCGAGAGCTGGATCGGCGTCAGCGGGTTCTTGATCTCGTGGGCGATACGCCGCGCCACGTCCGCCCAGGCCGACGAGCGCTGCGCCTGAACCAGGTCGGTGATGTCGTCGACCGTCACCACATAGGATTTTTCCTCCGAGCCGTCGTCGCCGGCCTCGATCGTGATCTGCACGTTGAAGGTCCGCTCGGCACCGGCGCGGTAAAAGGTCACCTGCTCACGATAGACGGGTTTGCCGGACTTGCGGCCGATCTCGAAGACGCGGCCGACATGCGGCAGCACGGCGGAAAGATTCTGCCCAAGGGCTGCGCTGGCCGAAATCGCCAGCATCGCCTCGGCCGAGCGGTTGACGATGGTGACGATGCCGTAGGGATCGACGCCGATGACGCCGGCGGTAACGCCGGCAAGCACGGCTTCCGAGAAGCGGCGCCTCTCATCGATCAGGTCCTTGGCGGACAGGATCTCATTGCGCTGCGATTTCAGTTCGAGAAGCATCTTGTTGAACGTATCGCCGAGCGACGCGACATCGCCGTCCGAAGGCCTGACGGGAACCGCGACGTCGAGATTGCCGGTCGCGACCTCGTCGGCGGCGCCGATGAGCTGGCGAATGGGCCGCACCAGACGGTCGGCGACCGCAATGCCGGTCCAGATCGCGGACAGGATAATGATGAGCGTCAACGACAGATAGGGCAGCGCGAAGGCCACCTGAGAGGTACGGCGGTTATCTTCCAGCCCCCGATATTCGTCGGTGTTGGACCTGACGATCTGCCTTGCCTTGATCACTTCGGGGTCGACGAGCCGAATGGTGTAGAGGTAGAGTCCTTCGATCTCCCGCAGCTTGACGATGGCACCCATGATGTTGCGCGTTTTCGGTTCGATCAGCACCGGCTTGCCGTCGGTAGCGCTGGCCACCGCGCCTTCCGGCGGCTCGGGCATGGCGAAATCCGTATCGGTCTTGGCGCTCATGACGAAAGAGCCGTCCGGCTTGATCAGCGCCGCATGGGCCAGCGAACGGCCCACGGCTTCCTTGTTCATCAGGTCGAGAAAGCCGGTACGATCAAGGCCGTAGAGCGTGCGCGACGCATCGAGATCATAGGCCATGGACAGCGTCGTGCCCTGGAGGTTGCGGGCATTTTCCTGGACATAGGCGTCGGCGATCGACAGCGATGAATTGACGATCGTCTTGGTGCGGATCTCGAACCAGCGGTCGAGGCCGATGTCGAGCGTGATCGACGCGATGATGGCCACCATGATGGCTGGAATGGCAGCAACCAGGGCGAACATGGCGACAATGCGCACATGCAGCCGCGAAGCGGCCTTGCCATGCCGGCGCGCCATCAGGATGCGGTGCACCTCACGCCCGACCAGCGCGATAAGAAACAGGACGAAAGCCGTGTTGAGGGCAATCAACGCCAGCGTAGTCGACTCGTTCGGTGTGATCGGCGTGGCGCCAACGAGGATGGCGAACGAGATCGCCGCCGTCATCAGCGCGCCGACGACCGCGATCACGCCTGGCAGCGCAAGCAGCCGGCGCCCGTCACGAGCGCCGGGTTCGCTGAAAAGCGGTTGGTTTGTTGTCGGTGCCTGCGGAGCCATGTCGCCGTCTAGAGCCATGATTGCGTCGGATGTATGCAACGCATTGTGGCGATTATGCAACAAGTGTGACCGAGACGGAAATCTTTCGCGAGCCGATCCCCTGAAAAGAGCGCGGGCTCAGATCAAGGCTCAGCCCTGCCGCGATGATTTGTAGACGTTGACGCCGAGCTCGCGAATCTTCTTGCGCAGCGTGTTGCGGTTCAAGCCCAGCAGTTCCGCAGCCTTGATCTGGTTGCCACGCGTTGCCGTCATCGAGGCCAGGACAAGCGGAAACTCGACCTCGGACAGGATGCGCTGATAGAGCCCGGCAGGAGGCAAGTCGCCGGCAAACGACGCGAAATAGCGCTGCAGGAAATGCTCGACCGCCTGGCCAATCGACAAATCGTCGGGAATGAGGTTACCGCCTCCCGGCACTACGGGGCGCTCGCCGGTCTTCAGCTCGGCCTCGATGATCTCGGCGGAAATTTCGTCCTGCGAATAGAGCGCGGCAAGCCTGCGAACCAGGTTTTCCAGTTCGCGAACATTGCCTGGCCACGGATAGCGCTTCATCAACTCGATGCCGCCGGAAGAAATGCGCTTGGTCTGTAGGCCTTCCATTTCGCCGAGCTTGAAGAAGTGGCGGACGAGGTCCGGCACGTCCTCGGAGCGCTCGCGCAGCGCTGGCAGCCGGAGCGGCACGACATTGAGGCGATAGAAAAGATCCTCGCGGAAAAGCCCCTGGTTGATCAGCGTGCGCAGATCCTTGTTGGTGGCGGCGACGATGCGCACGTCGGTCTTGATCGGCGTGCGTCCGCCAACCGTCGTGTATTCGCCCTGTTGGAGCACGCGCAGCAGCCGCGTCTGCGCCTCCATCGGCATGTCGCCGATTTCGTCGAGGAACAGCGTGCCGCCTTCAGCCTGCTCGAAGCGCCCGGTCGAGCGATTCTGTGCGCCGGTGAAGGCACCCTTCTCGTGACCGAACAGTTCCGATTCGATCAGGTCGCGCGGGATCGCCGCCATATTGATGGCGACGAAGGGGCCGCCGCGGCGGCGGCCATATTCATGCAGCGCGCGCGCCACCAGCTCCTTGCCGGTACCGGATTCGCCCGAGATCATCACCGTCAGGTCGGTCTGCATCATGCGCGCCAGCATGCGGTAGATGTCCTGCATGGCGGCCGAGCGGCCGACCAGCGGCATTGCATCGGGCTGCTCTTCCGGCCGCGCGTCGATCTTCGGCCGACGCGGCTCGGAAAGCGCGCGGTTGACGATGTTGAGCAGTTCGGTCAGGTCGAACGGCTTAGGCAGATATTCATAGGCGCCGGTTTCGGAGGCGCGGATCGCCGTCATGAAGGTGTTCTGAGCGCTCATGACGATGACCGGCAGCTCCGGCCTCGCCTTCTTGATGCGCGGCAGCATGTCGAAGGCGTTCTCGTCCGGCATGACCACATCGGTGATGACAAGGTCGCCCTCGCCCGCCGCCACCCAGCGCCACAAAGTCGAAGCATTGGAGGTGACGCGCACCTCGTGGCCGGCGCGCGAAAGCGCCTGGTTGAGGACGGTACGGATCGCCGCGTCGTCGTCGGCGACGAGAATATTGCCGCGAACGGTCATTTGCGGTCTCCTTCACCGTCATCATCGGCGCCGTTTGGCGCTTCTTTCCAGGCCGGCATCAGGATGCGGAATGTGGTGCCGCGCGGCGTCGATTCGCATTCGATGATGCCGCCATGCTCGCCGACGATCTTGGCGACCAGCGCAAGACCCAACCCGGAGCCGTTCGGCTTGGTGGTGATGAACGGGTCGAACAGGATCGGCAAGATGTCTTCCGAAACGCCGGAGCCGTTGTCGCGCACGCAGAATTCCAGCGGCAGCGACACGCGGTCCTGCGTGCCCGGAACGGAAACACGGATGCCTGGCCGGAAGGCGGTCGACAGCACGATCTCGCCCTGCGGGTCGCTGCCGATCGCCTCGGCGGCGTTCTTGACCAGGTTGAGGAACACCTGGATCAACTGGTCGCGGTTGGCAAACACCGGAGGCAACGAAGGATCATAATCCTCCAATATCTTGATTCTCTTGGCAAAACCGTTCTTGGCAATCGCCTTCACATGGTCGAGAACGACATGGATGTTGACGGGGTAGCGGTCGATCGGCCGCTCGTCGGAAAATACCTCCATGCGATCGACCAGCGACACGATGCGATCGGTCTCGTCGGTGATCAGCCGCGTCAGCGCGCGGTCTTCGTCGGAAGCCGACAGTTCGAGCAACTGGGCAGCGCCGCGGATGCCTGAGAGCGGGTTCTTGATCTCATGGGCAAGCATCGCCGCCAGACCGGTGACCGAACGTGCCGCGCCCCGATGCGTCATCTGCCGGTCAATCTTGTCGGCCATCGACCGTTCCTGGAACATAACCACCACCGAGCCCGGAAATTCCGGTACCGGCGCGACATAGAGATCGACGACCTTCTCGATGCCGAGCCGCGGCGACGACACGTCGACGCGGTACTCGTTGACCGGAGCCCGGCGCTCGCGCACCTGGTCGACCAGTGTCAGCAGCGGGCTGCCGAAGGGAATGAGTTTTGACAGCGTGTTGCGGGCGAGCATGGTCGCGCTCGAGCGAAAAAAGTCTTCCGCATCGGCGTTGGCGAAGGTGATGAACCCCTCCTCGCTGATCATGATCACCGGGCGGCGGATGGTGTTGAGCACGATTTGGGCGGCATCCGCCATTTCGGCGCCCTGGCCGGCGGCGGCGTTCATGCGGCGCTCCGCAGGTTCAAGGGTTGCGGATCGCGCGAAAACACATCGCGCAGCAAGGCAATAACGCGCGCGGGCTCGAATGCGGTCAGTATAGCCTTTCGGCTGTCGTCGGCGACGCCGCCGGCATGCCGATCAAGATACCAGCCAAGATGCTTGCGCGCCTGGCGCAGGCCGCTTTCGGCGCCGTAGAGCGCCAGCATGTCCTCGTAGTGGGCCACGATGTAGTCGGCGACCGCGGTCGAGTCCCGTGGCATGTTTGGCGTCGCCTCGCCGGTCGCCGCGGCCGCAATGCCGCCTGCGATCCAGGGCGCGCCATAATGGGCACGGCCGATCATCACGGCGTCGGCACCCGATTGATCGAGAATGTCGGCCGCTTCCGCCGGCGAAGAGACGTCACCATTGGCGACGACCGGGATGGACACGGCTTCCTTGACGCGGGCGATGGCGCGCCAGTCGGCCTTGCCCTGGTAGAACTGGCAGCGCGTGCGGCCGTGCACGGTCACCATGCTGACACCGGCCTGCTCGGCGCGGCGCGCGAGCATCGGCGCGTTGAGCGCGCCTTCGTCCCAGCCAAGCCGCATCTTGACCGTCACTGGCACCTCGACCGCGCCGACAACGGCGTCGATCAGCGACAGTGCGTGGTCGAGATCCAGCATCAATGCCGAACCCGCATAACCGCCGGTAACCTTCTTGGCCGGGCAGCCCATGTTGATGTCGATGATGTCGGCCCCCTCACCGGCTGCGATTCTGGCACCTTCGGCCATGTGCATCGCCTCACGGCCTGCAAGCTGAACCATATGGACGGGCAGGCCGGAGTGGCGTATGCGCAGGTTGAAACCGGCCCTGCCCTTGGCGAGCTCTCCGCTGGCAACCATTTCGGACACGACCAGGCCTGCTCCATGCGCGTGGGCACGCTGCCGGAACGGCTCGTCCGTAATCCCCGACATTGGTGCGAGGAACACGCGATTGCGGAGTCTCACACCGCCGACATCAAGCGGCCCTGCCAATTTGGTCAAGTCAGGCAATTTGGTCAAGTTAACCATGCACAAAAACCAAGCATCTTCATTCGTTGCACATTCTCTAGCCAGAACCGGCGCAATGTGCAACGCGGAATGACGCCACATTTAGGCGCAATTGGGAAAATGCTGGCCTTCGGCTTTGGCCGCGACCAAAGCGCCGCGCGTCCCTCAGGACGCGCAAAGGACGCTTTGGAATTTCATACTTAGCGCACGATCTTTCCGAAAACCGATTACACTTTTCGGGATCGTGCGCTAGGACCAAACGGGCATGACTGACGCAAGTGAAAATCACGTTTCGGATGCGGATGGCAAGGTCGCGGTGGTGATCGTTGCGGCCGGCCGTGGTGCGCGCGCCGGACAGGCCAACGGACCGAAGCAATATCAACACATTGGCGGCTTTGCCGTCATTGCACACACGCTGGACATTTTTCTGGCCCACCCGCGGACCAGCGAGATCGTCGTCGCCATTCATGCCGATGACCACGAGCTGTTCCGGCAGGCGGCGGGCGCCAATGTAGAGCGCGTCACCGCCATCATGGGCGGGGCGACGAGGCAGGAATCCGTCCGGCTCGGCCTGCTTGCCCTTAGAGGCCACGCGCCGGCGCAGGTTCTGATCCACGACGCCGTCCGCCCGTTTGTCGATGCGGACCTGATAGATCGCACCATCGCCGCCATCGGCGAGCGCGAGGGCGCGTTGCCCGCTTTGCCCGTCGCCGACACGCTGAAGCGCGAATCGGCCTCCGGCGTGGTTGGCGAAACCGTTTCGCGCAGCGGTCTTCACGCGGCGCAAACGCCACAGGGCTTTCCGTTCTGGCCCATTCTTGCCGCGCACGAGAAAGCCCATCATCTGGGAAGAATGGATTTTACCGACGATGCCGCGATCGCCGAATGGGCGAATATTCCGGTCAAGATCGTTCCGGGCTCGCCGGACAATGTCAAACTCACCTGGGCACGGGATATTGCGATGGCGGACCAGCGGCTTTCCGGCGAACGCGTGCGCTTTCCCGATATCCGTACCGGCAATGGCTACGACGTCCACGCCTTCGAACCGGGAGACCATGTCACTTTGTGTGGCGTCGCCATTGCACACGACAAGAAGCTGTCCGGCCATTCCGACGCCGATGTCGGTCTGCACGCCTTGACCGATGCGCTGCTGGCGACTTGCGGCGCAGGCGACATCGGCACGCATTTTCCGCCATCCGACCCGCAGTGGAAAGGCGCTGCGTCGCGCATATTCGTCGAGCATGCGGCAAGGCTGGTGCGCGCGCGCGGCGGCCGCATCGCCAATGCCGACATCACGCTGATCTGCGAAGCGCCGCGCGTCGGGCCGCATCGCGAGGCCATGACCGCAGCCCTTTCTCAGATGCTGGCGATTACGCCGGATCGCATCTCGATCAAGGCCACAACCAATGAGAAGCTCGGCTTTGTCGGGCGCGAGGAAGGCATAGCGGCGATTGCCACCGCCAGCGTGGTGTTTCCCGGCGAGGTGCCGGAATGAGCAACAACGAGCTGGCAAATGCGCTGCTGCAAGCCTGCCAGAAGCGCGGCATCATGCTAGCAACGGCGGAAAGCTGCACCGGCGGCATGATCATCTCCGCGCTCACCGACATCGCCGGTTCCTCGGCCGTGGTCGATCGCGGCTTCATCACCTATTCCAACGAGGCCAAGATGGACATGCTCGGTGTCTCCGCCGCCACGCTTGAGGCGCACGGCGCGGTTTCGCGCGAGACGGCGATCGAGATGGCAACAGGCGCGCTTGTCCGTTCGCGCGCCGGGCTGACCCTGGCGGTCACCGGCATTGCCGGGCCTGGCGGCGGTTCGGCGGGAAAACCGGTCGGCCTGGTCTGGTTCGGGGTTGCGCTGGACGGCCGACCGATTGTCGCCGAGCACCAGCTCTTTGCAGACAAAGGCCGCGATTTCATTCGTCGCGAAACGGTCCGGCAAGCGCTGGAACTGGGCCTACAAGCACTCGGATAGGGTTATAAAAACGTTGGGCGGGCGGGCCCGAAAGCTGGATTGCGGTTACGTTTTCGATTCCGGGCTGCTTTGCCCTAAGCGTGGCTCCGTCCCAGCCAGCAGCCGCTGAATGTTGGCACGATGGCGCGCAATCACGTAGATGCTGCCCGCAATCACCAGCAACCGATAGGCCAACGGTTGCTCCAGGCCACAGATGAGGGCGATCGCGGTCAACGCCGCTACCATCGAACTCAGGGAAACTATCCGAGACGTAGCCAGCACAGCACCAAAAGCCGCCGCAGCCCCCACACCTACCGGCCAAGACAGAGCCAGCAACACGCCAAGCCCCGTCGCAGCGGATTTGCCACCTGTAAAATTCAGCCAGATCGAACGGCCATGTCCCAACAACACGGCAATTCCGGCCAGGCAAACAGCCCAAGGCACCCAGGTTTGCAGGTCAAGCGGGGTCGATGGCGTAACCAACGGCAACGTGATGAACCAGGGATAGAACCAGCGGGCAAAAACGATCGCCGCCGCGCCTTTCAGCACATCCAGCAGCAACACCACCAACGCAGGCCATTTTCCCAAGACCCGCAAGACGTTCGTTGCCCCGGTGGATTTGGAGCCATGCTCCCGGATATCGATGCCCTTGAGCAGCTTCCCCGCCAGATAACCCGTGGGCATGGTACCGAAGAGATAGGCGATTGCCAGTCCAACGGTGCTCGCTATCCAGAAAAGCATGCGCAGGGCCTCAAGACGGTTTTGCACCGTAGATGACGTCGGCGCGCTTCTCAAAGGCTTCGGCGAACATGCGGAAGGCGCGATCGAACATGGTTCCCATGACCGCGCCCAGAATACGGCTCTTGAACTCGTAGTCGATGAAGAAGCGGACGGCGCAACCGGCGCCGTCGGGTTCGAAACGCCAGACATTGCTCAAATATTTGAACGGCCCGTCGATGTATTTCACGTCGATGGCGTTCTCGGCGGGCTTCAGCAGCACCTGCGTCGTGAAGGTTTCGCGGATGGCCTTGTAGCCGATGCTCATGTCGGCAAGCAGAACAGTGCGCCCGTCACGCTCCTTGCGCGAGCGAACCGTCAGCGCTTCGCAAAGCGGCAGGAATTGCGGATAGGATTCAACATCGGCGACCAAAGCGAACATCTGCTCGGGTGTATGGGATACGCGTCGGGTGGCTTCGAATTTTGGCATGGAACCAGCGAGTTAAGCTGATTTCTTGAGAATCGCTTCCCGTGCCGCGCGCAGCTTGGCAAAATCGTCGCCGGCGTGATGCGATGAACGCGTCAGCGGGCTAGATGCCACCAGCAGGAAACCCTTGGTCCGGCCGATCGTCTCAAAGGATTTGAACTCCTCCGGCGTGACGAAGCGGATCACCGGGTGGTGCTTCTTCGACGGCTGCAGGTACTGGCCGATGGTCATGAAATCGACATTGGCGGACCGCAGATCGTCCATCAGCTGCAGGATTTCATTCCGTTCCTCGCCCAGCCCCACCATGATGCCGGACTTGGTGAAGATTGACGGATCAAGCTCCTTGACCCGCTGCAACAGCCGGATCGAATGGAAATAGCGGGCGCCCGGACGAACCGTCAGATAGTTCGACGGTACGGTTTCGAGATTGTGGTTGAAGACGTCGGGCTTGGCGGCCACGACGATCTCCAGCGCGCCGTCCTTGCGCAGGAAGTCGGGCGTCAGGATTTCGATCGTCGTCGAAGGCGTCGCGGCCCGGATGGCACGAATGACTTCAGCGAAATGCTGCGCACCGCCATCGGAGAGATCGTCACGGTCCACCGAGGTGATGACCACATGGGTAAGGCCCATCTGCTTGACCGCATGCGCGACGCGGGCCGGTTCATCCGGGTCAAGCGCTGTTGGAATGCCCGTGGCGACGTTGCAGAAGGCGCAGGCGCGGGTGCAGATCTCGCCCATGATCATGAAGGTGGCGTGCTTCTTTTCCCAGCATTCGCCGATGTTAGGGCAGCCGGCCTCTTCGCAGACCGTCACCAGCTTGTGCGATTTGACGATTTCGCGCGTTTCGGCATAGCCCTTCGACACCGGCGCCTTGACGCGGATCCAGTCGGGCTTGCGCAGCACGTCCTGATCAGGCTTGTGCGCCTTTTCCGGATGCCGCAAGCGCGGGGCGTTGGCGATCGTATCGAGGACAGTGACCATCGGGAAACCTGGTTCATTCGCGACGCCAGTCAGGCGTTCGCTGTCATAACGTCATCTAAGACTTTTCAACGCAAAGAAAAAGGCCGCCACGGCGCATGCCGCAACAGCCTTTTTCGCATAGCAACTCTTCAGTGATGCTAACGGCGCACCAGACGCCCGGCCCAGATCAGCAGGCAGGCACCGATAAAGCCGGTGATCAGATAGGCAATCCAGCCGACGCCGAACGGGCCAAAATTGAGAGCCTGCAGAATGGCGTTCAGCACGACCGCGCCGACGATGCCCATGACGATGTTCATGAAGATGCCGGTGTTGCTCTTCATGAACATTTCGGCGAACCAGCCTGCCAGGCCGCCGATGATGATGGCTGCTATCCAGCCGACGCCATTCAGGTGCATATGCCTTCTCCTTGTGGGATACGTGAAAACGCATTCGCAAACGAAGTACCTTGCCGCCGGGTTCCATCTGTAGCAGCGCTTTCAATCTATCAGGCGTTGAGCGCGCGGCCATAGGCGTCGAGCACGCTTTCCTTCATCATCTCCGACAGCGTCGGGTGCGGGAAGATGGTGTGCATCAGCTCTTCCTCGGTCGTCTCCAGGTTCATCGCCACGACAAAACCCTGGATCAGTTCGGTCACTTCGGCACCGACCATGTGGGCGCCGAGCAATTGACCGGTCTTCTTGTCGAAGATGGTCTTGATGAAACCCTGATCCTCGCCGAGCGCAATGGCCTTGCCATTGGCGGCGAACTGGAAGCGCCCGACCCGGATGTCCTTGCCCTCGGCCTTGGCCTTGGCTTCCGTCAGGCCTACCGAGGCGACCTGCGGATTGCAGTAGGTGCAGCCCGGAATCTTCAGCTTGTCGGTGGCATGCACGCCAGGAAAATCTGCGATCTTCTCGATGCACACGACCCCCTCATGTTCGGCCTTGTGAGCGAGCATCGGCGGGCCGGCGACATCGCCGATGGCGTAGATGCCCGGCACGTTGGTCTTGCCGTAACCATCGATGACGACGCAGCCACGCTCCGTTTTCACGCCAAGCGCCTCGAGCCCGAGGCCCTCGATGTTGCCCTGGACGCCGACGGCCGAGATCATCCGATCGGCGGTGATCTTCTCGACCTTACCGTCCTTCATCTCGACATGCGCGGTGACCGAGTTGGCACCCTTCTCGACCTTGGTCACCTTGGCTTCGAGGATGATCTTCATGCCTTGCTTCTCGAACTGCTTCTGCGCGAATTTCGAGACTTCGGCATCCTCGACCGGCATCACCGCAGGCAGCAGCTCGACCACCGTCACTTCGGCGCCCATGGTGCGGTAGAAGGAGGCGAATTCGATGCCGATGGCGCCCGACCCCATGACCAGCAGCGACTTCGGCATCTCCTTCGGCACCATGGCTTCAAAATAAGTCCAGATCAGCTTGCCGTCCGGCTCGATACCGGGCAGTGCGCGCGGCCGGGCGCCGGTCGCCAGGATGATGTGCTTGGCGGTATAGGTGCCTTCGCCTTTGACGCCTTTCGGCACTGGCGGCTGCGGCTCCATCGGCTTCTTGGCCGTCTTCGACACGACGATCTCGCCCGGCTTCGAAAGCTTGGCCTCGCCCCAGATGACGTCGACCTTGTTCTTCTTCATGAGGAAGGCAACGCCGCCATTGAGCCGCAGCGACACCTTGCGCGAGCGGTCGACCACGGCTGACGCATCGACGCTGACCTTGCCGTCGAGCTTCAGCCCGTAATCCTTCAGGTGGTCCGAATAGTGCATGATCTCGGCCGAGCGCAGCAGCGCCTTGGTCGGGATGCAGCCCCAGTTGAGGCAGATACCGCCGAGATGCTCGCGCTCGACGATCGCCGTCTTGAAGCCGAGTTGCGCGGAACGCACCGCGGTGACATAGCCGCCAGGGCCGGAGCCGATGATGATGACGTCGTAGTTCTCAGCCACGGTTTTTCTCCTTCACAATTCCAGCATGACGCGCACGACGGGTGCCAGCGCCTTGCCGATGTTTCGCGTGTTTTCGGCATCGAGATGGACGCCGTCGAGCGGGGTGGTTTGCGCCACGCTGCCGGCGTCGAAGAAGCCGCAGCCGGCCTCATCGGCAAGAGCGGCATAGAGCGGCGCCAACCGCGTCGAAGCCTCGTCACCGCCGGCGAACATCTCCTTGAATTCGGCATTGTCTGTACGGCTGACCACAGGCGGCGAAACGATCAGGATCTGCGGCGCCGGCCAGTCGAACGGATAGTCGTGACCGCGCACGATGTCGATCAGCCGCTGGATGCCCTGCTTGGCCGCGACGGGATTGCCGTGGATCCACGGCTTCATGTCGTTGGCGCCGAGCATGATGACAATCAGGTCGATCGGCGCATGGGTCGTCAGGACGGTTGGTAGCAGTTTTGCACCGTTGCGGTCCGCACCGGCCAGATGATCGTCGAAGGCCGTGGTGCGGCCGTTGAGGCCATCGGCAATCACTTGCACGTCGGCGCCTAACGCTGCCTGCAGCACGCTCGGCCAGCGGTCTTCCAGCGCATGGCGGCCACCTTCGGCATTGTAGCCCCAGGTCAGCGAGTCGCCGTAACAAAGAACCGTCTTCATGCGCCCACCTGTGCGTTAATCGAGCCGCGCCTCAACCGCCAGCGCACGAACAGCCAGTGAACCAGCACAGTGGCCAGGTTCGGCAAAACCAGGCCGGCGACGATCGGCAGGTCACCTTCCCACTGGCGCTTATCGACCGGCTGAGAGAACGTCCAACCGATCAGGCCGAGCCCGATCAGCACGAACAGGACAATTGCGCAGAGGCCCAGCCAGTTGATGATCGACGGTGCGTTCGAAAAAAGCTGCGCGATGAAAAACACGATCGTCGCGACAATGGTGACAAGCACCGACGTCATGAACACCAGAATGTATTCTTCCTGCGCATGGGTTGCGACCGCCAGCTGTTGAGCAACCAAGCCGCCTGCCAATCCTGACAGGAAAAACGCCATAAGGGAGGTGAAGAAGATCCGCACCGCCCTCTCCGTCCTAAACCAGCATGCCCATCGGGTTCTCGATCAGGCGCTTGAAGGCGACCAGCAGTTCGGCACCCAGCGCGCCGTCGACGGCGCGATGGTCGGTCGACAGCGTCACCGACATCACGGTGGCGATTTTGATCTCGCCGTTCTTGACCACCGCCCGCTCCTCGCCGGCACCGACGGCAAGGATCGTCGCATGCGGCGGGTTGATGACGGCGGCAAAGTCCTTGATGCCGAACATGCCGAGGTTGGACACCGCCGTGGTGCCGCCCTGATACTCTTCCGGCTTCAGCTTGCGGCTGCGCGCCCGGCTGGCCAGATCCTTCATCTCGTTGGAGATGGTGGACAGCGTCTTTTCGTCGGCATGCCGAATGATCGGTGTGATCAGGCCGCCCGGGATCGACACGGCGACGCCGACATCGGCATGCTTGTGCTTGACCATGGCGCTTTCGGTCCATGAGGCATTGGCATCCGGCACCGCCTTCAGCGCCATCGCCATCGCCTTGATGACCATGTCGTTGACCGACAGCTTGTAGGCGGGCGCATCGCCTTTGTCGGTCTTCTTTACCGGGGCTGCGGCGTTAATCTGCGTGCGCAATGCGAGGAGTGCATCGAGCTCGCAGTCGAGCGTCAGGTAGAAATGCGGGATGGTGGTCTTGGCCTCGACCAGGCGGCGCGCAATGGTCTTGCGCATATTGTCATGCGGGACGAGATCGTAGGAGCCAGCCTCGAACAGCTTCAGCACCTGATCGTCGGACATCGCCTTCACAGCAGGAGCAGTTGCCGGAGCCCCGGCGGGTGCTGCCTTGGCGGCAGGCTTGGCGCCGCCACCGGCAATCGCGGCGTCGATATCTGCCTTGACGACGCGGCCATGCGGGCCGGTGCCGGTCACGGCAGACACATCGACGCCGGCTTCCCTGGCGATGCGACGTGCGAGCGGCGAGGCGAAGGTGCGCTCGCCGGCCGCATGACCATTGGCAACTGGAGCCGCCTCTGCCTTGGGTGCGGTCGCGACCGGTTCCGCCTTTGATGCTTCCGCCTTTGGTGCGTCAGCCTTGGGCTCCTCCGCTTTCGGCGCCTCGGCTTTCGCTGGTGCGGCACCGCCACCGCTTTTCGCGACGGCGCCTGCATCCTCGCCCTCTCCGGCGAGCACGGCGATCAGCGCATTGACCTTGACGCCCTCGGTGCCGGCGGGAACGACGAGCTTTGCAACCGTGCCCTCATCGACAGCTTCGACTTCCATCGTCGCCTTGTCGGTCTCGATCTCGGCAATGACATCGCCCGGCGAAACCTTGTCGCCTTCCTTGACGAGCCACTTGGACAGATTGCCCTCTTCCATCGTGGGCGACAGGGCCGGCATGGTGATGTTGATTGGCATTTTGTCCTCCCGCCCGGTTCAGCGATACGTGACGGCTTTGACCGCCTCGATGACTTCGCCGACATTCGGCAACGCCAGCTTCTCGAGGTTGGCCGCATAAGGCATCGGCACATCCTTGCCGGCGATGGTGATGACCGGCGCGTCCAGAAAGTCGAAGGCGCGCTGCGACACCTGGTTGGCGATATGGTCGCCGACCGAGTTCTGCGGATAACCTTCCTCCACCACCACCAGGCGGTTGGTCTTCTTGACCGAGGCGATGATGGTGTCGAGATCGAGCGGCCGGATCGTGCGCAAGTCGATGATCTCGGCATCGATGCCAAGGCCACGCAGTCCCGCTTCAGCCTTGACCGCATAGGTCATGCCGATGCCGAAGGAGACGATGGTGACATCCTTGCCTGATTTATGGATGCGCGCCTTGCCGATCGGCAACACGAAATCGTCCAGCTTCGGCACGTCGAAGGACTGACCGTAAAGGATTTCATTCTCGAGGAAGATGATTGGGTTCGGATCGCGGATCGCTGCCTTCAGCAAGCCCTTGGCGTCAGCGGCGGTGTAGGGCATCACCACTTTCAGGCCCGGAATGTGGCTGTACCAGGCGGCATAGCACTGCGAGTGCTGGGCAGCGACGCGTGCGGCGGCACCGTTCGGTCCACGGAACACGATCGGCGCGCCCATCTGGCCGCCGGACATATAGAGCGTCTTGGCGGCCGAGTTGATGATCTGGTCGATCGCCTGCATGGCGAAGTTGAAGGTCATGAACTCGACGATCGGCTTCAGGCCGGCCATCGCCGCACCCACGCCAACGCCGGCAAAGCCATGCTCGGTGATCGGCGTATCGACGACGCGCCGCGGCCCGAATTCCTGCAGCAGGCCCTGCGTGATCTTGTAGGCGCCCTGGTATTCGGCAACCTCCTCGCCCATGACGAAGACATCGCCGTCGCGGCGCATTTCCTCGGCCATCGCATCGCGCAGCGCTTCGCGCACCGTGGTGGAGACCATCTCCGTGCCGGCCGGAATGTCCGGATCGGCGGCGATCTCCGTCTTCGGGGCGGCAGCCACCGGTGCGGCGGCCGGCTTTGTGGCCTCCGCCTTGTCCTCTGCTGCGGCCGGAGCCTCTGCCTTTGCAGGTGCTTCCGCCTTGGCGGGCGCCGCAGACTTGCCGATATCCCCGGCACTTTCGCCGTCCTGCAGCAGCACGGCGATCGGTGTGTTGACCTTGACGCCTTCGGTACCGGCGGCGATCAGGATCTTGCCCAGCGTGCCTTCGTCAACAGCTTCGACTTCCATCGTCGCCTTGTCGGTCTCGATCTCGGCGATAACGTCGCCGGCGACGACCTTGTCGCCCTCGTTCTTCAACCACTTGGAAAGATTGCCCTCTTCCATGGTCGGCGAGAGAGCGGGCATGAGAATTTCGATCGGCATGTCCTTGCCCTCCCGTTACAATACGATATCGGTCCAGAGCTCGGACGGATCCGGCTCCGCGTCGTTCTGGGCAAATTCGGCGGCGTCGGCGACGATGTCGCGGACCTCCTTGTCGATGGTCTTGAGCTCGTCCTCGGTCGCCCACTTCTTTTCCATCAGCCGTGCCTTGACCTGCTCGATCGGGTCATGGTCCGAGCGCATCTTCTGCACTTCTTCCTTGGAGCGGTATTTTGCCGGATCGGACATCGAGTGACCGCGGTAGCGGTAGGTCTGCATTTCGAGAATGATCGGCCCGTTGCCGGCGCGGCACCATTCGGTCGCCTGGTCGGCGGCAGCCTTGACAGCGCGCACGTCCATGCCGTCGACCTGGATGCCCGGGATCTTGAACGAGGCACCACGATGCGAAAAGTTGGTTTCCGCCGAAGAGCGCGACACCGAGGTGCCCATCGCATAGCGGTTGTTCTCGATGATGTAGATCACCGGCAGCTTCCACAGCGAGGCCATGTTGAAGCTTTCATAGACCTGGCCCTGGTTGGCCGCGCCGTCGCCGAAATAGGTCAGCGAGACATTGTTGTTGTCGCGGTAGCGGTTGGCAAAGGCGAGACCAGTACCAAGAGACACCTGCGCACCGACGATGCCGTGGCCGCCGTAAAAGTGCTTTTCCTTGGAGAACATGTGCATGGAGCCGCCCTTGCCCCGGGACAAGCCGCCCCGACGCCCGGTCAGCTCGGCCATGACGCCGCGCGGCGACAGCTCCATCGCCAGCATGTGGCCGTGGTCGCGATAGGCGGTGATCATCTGATCGCCGTCGATCAGCGCCATCTTCATGCCGGTGACGACCGCTTCCTGGCCGATATAGAGGTGACAGAAGCCGCCGATGAAACCCATGCCGTAAAGCTGGCCGGCCTTTTCCTCGAAACGACGGATGAGCAGCATGTGCCGGTAGGCGGCAAGCTCTTCATCCTTGGTGAACTCGGCGGGCTTGGGGGCGGAAAGCCCCGATTTGCCGTCGGATTTGGATTTGGCAGGCGCTTTTCTGGCTGCGGTGGCCATGCATCACTCCCTGTTGGCGTCTCTTCGTGGACATTAGAGCAGGATGAAATCTGCTCTGGGGAGATCAGCTCCTCCCCACCGATTTTAGGGAGGCTAACACGCGTCAAAGCGTTGCGCCATGCCGAATTTGCATAGCTGGCATGCGCCTAAGCAATTAAAATCGTTGAAAATATTGGCGATTAACTGGAAATCAGTTATTTCACCGAGGTCGGCAACATAATGGTGATTTCATCGGCTTGGGACAGATTGAGCGCCTTGCGTGCCTGCTCATCGAGCATGTCCTTCTCGAGCGTGCCTTCATGCATCAGCCGAACGCGGCGCTCGAGTTCCATGCGGCGCGCCTTGATCGCATCGAGCTGGCCTTGCAGCGCAACCGTCTGGGCTTCCAGCTGATATTTCGAATAGATGCCGAATTCGCCGTGATAGGCATGAAAGCCGAAATAGGCCAGGAACACCACGCAAAGCGAGGGAATGATCAGCCGGCCGGTGTTTCTCTGCTTGTGCTGACGCGTCCACATCGCCCGGTTCCTCTAGAGCGTGATGCCGAAATGTGTGAAGCGGTTTTCGGACGACAACATGCTCTATCTCTTTGATTTAGAGTCGGATTCAGACTTCAGGTCGAACAGACCTGAAATCATCCGGCTCTAGCCCGCGAACTCAGGCGGCTCACGATCTTTTTCGCCCGATTGTGCTTAACGGACGGTTACAGGTGACCGGTTTGGCGAACCGAAATGAAAAAAGGCGGGAATGCTCCCGCCCTTTCATCCGATATCCGAGTGTTTTCCGGATCAGCCCTTGATCACCGACTTGCCGGCATAGCTTGCCTGCTTGCCGAGTTCTTCCTCGATGCGGATCAGCTGGTTGTACTTGGCCATGCGGTCGGAGCGCGACAGCGAGCCGGTCTTGATCTGTCCGCAATTGGTGGCAACCGCGAGATCGGCGATGGTCGAATCCTCGGTTTCGCCCGAGCGGTGCGACATGACGGCGGTGTAGCCGGCCTTGTGCGCGGTCTCGACGGCGTCGAGCGTTTCCGTCAACGAGCCGATCTGGTTGACCTTGACCAGGATCGAATTGGCAACGCCCATGCGGATGCCGTCGCGTAGCCGCGCCGTGTTGGTGACGAACAAATCGTCGCCGACCAGCTGCGTCTTCTTGCCGATCAGGTCGGTCAGGTACTTCCAGCCTTCCCAATCGTCCTCGGCCAAGCCGTCCTCGATCGAGATGATCGGATAGTCGGCGGCAAGCTTGGCCAGGTATTTGGCCTGGGCCTTGGGATCGCGCGTCTTCTTCTCGCCCTCATAGACGTAGTTGCCGTCCTTGAAGAACTCGGTCGCGGCGCAATCGAGGCCGAGCGCGATCTCGTCGCCCGGCTTGAAGCCGGCCTGCTCGATCGATTCCATGATGAAATCGAGCGCCACCGGGGCGCTTTTCAGGTTCGGGGCAAAGCCGCCCTCGTCGCCGACATTGGTGTTGTGGCCGGCATCCTTCAGCTTCTTGCGCAGCGTATGGAAGATTTCCGAACCCCAGCGTACACCTTCGCGCAGCGTCGGCGCGCCGATCGGCAGGATCATGAATTCCTGGAAGTCGATCGGGTTGTCGGCATGCGCGCCACCATTGATGATGTTCATCATCGGTACCGGCAGGAGATGCGCCTTGGTGCCACCGACATAACGGTACAGCGGCAGGCCGGCAGCATCGGCGGCCGCCTTGGCCACCGCCAGCGACACGCCGAGAATGGCGTTGGCGCCAAGCCGGCTCTTGTTGGGCGTGCCGTCAAGCTCGATCATGGTCTGGTCGATATGGATCTGGTTTTCGGCTTCCATGCCGCCAATCGCCTCGAACAGTTCGCCGTTCACCGCTTCGACGGCCCTGAGCACACCCTTGCCGAGATAGCGGGCACCGCCGTCGCGCAGTTCGACGGCCTCGTGGGCGCCGGTCGAAGCACCCGATGGCACCGCCGCGCGGCCCATTGAGCCATCTTCGAGAATGACATCGACCTCGACGGTCGGATTTCCACGGCTGTCCAGGATTTCACGCCCGACAATGTCGATGATGGCGGTCATTTGCGATGTCCTCGATTGATCTGAAGAATGCCGCACGTCTTAGCCAAAGTGCTGCAAAAGGCAATCGGCCGGCTGGCAATTATTGCCGCGGCATCAGCCTCCGAACGATTCACGAAGCGCAAATCGCTGTCATCATAAGTCATGTACGGCAGGCCGGCTTGTGGCTATGGTGCGGGGGCGCGGGCGAAACAGGAGGAGTTTCGCCATGTCCCAGTTGAGTGGTATCGTGAGTCTGTTCCTGATCGCGGCGGCATTCCTGACGTCGTGCGACAATCAGCAGTCGCCGCCGAAGGCGATGGCCCCCTTATACGTCAGCGAATAAGCCAGAATCCAAAGCGGCCCCGCCTCTCGGTGGGCCCGCTTTGTGGTTGCTGTTAATGCCAGTAAGGCGTGACCTTGTAATAATTGTAGGATTCGTCGCGGGCCGCCTCACCATCCGCCCCGGTCAATTCGTTGATCGAATAGGCAGGTGCCGCCCTGAGTTGTTCCTTGGAAAACGGCACGACATACCCGCCTTTGTCCTCATCGTAGTCGAGGCTTGCCCACGGAATGGCGTGATATTTCTCGCCGATACCGAGGAAGCCGCCAAAACCGATGACCGCGAACATGATGCCGTTCGTCATCTTGTCAAGCATCACATCCTCGATGCTGCCGATGCTCGTGCCTTCGGTATTGTAGACCGATGTGCCGATGACCCGCGAAGCGGCGATGGCTTGGGTGTGACCTGTCTGGGTTGCCATGATTGTGCTCCTCATTGTGGTTTCGAACCATACTTGGACAATGAGGGGCGCGGGCGAAGGTTCCCGACTTTTTCGGCGTCGACCGTTCACTCCGCGAGGATGAAGGTAACCTTCATATTGACGCGATAAGCAACAATCTTGCCGTCTTGGACGACGATCTTCTGGTCCTGGATCCAGGCGCCCTCGACGTTCTTCAGGGTTTTGGATGCGCGCGCAATTCCCTGTTCGATGGCGTCCTGAAAGCTCTTGTTCGACGAGGATGTGATTTCGGTGACGCGGGCGACGGACATGGCTTCCTCCTGCCAAAACGCTTATTTGCCAGCCAAGCGTATAGCCGGCTCGTGCCTTCCACAAGCGCCGGCAGTCGGCGGAGTATGCGTCCGCCCTTAGAGGCCCTTGGCGATGCGGTCGAATGCCATCAGCCGCTCGAGCAGGGCCGGCATGTCCTTCAACGGGAGCATGTTCGGGCCGTCGGAAGAGGTCGAGTTGTCGGGATCCTGATGGGTCTCGATGAACACGCCGGCAACGCCGACAGCGACTGCAGCGCGCGCCAGCGTCTCGACAAAGCGGCGCTCGCCGCCCGAGGAACCACCCTGCCCGCCCGGTTGCTGCACCGAATGCGTGGCATCGAAGATCACCGGCGCGCCGATCTCGGCCATGATGGGCAGAGCGCGCATGTCGGACACCAGCGTGTTGTAGCCGAAGGACGCGCCGCGCTCGGTGGTCAGCACATTGGCATTGCCGGATCCGGTGATCTTGGCGACGACGTTCTTCATGTCCCAGGGGGCGAGGAACTGCCCCTTCTTCACATTGATAACCTTGCCGGTCCTGGCGGCGGCGACCAGCATGTCCGTCTGGCGCGACAGGAAAGCCGGAATCTGCAGGACATCGACATGCGGCGCGACGATCGCGCACTGCTCCTCGGTATGGACATCGGTCAGCACGGGGAGCGAAAATTCCTTGCGCAACTCGTCGAAGACGGGAAGGGCTGCGTCCATACCGGCACCGCGCGTCGCCGACAGCGAGGTGCGGTTGGCCTTGTCGTAGCTGGTCTTGTAGACGAGCCCTATGCCGAGCCTGCCGGTCAGTTCCTTCAGCGCGCCGGCCATATCGAAGGCGTGCTGGCGTGATTCAAACTGACAAGGGCCGGCGATCAGCGACAGAGCCGCCTTGTTGTCGAAGACGACATTGCCGACGGTTACCGACGAATTGGGCGCCATTGAATTGGACGCTTGCGGCTTGCTCATGGGATCTCCCGGAAGATGAAGGCCGCGCCCTGTCCGGGTGCAGGCCGCACGACGATATCATTGCCCGCTATATCGTGTTGGACGGAATTGGCTGCAAGCAGCCTCGATGTCACATCGGCGTTCCCAACCGAAAAGACCACCGCTGCGAAGCGTAGATCTGTCGGCGCGCCGGCAGGCAGGCCGAAGCGCGCGGTGAAAGCCGGGCCGTCAAGCACGCTCAAATCTGCATTCGGCAAGGGAAACCTGCCGCCCTGCCTGTCGGCGGCCGGATCGTCCACCGCCACGGAAATAAGCCCATGCTGCTTTCCGGGCGCATCGCTGATCGCCAAGATCTCGACAATTCCGGTCGCGCCGTTGGCGTGGGCCTGCAAAGCCGTACGGTCAACATCAGGCGCGTTGACGCGCTCGCAGGCAAACAGGAAGGCGTCCGTGGCTTCGGCTCCGGCCGCGAAGGCGAGCTTGAACGATGCGATGTCGCTTTTGCCGGCCGGGTCGGTGAAGGCGCGCGAAAAACCCAGCATGTCTCCCGCCGAGATGCCGGCACCGACATAGCGTGCATGGTCGGCGTCGGCATTGCCCGTGCCTAGAACAATGGCGGAAAATCCCTCGTCGCCGTTGCTGTCGCGATAGGCGCGATCACGCGTGACGAAGACATTGCCGTCTGCGATAGCCTTTGTCGCCACCTGTTCGTCGCCGACCGCGAGCGGTTCGAGATACGTGCCGTCGGCCAGGAAAACACAGCAGTTTTCCGTTCCGAAGGGATGGATGCCGGTCGGGGCCACGACGAAGCCAAGCGCGGTGAGCCGGGCTCGCGCAACCTCAAGGCTCTGCGTCGGCAGCACCAGGTGATCGAGCGGATGAGTGCCTGCGGCTGCGGTTTGGGTCATGCAGGCGCGATGTGCATCATTCCGCAAATCGGTTCAAGACTTGATCGCAATCCCGGCCAGTTCGCCCACGTCAGTTCACCGGACTTCGAAAAAGGCACCACCTGGACAAGGCATCAGCTTCCGGCAACGACATCGGCGGAATAGCGCAGTTCGCGCATCGGTTTGACCTTGCTGGTGGTCTGCGCATAGAGCGGGTGCGCCTTGTAGGCGGCCAGCGCGGCGTCGTCGGCGAACTCCGCATAGACGACCACGTCGACCTCATCGGACAGTGGATCGACCTTGGTGTTCAAGGTGACCTCGAAAAGGCTGGAATGAGGAATGTCGCCGAGCGCCAGCAAGCCGGTGCGCACAGCCTCGACATCCTCTTTTCGCCGCGCGCTGAAGAAAACGATATGCCGGATCAACCCCGCCTCCTCGATCAAAGTGCTGGGGTCTTTTGTGACGGCAGGACGTTGGCGTCAATCGACAAGGATGTCGCGGCTGCAGCCGCCGGAGCTAAACCTTGCCGGTAGCATATCGCACAATGCGGCTAAGTTCTCTCACCGTGGTGTCGAGATACCGGCCCTGATTGTACATGCCGTCCCAGATCAGGAAAAACGCGATGGCGGCAATGACGATTACATAACGCATGGCTAAATCTATCGCACAAGGAATTCTGCGGCCATAGGCGTTTTTTAACGCGCTGCGCCTTGGCTGTGCAAAGGCACAGATGCCCGCCGGCGCGAGCAATCTGCTTGGCACAGCCCCGGTTGCAGCCTGCCCCTTGAAGTTTCCCCGCATGACGTGGAAGATTGTCGCACGGATTCACCGGGAAGCGCTGAAGCTCTGGTAGGGTGCGCGCACTTCATTCGAGCCCGCTCGCCGACGAACCGGTCGCGGCGGCGTTCGAAGCTGGCGAATGATCCAAGAGAACCGTGGCCCGGCAATTTGCGCCGACACCGCGGAAATCCAGGGGCATGAGATGGCGCAAAAGGAACATTTTGGCGTAGCATTGAGCGACGCGGTCAGGCTCGATGAATTCAATTTCGCGGAGATCGTGAAAGGTCTTCCAGCGAAAGCGCGCATGGTGCTGTCGGCGGCGATGAACCTGCCGCGCGGTTCGCTCAAGGTCAGGCTGCCGGACGGCCGTGCCGTCCTCGTCGGCGGCAAGGGACCTGGCCCAGATGCCGAACTGGTGTTGAAGAATTGGCGCTTGCCGGGCCGCGCCTTTTCCGGCGGCACGATCGGCGTTGCCGAATCCTATATGGACGGCGATTGGGAAAGCCCTGATGTGACCAGCTTCCTGGAGCTGTTCGTGGTCAATTCGGTCATCGGCGAGCGTATCGCGGGCGGCACCAGTTGGCTGATCAACACCGTCCAGCGCATCCGCCACTGGTTCAACCAGAACACGCGCACCGGTTCGAAACGCAATATCTCCGCGCATTACGACCTCGGCAACGCCTTCTACAAGGAATGGCTCGATCCGAGCATGACCTATTCTTCGGCGCTCTACACGACCGGTGCCAACGACCTGGAAGGCGCCCAGGCCGCCAAATATCGCGCTCTGGCGAAGGATACAGGGATCGGTCCGAAGGACCATGTGCTGGAAATCGGCTGCGGCTGGGGTGGCTTCGCCGAATTCGCGGCGCGCGAGATCGGCTGCCGCGTGACCGGGCTGACGATCAGCCGCGAGCAGCACGATTTTGCCACGGCTCGCATCGCCAAGGCTGGCCTTGCCGACAAGGTCGACATCAAGCTGCAGGATTATCGCGACGAAACCGGCACCTATGACCGCATCGCCTCGATCGAGATGTTCGAGGCGGTCGGCGAGAAATACTGGCCGGTGTTTTTCGGCAAGATGAAGGCCTGCCTGAGGCCTGGGGGCACTGCCGGCCTGCAGATCATCACCATCAACGAAGCCGCCTACGACACCTATCGCGCAAGGCCGGATTTCATCCAGCGCTACGTCTTCCCGGGCGGCATGCTGCCGACACCGTCGATCCTGAAGGCACTGGGCAAGGATCATGGCCTCGCCCACCTGCGCGAGCGCGTCTTTCCCGACGACTACGCGCGCACGCTCGCCGAATGGCGCCACCGGTTCCGGGCGTCATGGGAGAAGATCGTTCCGCTCGGCTTCGACGACCGCTTCAAGAAGCTCTGGGAGTTCTACCTGCACTATTGCGAAGCCGGCTTCCGCGCCAGCTACATCGACGTGCGCCAGGTGGTCTACAAGGCGTAAATCGACACGCTCTTCGATTTTCATTGCCGCTGACCAAGCGATGTCGAGCACGATCTCGACATGGCCGCGCGGTCGCCGTCACCCTTCAAAGCAGGATGCGGTATTTCGCGAATCCTGCCTCGCCCTCGCCCGCCGGCTCGATCTTCAGCGATTTCACCTGCGCAATGAAATCCTTGGCCTTGGGGCCGGTTTCGAACACGGCGCTGGCTCCAGGCAGCGGTGCGAACGACCAGTTGTCGTCCGCCGACGGATTGATCGTGCCCTCGCTGACGATATAGCGGACGATGACGTCGCGATTGGTGTCCGGTGCTTCGTAGATGATCTTCGAGGCATTGATGTCGGGGAAATTGCCGCCGCCACCAGCCCGGTAATTGTTGGTCGCGATGACGAATTTCTGTTTGGGATCAATTGGTTTTCCATCGAAACTCAGGTCGACGATGCGATTGGCGCCAGCGTTGGCCAGCCCGCCCTTGGCATCGTATTTCGACGGCTGCGACAGATCGATCTTGTAGGTGACGCCGTCGATGACGTCGAAATTGTAGGACGGAAAATCGGTGTTGATGAGGGTCTGGTCGGCCTTATCAGGCTCGATCCGGTTGAAGATGCCGGCCGACATTTCAAGCCATTCCTTGACCTGCGCACCGGTGATTTCGACCGCACGCACGGTGTTGGGATAGAGGTAGAGGTCGGCAACATTCTTGATGGCGATGTCGCCTGCCGGCACGTCGGTATAGTAGTCGGCGCCGTTGCGCCCGCCGGCCTTGAAGGGAGCGGCGGCCGACAGCAGCGGCACGTCCTTCCATTGCGTGTTCTTGAGAATATCCTTGAGGTACCAGGTCTGCGCCTGGCTGACGACCTGCACCGACGGATCGTCGGCGACCAGCGCGAAATAGGAATAGAGCGGCGCGGAGGTCTTGCCGACAGGGCGGCGCACATAGGCCAGTGTCGCCTGGTGGTCCTGTTCGAGGGCCGCGATGATGCGCTTGTCGTCCGGGACAGTCGGCTTGTTCTTGTTGTCGACGCGTTCGAAGATCGGCCGCGCCTCGGAAGTGGCTGAAACGACCTTCCATTTCGACCCGTCACGTTCCAGCATCAGGTCGACCAGCCCCATATGCGAGCCCCAGAAGCCGCCCATGACGGCGGGCTTGCCCTGCAGCGTGCCTTTCTGCGTGTCGACACCATCGAGCGACTGGAAATCCTTCTTGCCGGGGAACACCAGATGCTGGTGACCGGTGAACACCGCATCGATGCCGTCGACACCGGCGACGAAGAACGAGGCGTTCTCCATCATCTCGCCCTGCTTCACATCGATGCCGGAATGCGAGAGCGCAATGACGATGTCGGCGCCCTCCTCCTTCATCTGCGGCACCCAGGCCTTGGCCGCCTCGACGATGTCGCGCGTCTTGACGTTGCCTTCCAGGTTCTTGAGATCCCAAACCATGATCTGCGGCGGCACGAAGCCGATAATGCCGATCCTGATCGGCTGCTCGGCGCCCGCGCCGTCCTTTATCTTCTTGTCGAGGATGACATAGGGCTTGAGATAGAGCTTGTCGTCGCGCGGGTTAGCGGCAAGCTCGGTCCCGCGGATCAAATTGGCGCAGACGAAGGGAAAATTGGCACCGGCCAGCACCTTGTCCAGGAACGACAGGCCGTAGTTGAACTCGTGGTTGCCCAGTGTCGAGCACTCGTAGCCGAGCAGGTTCATGCCTTTCATGACCGGATGCAGGTCGCCGTCCTTCAGCCCCTTCTCATAGGCGATGTAGTCGCCCATCGGGTTGCCCTGCAGCAGGTCGCCATTGTCGATCAGCATCGAATTCACGGCTTCCTTGCGCACAGCATCGATGAGAGACGCCGTGCGCGACAGACCCAGCGTGTCGTTCGCTTTGTCGGCGTAGTAATCGTAAGGCAGCACGTTCACATGGATGTCGGTGGTTTCCATGATCCGAAGATGGGCCTGGTTGCCTTGAGCGCGGGCGGAGAACGGATGCAGCATGATCAGTGCCCCTGCGGCGGCGGCACCCGCAAGGAGATCGCGGCGGGATACGGGATGGAGCAGTTGCGACATGTTTTCTCCTCGACAACCTGACAAAGCCCTGCCCCGAAGCGAACTTCGCTCTGAAACCTGCTTAAGTCCATTCAACAAGTCGCGCGCATGAAGCCGTCAGTCCATCAGCAACAGATTGACGTGCGCATGAACGATCGGGGCGAAGAAATCAGCCCTTGTCGTCGCCCTGGGTGATCAGCCGCGCGCTACGTTGCCCCGTCGCGTAGATCCATAGCCAGCTCAGCGAAACCGCAAGCCGGTTGCGAAAGCCGATCAGGAAATAGATGTGCGCCACTCCCCACAGCCACCAGGCGAGCCAGCCGGTGAGCTTGATCCAGCCGAAATCGATGGCAGCGGCGCGTTTGCCGATCGTCGCCAGATCGCCGGCATGCCTGTAGTGGAAAGGACGCGCGGTCGTGTCGCCGCCGAGCCTGGCCTTGATGGTGGCCGCAACATGTCGGCCCTCCTGTTTGGCGGAAGGCGCCACGCCGGGAACCGGCCGCCCGTCCGGCCGCAGCACATGAGCGGCGTCGCCGATGACAAAGATCTCCGGGCTGCCGGGCACGCTGAGGTCAGGCTCGACCAGCACCCTGCCCGCGCGGTCCGCCTTCGCTCCCAGCCATTCAGCGGCTGGCGAAGCGGCAACGCCGGCTGCCCACAGGATCGTTCGGGCTGCCAGTTGCTTATCGCCAAACACAACACCTTCGGCGTCGCAGCGCGTGACGGCCCGGCCGAGCTCGACCGTCACGCCGAGCCGCTCGAGCGCTTTGCTGGCATAGTCGGAAAGTTTCAGTGCGAAATTGGCCAGAATGCGGTCGCCGGCCTCGATCAGCACCACGCGCGTCTGCCGCGTGTCGATGTTGCGGAATTCGCCGCGCAGCGTGTCATGCGCCAGCTCGACGATGGTGCCGGCAAGCTCGACGCCGGTCGGTCCGCCGCCGACGATCGCAATGGTCAGCAACGCCTGGCGTTTGGCGGGATCGGTCTCCCGCTCGGCCTGTTCGAAGGCCAGGAGAATGCGGCGCCGAATGGTGGTGGCGTCCTCCAACGTCTTCAGGCCAGGTGCGAACGGTTCCCATTCGTCATGGCCGAAATAGGCGTGGCGGGCACCGGTGGCGAGCACCAGCGTGTCGTAGGCGACCGCGCTGCCGTCATCGAGCAGCACGCGCTTGCCGGCGCGGTCGACACCGGTGACATTGGCGAGCAGCGTCGTCACATCCTTGCGCTTGCGCAGGAGGTGGCGGATCGGCCAGGCAATCTCGGAAGTGGCCAGCGCCGTCGTCGCCACCTGGTAGAGCAGCGGCTGGAAGAGGTGATGGTTGCGCTTGTCGATCATGGTGATACGGACCGGCGCGCCAGCAAGTGCACGGGTGAACTCGAGGCCGCCGAAACCCGCGCCGACAACGACGACATGATGCCTAGCTTCGTTCATTTCGTTCACCCCGATAGCAAGATTGCCTGTCCTGGATGTAGGTATTTTTGTGCAATGCAACAACAGATGGACAGTGCCCGAGACTCGTCGTTGCATGTCGTGAATGCACATGTTGTATCGTATCGCGAGGTATAGCGTCATCGAACACGCGATGAGGTGAGGCATGGCCAACGATCGTGACGACGATGCTCCGGCGCAATATTCTTCGCCGCCCTGTTTCATGCACGAACTCGATCCGCAATTCCGTGCGCCTTCGAGCGACTGGACCGATGTGAGACGCTGGCGCAAAGCCGAGCGCGAACGCCTGATCGCCGCGCGTCTTGCTGTTTCGGCCGACGCCCGAACGGTAATGTCGCAAAGCATTGCGGAAAGCCTCGACGCGATGATCGGCGAGATCGCCGGGCGCATGGTCAGTCTCTATTGGCCGTTTCGTGGCGAGCCGGATTTGCGGCCTTGGATGGCGTCCATAAACGAACGCGGCGGCCGCACCGCCCTGCCCATCGTCATCGAGAAGGGGCAGCCGCTGATCTTCCGCGTCTACAAAGCGGGCGACCGGCTGGAGAAAGGTGTCTGGAACATCCCGATCCCGGCCGAGGGCGATCCGGTGCTGCCGGACATCGTCATCTCGCCGATCGTCGGCATCGATCCCCAGAACTACCGCCTGGGGTATGGCGGCGGTTTCTTCGACCGTACGCTGGCAGCGATGCCGTTCAAGCCGCTGGTCATCGGCGTCGGCTACGAATTGCAGCGCATCGCGACCATCTACCCGCAGCCGCACGATATCCCGATGGATCGGGTGGTAACGGCGGTCAGCTAGCCCAGGCCCCACAGGGTGGTTAGCGGCCTGTCAGCAGCCAGGTTGTCATGGTTCGTCTCGATGGATCGCAGAGGCATTCGGGATTGACCCAAGGCACCCACCTTCGTCATCCACGGGCGAAGCAGGAGCGAAGCTCCGTCGCGGAGACCCGAGGATCCATGCCGTGACCTTGACCAAGGAATGCAGCCGAGCAGAACTCTGCACCGTAGTGACGCTTTGAAGTCGCGGCATGGATCCTCGGGTCTGCGCTGCGTCGCTACACTCCTTGCTCCGCCCGTGGATGACGAAGTGACGCCCGTTTCCGCAAATCGAAGGCAGGTGGTTTGTCTATGCAGCGACCCGTCAGAACTTCTGTGTCGAGGAACTAGGCCATCTCCGGCTTCATGCCCATGGCCGTACGGTCGACGATCTCACGCAAGGCGAACGACGAATTGATCTTGGTCACATGCGGCATCGCCGACAGCCATTCCTTGTGGATTCGCTCATAGTCGACGAGATCCTTGGCCGCGATCCTCAGGATGTAGTCATATTCGCCCGACATCAGATGGCAGGACAGCACGTTCGGGCAGCGTTTGATCGCCGCCTCGAAATCCGACAGAGTCTTCTCGAACTGTCCCGACAGCGATATGTGCACGATCGCCGTCATCTGGTGGCCAAGTGCTGTATTGGAAAGCCGGGCATGATAGCCACGGATGGTTCCGGATTTCTCCAGATTGTCGAGCCGGCGCGAACAGGCCGACTGCGATAGGCCGACCTTTTCGGCAAGTGCCGCGTTGGGTATCCTGCCATCCTTCTGCAATGCCTCAAGAATGGCGATATCAATCCTGTCGAGCGTCATTATTCGTGAATCCTGCGAATATCTTGTTATTTCGCGCAACGATTATCGAAACCGGCCGGTTGGCGCAAGCGCATTCGCAAACACCTGCGCAACGATTCGTGGTTCACTCCATCCATACAGGGAACGAGCCCAAAGGGCCGGATCAGGAGAAGAAAATGCGCGTCGGCTGCCCCAAGGAAATCAAGAACCACGAATACCGCGTCGGCCTCACTCCCGGCTCGGTCCGCGAATATGTCGCCCATGGCCACGAAGTGCTGGTCGAGACCGGCGCCGGGGCCGGCATCGGCGCCGATGACAACGCCTATCGCGCCGCCGGCGCCACGATTGCCAAGACGGCCGCCGAGGTGTTCGCCAGGTCGGACATGATCGTCAAGGTCAAGGAACCGCAGCCCAGCGAATGGGCGCAGCTTCGCGAAGGCCAGATCCTGTACACCTACCTCCACCTGGCGCCGGATCCGGAGCAGACCAAGGGCCTGCTTGCGTCCGGCGTGACGGCAATCGCCTACGAGACTGTGACCGACGACCGTGGCGGCCTGCCGCTGCTGGCGCCGATGTCGGAAGTTGCCGGACGTCTGTCGATCCAGGCCGGTGCCACGGCGCTGCAGAAGGCCAATGGCGGCCGCGGTGTGCTGCTGGGTGGCGTGCCCGGCGTGCTGCCCGGCAAGGTCACCGTGCTCGGCGGTGGCGTCGTCGGCCTGCACGCGGCCAGGATGGCGGCCGGCCTTGGCGCCGACGTCACCATCATCGACCGCTCGATCCCGCGCCTGCGCCAGCTCGACGACCTCTTCGCCGGCCGCGTCCACACCCGTTACTCGACTGTCGAGGCGCTGGAGGAAGAGTGCTTTTCGGCAGACATCGTCGTCGGCGCGGTGCTGATCCCGGGTGCCGCGGCGCCAAAACTGGTTTCGCGCGAAATGCTGTCGGGCATGAAGAAAGGCTCGGTGCTGGTCGACGTCGCCATCGACCAGGGCGGCTGCTTCGAGACTTCGCACGCCACCACTCATGCCGAGCCGACCTATGAGGTCGACGGCGTCATCCACTATTGCGTCGCCAACATGCCGGGTGCCGTGCCGGTCACTTCGGCCCACGCGCTCAACAACGCGACGCTGCACTATGGCCTGCAGCTTGCCGACAAGGGCCTGAAGGCGCTGGTCGACGATCATCACCTGCGCAACGGCCTCAATGTCCATAAAGGCAAGATCACCAACCGGGCAGTCGCCGAGGCGCTCGGCTACGAACTGGTCGAGCCGAAAGCCGTTCTTGCCGCCTGATTTTTCGCGAAAACAGCTCCTTTCAATCCAGCCCGCCGGTTCCAAGCCGGCGGTTTTTTTCTTGCGAGCCTGTTTTTCAGGCAAAGCTTGGTGTCGAACCACGTGACGCAACGGCACTTTGCTCATCATTGTTGCATATTTGTCATTCCCGTACCGGCCGACTCCCTGCTAGAGACATTCTGGGTTTATTCATTGGGGTACGGGCATATGTTCATTCGCACATCCGCGAAATCTTTTCTTCTTGGTGCTATTTCTGCTGTAGCTTTGATGTCTGCTGCTCATGCAGCTGACGTCGTGCAACCGGTAGAAGAAGCTGCCGGCTTTAACTGGAGCGGCCTCTACGTTGGTTTTGGCGTCGGTGCCGGTGCCAACGTACACAAGCTCGGCAGCGATTTTATTCCAATCTCGCTGAACGGCATTGGTGGCGAAGGCGTCTATGGTGAGCTGACGGTTGGCTATGACTATATGGTCTCGCCCCGGTTCCTCATCGGAGGTCTGCTGGACGCTCACGTCGGCAACATCGGGACCACGCTGGACATTACGGGGTTCGACGCTTCGATCAAGGAAACCTACGGTTTCGACGCTGGCCTGCGTCTCGGCTACCTCTTGACGCCGAACACTCTGGGTTACGTGCTGGGTGGCTATTCCTGGCAGAAGTACAAGCTCGATACGAACGCCGGCTTCGACTTTGATTGGGATCAAAGCGGGTATTTTGTCGGAGGTGGCATCGAAACGGCCATCAACAGCAATTGGACGATCAAGACTGAGTATCGCTATACGCGCTTCGGGACCAAGGACGATCTTCTTTCCGACGCTGGCCTTGTCGGAGTTCCGGACGGTCTCCTCAATCTTGACACCTCGCGCCATACCTTCCAGATCGCAGCCAATTACCGTTTCGGTGCGCAGAACGGCGGCGGTGCTGCCTTCGAGACGCCAGCCTACAACTGGACCGGCTTCTACATCGGCGGCGCTGGTGGCGCCGGTGCATCCGTGCATCAGATCAACGTTCCGCCGCTCGGCGACCTGGAATTCAATGGTCTCGGTGGCGAAGGTGCCTTTGGTGAACTGAACGTCGGCTACGATCATGACTTCGGCAGCTGGGTCGCAGGCGTCATGGTCGATGCACGCTACTCCGGCATGACTTCCGAACTGGAGCTCGGCGGCGGATCGATCAACGTCGATACCGACTATGGGTTCGATGTGTTGGGCCGCGTCGGCATGAAGATGAACGAATCGACCCTTGCCTATGCGCTTGCCGGCTATAGCTGGCAGCATTTCGATCTGAACGCTTCCGATCCGATCGGCGACATTCTCGACTGGGGTTCCAGCGGTTTCTCGGTTGGTGGCGGCCTTGAAACGGCTCTGTCCAGCAACGTTACCGTCGGTCTCGAATATCGCTATTCGCAGTTCGCCAAGAAGGACTTTTCTTCGGAATTCGGCGCACCTGACGACACCCTTACCGCGACTTCCTCTTTCCACACCGTGGGTCTCGGCGCGAAGTACAAGTTCAACTAAAAGGCCCTCCAGCCAAACAGTTGCAGCCCGTCGGCCATGCCCGCGGGCTTTTTTGTTGCGCGGAATACCCCCGCGCAACAAAAAAGCGGAGCCAAAGCCCCGCTTCCTCGATGTCGAGATTTACCGCCGGTTCATCCGTGGTCGGCAAATCGATCGACAATGGCTTTCTATCGCGAATATGCGACGGGAGTACGACAACTGTTTCCAGGGGCTAATCTCAGCCTCAAGCGCGCTCGATGCGGCACTGGTAGCAATTGTTGCGCGCCGAACGGACATGGACGTAGGCGATCTCGTCGCGTTCGAACAGCGTCTCGGCCCGTGCAGCAATTGCCGTGGTCGGGATGACGCCGCCGCTGCCATAGACGATACGATCATCCCTGCCATAGCCGCGCACGATGTAGTCAGGGCTATCGAGAACCTCGGGCAGCGCCCCGCTCTCAGCGGCACCATCGCATTCCTCGGCATGCAGGAAGATCGGCCCGGTTTCGGCATAGGGCTGAAGCCCCGGGAATGGCCTGTATGCCAGAACAAGGTAGGCGTCGCCGGCTCCTATGTTCTTCAAGCAATGACGGCAAGGCATGCCGTCACCGTCGGAGATCTTTCGCTCGGGCATTTGGCCATAAGCATCGATGCCACCGCGCTGCAACGTCCTGACATCTTCGGTCGGCAAAGCTTTGAACTGGATGGTCATGGAAAAATCTCCGGCGTCGTGACTGGAAATTATGTCCTTGAACCCTCGCCGCCCACCCGATTCCTGCCAAATGTCGAAGAGCCGGTCGCCCCTCGGCGATCGGCTCTCATCAAGTCCCGTCGGAGCTGCGGCTCAACGGATGAAATCGTCGAAGCGGCGCAGCGTCACCCGGCGATTCTGCCAGTTTTCGGTCTGCGTCTGCACCAGCAAAAACTCCTCGCCATAGCCGACTGTCTCGAGAGCATGACCCGGCACGCCGAATTCGCGCACCAGCGTGCGCTTCAGCGAAGCGGCGCGCTGTTCGGACAGGGCCTGGTTCGACTGGAAGGAGCCGACGGCGTCGGTATGGCCCTCGATCAGCACGCGGGCGCCGCGATCGCGGCGCAGGATGCGCCGCAGCGCGTCGGCAATGGTCTCGATCTTGTCGTATTGCGAACTGGAAATGGCCGCCGAACCGAAGGCGAAGTTGATCGACTGGATATCGATCGAGCGGGCCATGCGGCGCAAATCCGGGCGCCGCTTGAATTCGCGGATGGTGACGCGCTCGTTCGGCCGCAATTTCACACGCGGCGCCGCCTCGAGCTTCCGCTCGATCGTCGCGGCCGAAGGCGTTGTCGCCTGGGCTGCGGCCAGGCTTGGCATGGCAATTGCCGCGATCAGCGCGGCGGCAAGTGTACGGCGGGTCAGCATGTCTTCGTCTCCTTCGGCCTTGGCCGCATTGATGGTGCCGGCAACATGCCAAAAACAGCCTGAAGGGCCGATGAACGACGGGTTCAGATTCGAGCTGGTATTAGCTTCCGGCTAGGGCCGCATGACGCTGGCCGCGCGCTCGGTGAAAGGCAGCGGATGGACGATTTCCCTCTTTTGCGCCACCGGTGCGAAGCCGAGCTTCTGGTAGAGCGGCAGAGCCGCCGGATGATCGAGCGTGCAGGTCTGCACCGTCACCCGCTTCGGCCCATGCGACCATGCGGCGGCGATCGCGGAGCCCAGGAACCAGCGGCCGATGCCTTGCCCGGTCGCATGTTCCATCATGCCGAAATAGGCGAGCTCGACTTCTTCCGGCAGATGCGGCTTGAGGTCAAAGAAGCCGGCGGGGGCGCCATCGAGGTAGAGCACCCTGATGTCGCGGTCCTCGCGATGGATGCCGGCCGAAAGCTCGTCGTCATCCAGTCTCAGCACATTGACCCAGTGCCATTTGCGCCCCACCCGGTCCATCAGATAGCGGTAGAAATGCAGCGGAATGTCCTTGGTCTTCAGCAGCGCGACCTGACGGTTATACGGCACAGGCGGCGAATAGGCCGGCGGCACATGCATCTCGAGGAACGTCACCGTGACGTCAATGTCTTCCAGCGTGCCGTTTTCCATCGTCTTCATTCCTTGCCGGTCACCACAGGCGTGTCGGAAAGCCCGCCCCACTCCGTCCAGGAGCCGTCGTAAAGCCTGTTGTTCGTATGGCCAAGCGTTTCCAGCGCCAGCGTCACCACCGCCGCGGTAATACCGGAGCCGCATGAAGTGACGACAGGTTTCGACAGATCGATGCCGGCCTCCTCGATCACCTTGCGCAGGCGGTCCTTCGACAACAGCTCGCCATTTTCCGACAGCGCCGAATAGGGCAGATTGCGCGCGCCAGGCATATGGCCGGAGCGGATACCCGCGCGCGGCTCAGGTTCAGTGCCGGTGAACCGGCCCGGCCCCCGGGCGTCGGCGATCTGGCTTGCCCTGGTGTCGACGATCCGGCGCATGTCGGCGAGGCTGGCGACGCGCCCGGGGTCGAAATCGGCATGAAACACGCTTGGCGCGATCTTGGTCGGCTCAGCCGTCACCGGCCTGCCGGCGGCTTTCCAGCCATCGAAGCCGCCATCCAGAATATAGGTCTGGAAGACGCCCATCACCCGGAACATCCACCACGCCCGGGGCGCCGAGAAGAAACCCGGACCATCATAGACGACGATGGTGTCATCGGCCGAAACACCCATGGCGCCGACATACTGGGCAAAATGCTGCGGCGACGGCAAGGTATGCGGCAGGGGCGAATCCGGGTCCGAAACGGCATCCTGATCGAGAAATCGTGCGCCCGGGATGTGGGCCGACTCATACTCGCCGCGCGCATCGCGCTTCTGCGCCGGGAGATACCAGGATGCGTCGATGATCGTCAGGCCCGGCTCGCCGAGACGTTGCTGCAGCCAGTCTGCGTCGACGGTGAAGGGGCTGTCCTCGGCCATTTTGTTCTCCTGCTCGCTTTTTTGGCGATCACTGTCCTGTTCAGTTTGCCGACATCGGCCCAAAGCGGATGCGGAAGCGCCGGTTCTCGCGGCCCTTCTTCTCGATCTTGCCGATGTGGATTTCGCCGACTTCGCCGGTGCTCTTTACATGGGTGCCGCCGCAGGGCTGGCTGTCCACCGAGGCGTTGTCGCCGATACAGACCAGGCGGATCTTGCCGGTGCCGACCGGCGGCCGAACGTTCTTGGATTTCACTAGGCCGGGATTGGCAGCCAGATCCTCGTCACTGATCAGCCTGACAAAGATCGGATGATCGGCCCGCACCAGGTCCATCAGCCCGGCAGTGACGTCCTCCTTGGTGAAGCCGGCATCCGGAGCGTCGAAATCGACACGGCTGTCGTCCTCGGAAACCGAGGCACCGGTGATCGGGAACGGGCAGACGACGGTGAGCAGGTGGCAAGCCGCGTGCATGCGCATCAAGAGATGCCGCCGCTCCCAGTCGATGGCCAGCCTCACCGCCTCGCCGGGCTGCGGAACCGCCTGCTCCGGCGCCGGCACATGGATGATCTCGTCCTTGGTCTCACCGGTGAGGGTGGCGGCAATGGCGATGCGGCTACCATCGCCGCGTTCGAGATATCCGGTGTCACCCGGCTGGCCACCCGAAGTGGCGTAGAAGATCGTCCGGTCGAGGATGATACCGCCGCGATCGTTCACAGCAACGACTGTCGCGTCCGCCGTCCGCAGATAGGCATCGTCGCGAAACAGGGCGTCCGTCCTGTTTGCCATCACGCGACCTTTTCGAACGGCACCGGAATTGTGCTCTTCAGCTCCATCCAGCCTGGCACCGGCAGCTGCTTCTCGCGCAGGAATTCCGGGTTGAACAGTTTTGATTGATAGCGCGTGCCGTAATCGCAAAGGATGGTCACGATGGTGTGGCCGGGGCCTAATTCCCTGGCCAGACGGATCGCGCCGGCAATGTTGATGCCGGTCGAGCCGCCGACGCAAAGGCCTTCTTCCTGGATCAGGTCGAAGACGATCGGCAGCGCATCCTCATCGGGGATCTGGAATGAAAAATCCGGCGTGAACCCTTCGAGATTGGCGGTGATTCGCCCCTGCCCGATGCCTTCGGTGATCGAGCTGCCTTCGGACTTCAGCTCGCCGCTGGTGTAGAAAGAATAGAGCGCGGCCCCCAGCGGATCGGCGAGCGCGATCTTCACATCCCGGCTTTTGGCTTTCAGTCCGGAGGCGACGCCGGCCAGCGTGCCGCCCGAACCGACCGCCGAGACAAAGCCGTCGACCTTGCCGCCGGTCTGGTTCCAGATTTCCTCCGCCGTGGTGCGGATATGGCCGTCACGGTTGGCGACATTGTCGAACTGGTTGGCCCAGATGGCGCCGTTCGGTTCTGTCTTTGCCAGTTGCTCGGCCAACCGCCCCGACAGTTTCACGTAATTGTTGGGATTCCTGTAGGGCACGGCCGGCACTTCGATCAGTTCGGCGCCGAGCAGTTTGATCGTGTCCTTCTTCTCCTGGCTCTGTGTGTCCGGGATGACGATGACGGTGCGATAGCCGAGCGCCTTGGCGACCAACGTCAGCCCGATGCCGGTATTGCCCGCCGTTCCCTCGACGATCACACCGCCGGGCTTCAGCAGCCCGCGCTTCTCGGCGTCGCGGATGATGAACAGGCCCGCGCGATCCTTGACCGACTGGCCCGGATTCATGAATTCGGCCTTGCCCAGGATCTCGCAACCGGTTTGTTCCGAAGCTTTGTTGAGGCGGATCAGAGGCGTGTTGCCGATCGCGTCGATCACAGAACGGGGCATTCAGGATTCCTTGTGTAGGTGCGCCGAAACCCTAGAAACCCGAAGCTGCGGTTTCAAGGCAAGAATTTGTCTGGTCCAGTCGCATTTGCAGTGCTGTTGTTGCGTCGGCGCTTCCCGAGGCTGGCCTCTTGCGCCACTGTTCATTTCCGGCTGACGTTGAAAAGCGGCTTTTCATTCGATTTCTTCACCGCTAGAGCAAAGCACCAACAAGTCGACAGGGCGCAGCATGACACTCTACCGGGCTAACCCGAAGCACGGCGTCGCCTGGATCACGGGCGGCTCAAGCGGCATCGGCCGTGCGCTGGCCAGGGATCTTGCTTCCCAGGGCTATGCCGTCGCGGTGACGGCGCTTGACGACGATCCGATCGACACGCTTGTCGTCGAGACCGCGCAGATGCCGGGCAGTGTCACGGCCTTTCCTTGCGATGTCACCGACGAGCCGCGCATGGCAAGAACCGTCGCCGCGATCGAGAAGGAACTCGGTCCCATCGTGCTCGCCATCTTCAATGCAGGGAACTACATTTCGACGCCGGGGGAGAATCTTGTCGTCAACGACTTTCGGCGGTCCTTCGAGGTCAATTATTTCGGCATCATCAACGGCCTCGTGCCCGCGGTCGAACGCATGCGTGTGCGGGCGCGCGGCCATGTCGTGCTGGTCGGCTCGGTGACATCCTATTTCGGCTGGCCGACAACGGCCGCCTATGGCGGCACCAAGGCGGCCATCAACATTCTGGCCGAGTCGCTGAAGTATGATTTCGACAAGATGAACGTGCGTATCCAGGTGTTCAATCCCGGCTTCATCGACACCCCGCTGACCGAGAAGAACATGCTGCCCATGCCGGGACTGATGCCGGTCAGCCGCGCATCGCGCCGCATGGCGCGGGGCATCAAGTCGGGCGGCTTCGAAGTCCATTTCCCGCGCCGGACCAGCTGGCCCCTGAAACTGCTCGGCCTGCTGCCGAGGCCGCTGTGCAGAGGGTTTATCAGCCTGATGACCAGTTGGAAGGCGCGGCCGCTGCATTACGACCGCAAGCCCCCGATCGAATAGGACGCCGGCGAAATTGGCAGGCTCACCGTTTCGGGCCGCCGTCGCCATGGTTGAGGCAAGTGCTGCGTGGAGTCTGCGATGGGGCGACGGATCGTGCTTGCTGTGCTGGGCCTTATCGCCATTCTCGCACTGGCCTTCGTGCTCGGCCCGCGCGTTCGCGTCGACACCACTATCCGTTTCGATCCCTCGCTCATCGCTGACGATCCGCAGGCCTATGTGGCAAAGGCGGAAGCCGCCATCCCCGGAATCCGTGACGGGCTGGAAAAAGAGATCGTCTGGGCCGATCCGTTGGTGCATGCCACGACCCCGCTGTCGATCGTCTACATCCACGGCTTTTCCGCATCGAAGGGCGAAATCCGCTCGCTGCCCGACGAAGTGGCGGAACAGCTTGACGCCAATCTCTTCTACACACGCCTTACCGGTCACGGGCAGGATGGCGCGGCGATGACGCAAGGCAGCATCAACGCCTGGATCAACGACTATGAGGAAGCACTCGCCATTGGCCGGGCGATCGGCGACAAGGTGATCGTCATCTCGACTTCGACCGGCGGCTCGCTGGCGGTCTGGGCGGCAACGCAGTCCGGTGCATCGGACGGGGTGGCGGCGATCGCGTTCATCTCGCCGAATTTCGGCGTCAAGGCTTCGGGCGCCGAGATCCTGACCATGCCGTGGGGCAAACAGATCGCCAGGCTGGTCGCCGGCAAGGAACACAGCTTCGTGCCGCGCAACGCGCTGCATGAAAAATTCTGGACCACCCGCTATCCGATCGAAGCAACCTTGCCGATGCAGGCGCTGACCGAGCTTGCCTATGGCGCGCCGGTGGAGAAGGCGACCATCCCTGCTTTGTTCATCTTTTCTGATTCGGACAAAGTGGTGTGGGCCGACCGCACCCGCGAGATTGCCGGGCGCTGGGGTGCGCCGCATGAACTGGTTTCGGTCGACGACACCGGCGACCCGGACAATCACGTCATTGCCGGCGACGCGCTGTCGCCATCGACCACGGCGTTTCTGGCGCAAAGGATCGCCGTCTGGATCGAAGCGGTGGTGAAGTAGGCGGACGAAAAAGGCGACCGAAGCATCGCTTCAGCCGCCCTTTCCTTGGTCTGTCCCGGCAATCAGCCAGCCTGAGCTTGACTGACTACAACGCTGGCTACTTACGCAGCCCGCGCCGCCGGGCGCTTGCCGCCGAAGCGGCGCTTGTTGTTGCCCTTGAAGGCCGGCTTGGCGCCATCCGGCTTGCGCTCGCCGGCGAAGGCCGGCTTGTCGCCGAAGCGCTTCTTGCCAAAGCCGTTGCCCTTGTTCTCGCCACCGGGCCGCCTGCCGTCGCGACGCCCATTGCGGTCGTTGCGGTCATTGGCCGGCTCGAAGCGCTCGTTCTTTTCAGCCGGATTGCGCAGCGGATCGGGGCTGCCGAGATGGTCGGCAACGATCGGCAGCTTGGTACGGATGATGCGCTCGACTTGGCGCAGCTTGCTGTTTTCCGAAGGATCGCAAAGCGTGATCGCGATGCCGTCCATGCCGTTGCGGCCGGTACGGCCGATGCGGTGGACGTAGCTCTCGGCTTCATCAGGCAGGTCGAAATTCACGACATGGCTGATGCCGGGCACGTCGATGCCGCGCGCCGCGATGTCGGTCGCCACCAGAATGCGCACCGAACCGTCGCGGAAATCGTTCAGCGCTTTCTGGCGGGCGTTCTGCGACTTGTTGCCGTGGATGACGGCGGCCTTGAAGCCGTCGCGCTCAAGGTCCTTGGTCACCCTGTCGGCACCATGCTTGGTGCGCGAAAAGATGATGACAGACTTCATCGCCTCGTCGGCGAGCATCGTCGACAACACCTGGCGCTTCTGCTTGGTGCGGGCAAAGACGACGCCCTGCACGATCTCGGCCGCCGCCGTGCTTTGCGGCGCGACTTCGACACGAATCGGGTTCTTCAGCAGGCCCTTGGCCAGTTCGGCGATTTCATTGGGCATGGTCGCCGAGAACAGCACCGTCTGACGGTCGGGCGCGGTCGCCTTGGCGATGCGCTTGACGTCGTTGATGAAGCCCATGTCGAGCATGCGGTCGCCTTCGTCCAGCACCAGCCATTTGGTGTCGGCAAGCACGAGGTCGCCCTCACGCACCAGGTCGGTCAACCGGCCGGGCGTGGCGATTAGGATGTCGACGCCGGGAGCAACCTTCTTCACCTGGCTGAAGCGGGACACGCCGCCGAGCACGAGCGCGGTCGAGACATGCGCGCCCTTGGCGAGGATCTTGATCGTGTCTTCGATCTGCACGGCGAGTTCGCGCGTCGGCGCCAGAATCAGCGCACGTGCCGTCTTCGGCCGGCGCTTGGTGCCAAGCGCAATGATCTTCGACAGAATCGGCAGCGCGAAGGCCGCAGTCTTGCCGGAGCCGGTCTGGGCGATGCCGAAAATGTCACGGCCTTCCATCTGCGGCGGGATCGCCTGTGCCTGGATCGGCTTCGGCTCGGCGAAGCCGGCGTTGTGGGTGGCCTTGAGCAGCGCGCCCGTAATACCCAGTGCCGCGAAACCCGTGAGTTCCGCAGCGCTACCGGGCAAAGTGTTTTCGTTGGTCAAAATAATCTTCTTTCACGCGGCTTCTGGCCGCAAACACCGATGGCGGCAGGGCGCAACCTGCCGTCGAAAAATCTGTGATGAACGACAAGGCGGGCGGACGGGTTCGTCCACTCGGCTGCGCTGTCGTGCCCGCAGGCATCATGCCACGGGGCTTTTTCGCCGCTTTGTGATTTACCGGAAAAAGGGCCGATATACCGGAAAGAGGGAAAACAGACGCAACCAGTCTCATTCGTCGAGAAGGCCGGATTCGTTCCCGGCCCAAGCGCCTATGGGCTGCATATGGCTGAGTTCGCCCTCAATTGCAAGGGGCTTCATGTTGCAGCGCAGCAAAGCCCGTGGCGCAAGCGCCGCTTGCGCTCGCTTGCCGGCACGATTACGACGAAATGCCGCTGGCTTGGGAGGTAATCGATGAAAGACGTTCTCAAGGAACTCGAGCGCCGCCGCGAGATCGCCCGCATGGGCGGTGGCCCGGTCCGCATCGATGCCCAGCACAAGAAGGGCAAGCTCACCGCGCGCGAACGCATCGAGGTGTTTCTCGACGAGGGCTCGTTCGAGGAATTCGACATGTATGTCGAGCACCGCTCGACCGACTTCGGCATGGAGAACACCAAGATCGCCGGCGACGGCGTCGTCACCGGCTGGGGCACCGTCAACGGCCGCCCGGTCTACCTCTTCGCCAAGGACTTTACCGTATTCGGCGGCTCGCTGTCGGAAGCGCATGCCGAGAAGGTCATCAAGGTGCAGGAGATGGCGCTGCGCAACCGGGCGCCGATCATCGGCCTCTACGATGCCGGCGGGGCGCGCATCCAGGAAGGCGTCGCAGCACTCGGCGGCTATGCCGAGATCTTTCAGCGCAACGTGCTGGCCTCCGGGGTCATTCCGCAGATTTCCGTCATCATGGGACCGTGCGCCGGCGGCGACGTCTATTCGCCTGCGATGACCGACTTCATCTTCATGGTGCGCGACACTTCCTACATGTTCGTCACCGGGCCGGATGTGGTGAAGACGGTGACCAACGAAACGGTGACCGCCGAGAGCCTCGGCGGCGCCTCCGTCCACACGACGAAATCGTCGATCGCCGACGGCGCCTATGACAATGACGTCGAGGCGCTGCTGCAGATGCGCCGGCTGGTCGACCTGTTGCCGGCTTCCAACACATCGGAGCTTCCCGAGATCGAATGCTACCAGTCGGTCACCGACCATGATTTGTCGCTCGACCGGCTGATTCCCGACAACGCCAACAAGCCCTACGACATCAAGGAACTGATCATGAAAGTTGTCGACGAAGGCGACTTCTTCGAGATCCAGCAGAACTTCGCCAAGAACATCGTCACCGGGTTCGGGCGCGTCGAGGGCCGCACCGTCGGCTTCGTCGCCAACCAGCCAATGGTATTGGCCGGCGTGCTCGATTCCGACGCCAGCCGCAAGGCGGCCCGTTTCGTGCGCTTCTGCGATTGTTTTTCGATCCCGATCGTCACCTTCGTCGATGTCCCCGGCTTCCTGCCGGGTACGGCGCAGGAATATGGCGGGCTGATCAAGCATGGCGCGAAACTCCTGTTCGCCTATGCCGAGGCCACCGTGCCGAAGATCACCGTCATCACCCGCAAAGCCTATGGCGGCGCCTATGACGTGATGGCGTCAAAGCATCTGCGCGGCGACATGAACTACGCCTGGCCGACCGCGCAGATCGCGGTGATGGGCGCCAGGGGAGCGGTCGAGATCATCTACCGCAAGGACATCGGCGACGCGGAAAAAATCGCGGCCCACACAAAGGCTTACGAGGATCGCTTCCTGTCGCCTTTCGTCGCTGCCGAACGCGGCTATGTCGACGAGGTGATCATGCCGCACTCGACCCGCCGCCGCATCGCGCGCGCGCTGCGCATGCTGCGCAACAAGGACATGCAGAACCCCTGGAAGAAGCACGACAACATCCCGCTGTGAGGCGTGGCTGGGCATCTATCCGAGGAGGTAACCGTCGGGCAGCTCACTCCTCTTCCGCCGCACCAAACCCCGCTCCCATCGTGGCACGGACAGGGCTGCCCCATGGCGTTGCGTGGTTGTCGATGCGCATCTGGAAGATGAAATAAGTCGGCGAGCAGAAGCCGATGCCTTTCACTTTGCCGATGCCCGGCGTGTCCGGCGGCAGCGACTGGCACATATAGTCCTCGCGGCAGAAATGATCGGCCGAACAGGCCGGCCGGTTGCCGCGATTGACGGCGCCGCCAAGACATTGGTCGAAATTATTGGTGGCTACGCAGATATCGAATTTCTTGCCGCCGACCAGCCCGCAGATCTCGTGCGGCAGAGGCTTGCCGACTTTGAAGGCGGCAAATGTACGGTCCTTGTCGTTGCAGCCGCGATAGGCAATCCCGGCGGGCACGCCGATCTTCGGCGGCCGGCAGGTGTAAGCGGTGCGCGAGACGTCAGGCGCGAAGGCCGCGAACTGGCCTGATATGCTGTAGCGGTCGTTGAAAGGCTGCGCCGCGTTGCTGGCGATCGAGCCGGTCAGGCAGGGATGGCCGGAAAACATTTTTTCGCTGTCCTTGGGCAGCAGGCATTGCGCCAGTTTCGTGTGCACGCCCGAAGCGGTGGCCAGCGGCGTGCAGATGGTATCACTGCTGCACTGCCAAGTCGCGCCGAAGCGGGTCGCATCTTCCTGCATCAGGCACGGCATGGCCATCTCCGCCGGCGCGTAATCGACCGCGCCGGCGTTCGTCCAGACCGCCGGCGGCGCAAAGGAGAGCGGACGGAAGCGGTTCGGCTGCTTGCCTTCGGCCGTGGCGGCCAGCCACGCCTGGCGCCGCGGGATCTCGGCATGAAGATGCGGCGAAACCCCGACCTCGATGCGGTTCAACGGCGATGTCGTCTTGTCGTCTAGCCCGATGAAATGGAAACCGGCGGTCGAACCGGCCTGATGGCACCCCTGGCAGGCGCCATTGTCCAATCGTTCGACCAGCGCTTCCGGCGTGCGCACGAGTTTCAGCGCGGAATAATCGAGCGATGCGAATTCCTCAGGTCGGAATAATTGCGTAAACGGGTGATTGGCCTGCCGCGCACTGCCGAAGGTCGACCATGAAATAATCTTTCTGGCCAGGAACTCGTCGGGAATTTCATAAACGCCTTCATCGACCGCCGGCAGATTGGCGCCGACATAGGCGGCAAGCCGTGCTTTCAGCGCCGCGTCCTGCGAGAGCCGTGCGGTGTCGGGCGTGTTCTCCAGCGGCTTCTCGCTGATAGCAGCGCCATCGATGCCGAATACCCGCATGAGATAGGCGGCTTGGCCACCGAACTCGGTTTCCTGTCCGGAGGGGAAGCGCACCACCTGCGCGTTGAGCTCCAGCTGCTTGAAGGTCAGCCCGGCCTTCTCCAGCGGCCCGCCGGTCAGCCAGCCGGCATCGACGCTCTCGTCAAGCTGTGGCGTCCAGCGTCCGGCAGTACCGACGCAGCCGCCGTCGGCATCGGGCGCGGCGCTGTAGACGGCATTGAAATTGAACGGCAGGCGCGATGCCAGCAGCTTGCCGTTCTTGCGAAAACTGTAGGCCAGGCGGTAGACGAAGCGCACCTCGCCGCAGTTCCTGTCGCCTTGCAGCCGCGTGAAATCGCGACGGTCGAGCCGGTTGACGATGCCGACCAACCGGAGGCGCGCGGCATCGGTCTTCAGCCAGCGCATGTCCATGATGCGGCCGACATTGCCGTCGGTTATCTCGTAGAGCGGCCGCCCACCGGCTTTCATCTCGGCGCGCAATGCCGCAACATCAGAGGCAACGATGTCGACGATGGCGTGATAGGCGGGTGCCTCGTCGTAAAGCGTCTTTAGACCGTCCTCGCCGTCGACGCCGAAAACGTCGACGAAGCCGAAACCCTTGGCATCGAGTGCGGCGAGCACCGCCGGATCGTCGACGATGATCAAAGGGCCCTCGGCGCGCGCCGTCGACGCCACGAAGACGGCAAAGACTGTGGCAAGCAGCAGAGCCAGGGCGCGGTTCATGGAACAGCCATGCGCGCGTCGAAGAGTTCACGCAACACCGGCAGCAGCGCCCGCGGCAGATCCTCGGCGATCAAGCCGGGTCCGAACCGGCTGCCGGCTTCGGCATGCAGCCACACCGCCGCGCAGGTGCCCTCCAAGGGCGGCATGCCTTGTGCGAGCAAACCGGCAATGATGCCCGACAGCACGTCGCCTGACCCGGCTGTGGCCAGCCACGGTGCACCGTTGGAGTTGATCGCCGCTTTGCCATCGGGCGCTGCTATGACCGTGTCGGCGCCCTTGTAGACGATGACGGCATTGGCCCGCGCTGCGGCCGCCCGCGCCTTGTCCAATTTCGACATGGTTTTGTCCCCGGCGATATCTGGGAACAAGCGGCCGAATTCACCCTCATGCGGCGTGATCACCAACGCTGGCGCGTTCAGGTGACGGGCGGCTTCGAACAGCGACTGCGGCTGATGGGCCATAGATGTAATGGCGTCAGCATCAAGCACGATCGCTCCTCCGTGGTTTGCGGTTTGCGATGCGCGTGCACCCTCCGCCAAGGTCTTGATCAGTTGCAGGGCGAAATCGCCGACCTTGGGCTTTGGCCCGAGCCCCGGTCCAAACACCAGCGCCTCGGGATGGCGCGCCGTCAGAAATTCCTGCACCTCCTCAAGTGACCCCGCCTCTCGCAGCATGATCGAGGTCAGGTGTGTCGCGTTCACCTGCATGGCATTGCCAGGCGACAGCACGGTGACCGCCCCTGCCCCGCATCTAGCGGCGGCCATCGCCGACAGCCGCGCCGCGCCGGTAGCACTGGGACCGCCGGAAAAGACGCCGACATGGCCGCGCTTGTATTTGTGCGCATCGACCGCCGGCAGGGGAAATTCCCGCAACCACAGGTCCGGCACATTCTCGAAGGTCGAGACAGCGAGCTGGGCGATGATGCCGTCATCGATGCCGATATCGGCGAGCACGATTTCACCGCATTGCCCGCGCCCCGGCAGCAGCAAGTGGCCGGGCTTTTTCCGCGCGAAGGTGACGGTGACCTCGGCACGAAACGCCCTGCCCAATATTTCGCCGCTGGCACCTGAGACGCCCGACGGCAGGTCGATCGCGACCACAGGCAGGCGCAGGGCTGTCACGGTATCGACGGCCTTCGCGGCATCGCCGGAAAGCGGCTTGGACAGCCCTGCCCCATAGAGCGCGTCGATCACGATCGAGCCGAACTCGGCGTCGAAATCGGACAGCGGCCGGGACTTGATCAGTGATTCCGCGGCGGCGAGCGCCGCATCGCTTTCCGGCCTCGGCGCTCCGGATGACCAGATCGTTGTGCCGACGCCGCTGCCGGCCAGGAGGCGGGCGACGACATAGCCATCGCCGCCGTTGTTGCCGGGCCCGCACAGCACATGGATGTGCTTTGCCGAGGGATAGCGCTTGAGAACCTCGGCCGCGACCGCTTCGCCCGCGCGCCGCATCAGGCTGATTCCATCGGCCGGACCGGCCGCGATCGTCAGCCGATCAGCCGCGGTCATTTCGGCGGGGACAAGAAGTTCGTTGCTCATGGATTGCCGATCCGCATGCTATCAAGCATTGTCCAATTTCGATCCTAAGCAAACAAGGGGGAGTTGCCGAGATCTGCGGCCATAACGTCGGGACGAAGGCATCGCGGGCAGAAAATTGCCTGCGGGATAGGCGATGTGCCTGATTTTTGTGCGGACGCGGGTGTTGGCGCTGTGTAGGCTCTGGCAGCCCATGCCGCTTCCGGTGCAGTGAATGACGCGAATTTGCATCCCGGTGCGGCGCGGCTTTGAAATCTTATGAGACCGCTTAGAATCCGCTGAATTGGCACAGTTCGTGCTTGATGGAGGCGCAAGCGGGGGGTCACAACCCGTTTTTTTGGCAGTGGAGGCCACTTTTTACATGAAAAAGATCGAAGCGATCATCAAGCCATTCAAGCTGGACGAAGTGAAGGAAGCGCTTCAGGAAGCCGGACTGCAAGGCATCACTGTCACCGAGGCAAAAGGCTTCGGTCGTCAGAAGGGCCACACCGAACTCTATCGCGGCGCCGAATATGTCGTCGATTTCCTGCCCAAGGTGAAGATCGAGGTCGTGCTTGGCGACGACGCGGTCGAAGGCGCCATTGAGGCCATCCGCAAGGCGGCCCAGACGGGCCGCATCGGTGACGGCAAGATCTTCGTTTCCAATATCGAGGAAGTTGTGCGAATCCGCACCGGCGAAACGGGCATGGACGCGGTCTGACCTGACCGGCCCTCCTCCTGAAAACGTCATCAACAAAAAACGTCATCAAACAGGGATACATGACATGACGACAGCCAAAGACATCATGAAGCAGATCAAGGACAACGACGTGAAATTCGTCGACCTGCGCTTCACAGACCCGAAGGGCAAGCTGCAACACGTGACGATGGATGTCATCGAGGTCGAGGAAGACATGTTCGCCGATGGCGTGATGTTCGACGGCTCGTCGATTGCCGGCTGGAAGGCCATCAACGAGTCCGACATGGTGCTGATGCCCGATCCGGACACTGTCCACATGGACCCGTTCTTCGCGCAGTCGACCATGGTCATCCTGTGCGACATCCTCGATCCGGTTTCGGGTGAATCCTACAACCGCGATCCGCGCGGTACGGCCAAGAAGGCCGAGGCCTACATGAAGGCCGAAGGCATCGGCGACACCATCTATGTCGGCCCGGAAGCCGAGTTCTTCGTGTTCGACGACGTGAAGTACAAGGCCGATCCCTACAACACCGGATTCAAGCTCGACTCCACGGAACTGCCGTCGAACGACGACACCGACTACGAGACCGGCAATCTCGGCCACCGTCCGCGCGTCAAGGGCGGCTACTTCCCGGTGCCGCCGATCGACAGCGCGCAGGACATGCGCTCGGAAATGCTGACCGTGCTCGCCGAGATGGGCGTGCGCGTCGAAAAGCATCACCATGAGGTGGCGGCGGCCCAGCACGAACTCGGCATCAAGTTCGACGCACTGGTGCGCAACGCCGACAAGATGCTGATCTACAAATATGTCGTCCACCAGGTCGCCAACGCCTATGGCAAGACGGCCACCTTCATGCCGAAGCCGATCTTCGGCGACAACGGCTCGGGCATGCACGTCCACATGTCGATCTGGAAGAACGGCAAGCCGACCTTCGCCGGCAATGAATATGCAGGTCTGTCGGAAAACTGCCTCTTCTTCATTGGCGGCGTCATCAAGCATGCCAAGGCGATCAACGCCTTTACCAACCCGCTGACCAATTCCTACAAGCGCCTGGTGCCGGGTTACGAAGCGCCGGTTCTGCTCGCCTATTCGGCGCGCAACCGCTCGGCGTCCTGCCGCATCCCGTTCGGCTCGTCGCCGAAGGCCAAGCGCGTCGAGGTCCGCTTTCCCGATCCGGGCGCGAATCCCTACCTCGCCTTCTCCGCCCTGCTGATGGCCGGCCTCGACGGCATCAAGAACAAGATCCATCCCGGCCAGCCGATGGACAAGGATCTCTACGACCTGCCGCCGAAGGAGTTGAAAAAGATCCCGACCGTCTGCGGTTCGCTGCGAGAAGCCCTGCAGAGCCTCGACAAGGACCGTGGCTTCCTGAAGGCTGGCGGCGTCTTCGACGACGACCAGATCGACAGCTACATCGAGCTGAAGATGGCCGAAGTGATGCGCTTCGAAATGACCCCGCATCCGGTCGAATACGACATGTACTACTCCGTCTGAGGCTTCAATCTCAGCCTAAGATTCGCCATAACCAAGCCCTTGAAAGACTTCCCTCTTTCAAGGGCTTTTTGCTGCGCTCCAATAGGAATTGCCAGCCGACCGGCATGTCTCGCCTGCGCGGCAGCCGCATGCGCGCCCGTATCCGCCTTTCGTCTTCGGCGATCGCACGATGCCCGGATTCTTGGACCTACGGTCCATCGGAGCGGCCGGCTTGAGCGTCGGTCCGGTGACTTCAATCACTACTCGGCGATGTCCAGTGAAGATCAAGGCGGCCGCTCGGTCGCCAACGTTGGAGCCAGGAGCGAGCGGAGCACTGTCTCAGGCTACAGTGACCGCTCGTCCGGCGCCCACGCCAATGCCGCCGTTCAGAAAACCCCGCCCGTCCGAACAGCATTGCGTGACGTAACCCCAAGGCCTGCGAATACGCATGCCGTAGCGTGATCTGTCAACGTCGCAAGCCGGGCCGCGAATGGCCGATTCTGCTGTATGAACAGATGCTTATGGAAGGCCCTTTGCCCCGGATAAGGGCTGGAAAAGGCGCTTTTCCGGGCTTTATAGCGAGTGATCGCCGGAGGCTCACATGGCTGCGGCAAGAACTCCCGGGCGATTTGCGACCGCGTGAATTCCCTGACTTTTTCTGGGTATGTTTTCCCAGGAATGCCGTCAGCCGGGTAACGGCCAAAAAAGAACCCCGGCGCGAAACGCCGGGGTCTTCTTGTCATGCAGTCCGAAACGCTTACGCGGCGGCCGAAACCTGGGCGCTTGCCGGAACCGAGGCGATCGTCTTCAGGATCTGCGAGGCGATCTGGTAGGGGTCGCCCTGCGAGTTCGGACGGCGGTCTTCCAGATAACCCTTGTAGTCGCTTTTGATGAAGGAATGCGGCACGCGGATCGAGGCGCCACGGTCGGCAATGCCATAGCTGAACCGGTTCCACGGCGCGGTCTCGTGCTTGCCGGTCAGACGCTTGTCGTTGTCGGGACCGTAGACGGCGATGTGGTCCATCAGGTTCTTGTCGAAAGCCGCCATCAGCGCTTCGAAATAGGCCTTGCCGCCGACTTCGCGCATATAGGAGGTCGAGAAGTTGGCGTGCATGCCCGAGCCGTTCCAATCGGTGTCGCCGAGCGGCTTGCAGTGGTATTCGATGTCGATGCCGTACTTCTCGGTCAGGCGCTGCATGAGGTAGCGGGCCATCCACATCTGGTCGGCGGCTTTCTTGGAGCCCTTGCCGAAAATCTGGAATTCCCACTGGCCCTTGGCAACTTCGGCGTTGATGCCTTCGTGGTTGATGCCGGCGGCGAGGCAGAGGTCGAGATGCTCCTCGACGATCTGGCGCGCAATGGAGCCGACATTGGAATAGCCGACGCCGGTGTAGTACGGGCCCTGGGGTGCGGGATAGCCGCTCTCGGGGAAGCCGAGCGGCCGGCCGTCCTTGTAGAAGAAATATTCCTGCTCGAAGCCGAACCAGGCGCCCTCGTCATCGAGGATGGTGGCGCGCTTGTTGGATGCGTGCGGCGTCACGCCATCGGGCATCATGACTTCGCACATGACCAGCACGCCGTTGGTGCGGGCGGGATCCGGATAGACCGCAACCGGCTTCAGCACGCAATCGGAGCTGTGCCCTTCGGCCTGCTGGGTCGAGGAACCATCGAAGCCCCACAGCGGCAGCTGCTCAAGATCAGGGAATTCGGCGAATTCCTTGATCTGCGTCTTGCCGCGAAGGTTGGGGACCGGGGTATATCCATCGAGCCAGATATACTCGAGCTTGTATTTCGTCATTCTAGCCTCTCGTTGCTTGATCACCGAACACTGAACGGCGTCGACATGCGTCTGCCGTCAGCAGACGGCCTGCCGCACACTTAAAATGCAATTCGTGTGCCATTCTTGGTCCGGAGGGTGCGGCAAAATTGACGCGGCATCCGCTCGAAAGTCGGTGAGCGCCTAAGCAATGCGCCCGGATCCATCACAATCGTTATTTGCACAAATAGTGTGCAAATACTGATCTTTTCATAGGCATATTGCCTAACTTGATTGCAGACCTTATCTTTGGACCAAGTTGAATCGAAAAGGTTCGGCGGAAGAAAGGAATCCGGCATGGAAATCATTTCCACACGACCGTCGGCCAAAATTCTGATGTTCCCGGCGGCAGCGCGCCTCTCTGCCTCAAATTTGAGCGGAAGGGCTAAGTTTGCGGCAGAGCTTGCCTCGCTGCGTGGTGCCCGCGCAGACTTCGGCGACGGCTGGTACCATGAGGCAGCCATCGAGGATGAGGCCCGGGGCCGCAAGAGCTGACACAGAGGGGCAGCAGCCCTCGTCAACGGATAATTGGCCTGAAAAGAGGAAGCCCGGCGCGATTGCTCGCGCCGGGCTTTATCTTTGTATGCTGGAGCTGTCAGCTACTGCTTGTCGTGCAGGTTGGTTCCCAGCGTATCCCTGACGAAGATCATGCCGATGATCAGCGACATCGCCGCGATCACCACCGGATACCAGAGGCCGTAGTAGATATCGCCCTTGGAGGCGCTGAGCGCGAACACGATCGCCGGCAGCAGGCCGCCGAACCAGCCATTCCCGATGTGATAGGGCAGCGACATGCCGGTATAGCGGATGCGGGTCGGGAACATCTCGACCAGGATCGCCGCGATCGGCCCGTAGACCATGGTCACGTAGAGGACCAGGATGAACAGGATGCCGATGACCTTTGCCCAGTTGACCGCCGCCGGGTCGGCAAACATCGCGAACGCACCGGCCGCCGGAACACTGTAGACGGTCACGTCCGTGGCGCCGGCAGCCTCATCGGCCGTCAGCAGCTTGTCCTTGACCGCCTGGGCGAGCGGGACAGTGGCCTTTTCACCGGCGCGAATGGCTGCCGCGTCGAGCTTCAGTTCGGGATTGGCCGCGACAAAGGCGTCGAGCTTTTGGTCAGCAACCTTGGCGGCAGCACGCTTCAGCGGGTAACCGCCGTCCTGAAGCGCCAGGTTGATCGCCTTCTTGAAAGCCGCATCGCTTGGAGCAGCCTTATCAGCGGCCGCCACGGCGTCGTAAGACGTCACGGTCTCGGCGCCGATCTTGACGCTGGCCGCTGTTCCCGCTGCCGCTGTCGTGACGATATCATAGGGCACCGAGCTTTTGGCCAGGAAGTCCGTCGCAATATCGCACGAGGTGAGAGGCTTGCGTGTTCCGGTTGGATTGAACTGGAACTTGCAGTCCCCCGGAGCAGCGGTCACCGTCGCACGCGTGTTCTGCTGGGCGGTGGCGAGCGCCGGGTTGGCGGCCCATGTCAGCGCCTTGAACAGCGGGAAGGTGGTGACGATCGCCAGCGCGAGACCGGCCATGATGATCGGCTTGCGGCCGATCTTGTCGGATAGCCAGCCGAACACGACGAAGAAGACCGCGCCGAGCGCCAGCGCAATCGCGATCATGATGTTGACCGACTGTGGGTCGACCTTGAGCACATTCGCCAGGAAGAACAGCGCGTAGAACTGGCCGTTGTACCAGACCACAGCCTGGCCGGCGGTGAGGCCGAACAACGCGAGCAACGCGATCTTGGCATTCTTCCACTGGCCGAAGGCTTCCGTCAGCGGCGCCTTGGAGCCCTTGCCCTCGTCCTTCATGCGCTGGAAAGTCGGCGATTCGGCAAGCGACAGGCGGATCCAGACCGATATGCCGAGCAGTATGGCCGAGAGCAGGAACGGAATACGCCAGCCCCAAGCCGCGAAATCCTCCTTGCTCAGCGAATTCTGCACGACCAGGATGACGATCAGCGACAGGAACAGGCCGAGCGTCGCCGTCGTCTGAATCCACGACGTATAGAAGCCGCGGCGATCGTCGGGAGCATGCTCGGCGACATAGGTCGCCGCACCACCATACTCACCGCCGAGCGCCAGGCCCTGCAGCATGCGCAGCCCGACCAGGATGATGGGCGCCGCAATGCCCCAGTTCGCCGAGCCGGGAAGCAGGCCGACCAGGAAGGTCGACAGGCCCATGATCAGGATGGTGACAAGAAATGTGTATTTGCGGCCGACGAGATCGCCAATGCGACCGAACACCAGCGCGCCGAACGGGCGCACCAGGAAGCCGGCGGCGAAAACCAGCAGCGTGAAGATGTTGCGAGTCGCCTCTGGATAGGAGGCGAAGAATGCCGCGCCGATCGCTCCGGCCAATGCGCCGTAGAGATAGAAATCATACCATTCGAAAACGGTGCCGAGCGAGGAAGCGAAGATGACTTTCTTCTCCTCCCGCGTCATGCCGCGGCTTGCTCCGCCGGCGGTCGATGCGATTGCCATTGCGTTATCCTCCCGTGAGACCCGTTCTCGATGCTGCGCGACACCGTCCGCGTTCTCCTCCGAGCACGGACTCACCGACAGCCATTCGGAAAAATGACAGAAAGCGCCTGCCAAAGGCAGCGCGTCTTTGGGATTATGACTTTGGTATTAGGTGCACTGCGGGATGAATCCGGGCGAGCTGGGAAAACTCCTTAGCGCTTGAGCGCTTCCAGCAGGCCGACAGCAGCCATCATGTCGCGCTTGCGAGCCGCGCGGCGGGCAACGGCCTCCGCATCCTGCCCCCAATGCTCGATCTGCCAGTCCTCGTCGACATGGGCAGCGGCCCAGGCAGGATCGGCATCGAGTTCGCCGAAATCGACAGCCAGCGCCAGCAGAGCCGAACCGGTCAGCGACGTCATCACATGGATGGCGGCGAGCCGCAGCGGCTCTGTTCGCTGGGCAAGATGGCTGCCCAGCACGGCGATGGTCTCGCGCGGCTGCTCGACATGGATGATGCCCTCGGCGAGATTGAAGCGGACCCCGAGTGTTCCCCTCACCCAGTCTATCACCGGGTCCCAATGCTGGCTCTGCCGCTCCACCAGCCCTTGCGGTGCGTCGGCGCGATAGCAGAGCAGATCGGATGAGGCAAAGCGCAGGATATCCTCCAGCACCGCCTGGGGGTCGCTGGCGACACCGTCGATGGCGGTGTTGACGAGACGCATCACCGGCATGGTCACCGGATCGATGGTCTCGCTTTGGGCGGCGAATTCGTCGGCGACAAGCACTGCTGCTGCCTCGGTAGGCAGCGCCAGCAGCGCCTTGCTCGGGGTGCGCACCGGCTTGCCGTCGAGATGCACGGCAAACCCATTGTCGACAGGTGCGACAGAGGCGGCCTTGTAGAAGCGCTTCGGCAGATGCGTCTTCATCTGGATCTGGGCGCGACGCACCGGATCGGGATGGGAAAGATATTTGCCCGCTTCGAGGTCGTTGAGGATATCACGCATGAAGGTCTCTCTTACACCGGCGTCAGCTTGCGCGCCGGCCGGTTGACGATGATCAGGCCGGCGGCAATTAGGCCAAGTGCCAGGAAAATGCGCATGGTCAGCGGCTCATTCAAGAACATGGCGCCGCACAGCACGCCGAAAACCGGCGACAGGAAGGTGAAACTGGACAGGCCTGATGCCGGATAGCGCCGCAGCAGCCAGAACCACAGCACATAGGTGAAGGCGACGATGTAGACAGCCTGGAAAAGCAGCGCCAAAGTCGGCAGCACGGTCGGATCGCGAACGGGCGGGCCGGCGAGAGGCAGCACCAAGACGCCTACGATCGCTGCCCCGGCGAGCTGGTAAAGCAGAAGCTTTTCGGCGCTCGCCTCGACCAGCTTCGACCGCTTGATGAGGATGTTGGTCAAAGCCCAGAAGAATCCGGAGCCGAGGCTCAGGAGATCGCCGAACAGCATGTCTCCGCCGCCGCCGAGCTTGTCGGAAAACACCGCGGCAAGACCGGCAAAGGCCAGCAGCAGGCCAAGGAATTTTCTCAACGTGATCTGCTCGCCAAGCAGGAAATGGCCGCCGAGCAGCATCCAGAACGGCATCGTGTTGACCAGCAGCGTGTTGCGGGCAACGGTCGTATGCTCCAGGCCGACATAAAGGCAAAGGAACTCGATGCCGAAAAGCGCGCCAACCGCGATGCCGGCGAGCAAGGTCCCGTCGCGCGTGAAAAGCGCGATGCCGCGCCACCGGCACCAGGCAAAGACACACAGGCCGCCGATGATCGAGCGCGCGATCGATAGGAAAACCGGATCATAGCCAGCGTAGGAGATCTTGGCGGCGACGTAATTCAGCCCCCAGGAAAAGGTCAGCCCGACCATGATGGCGGCGGCGGCCATGTCGACCGTGTCGCGACGATCAAGCGTATCGGTGGCGAGCCCGTCGGTGGCGCCGCTCACGATCAGTCCTCCGCGCTGGCGTCGTCGAAGCCGATCAGGTTCCAGCTCTGTCGCATGTGCGGCGGCATTGGCGCGGTGACATCGATGACGCCCTTGTCGGGATGCGGAATGATGATGCGGCGCGCATGCAGATGCAGGCGGTTTTGAATGCCGCCGGGAAAGTCCCAGTTGGTGTCGGCCTCGAAATATTTCGGATCGCCCAGGATCGGACAGCCGATGTGGGCGGCATGAACGCGAAGCTGGTGGGTGCGGCCGGTATAAGGCTCCATCTCCAGCCAGGTCATCGTCTGCGCCGCCTGCTCGATGATGCGGTAGTAGGACACAGCGTGGTCGGCGCCCTTTTCACCATGCGCGGCGACCCGCACGCGGTCACCGTCCGGCGTCGGCTCCTTGATCAGCCAGGTCGAGATCTTGTCCTCGCGCTTGGGCGGCACGCCCTTAACCAGCGCCCAATAGGTCTTCTTGGTCTCGCGGGCGCGAAACGCTTCCGAGAGCTTCATGGCGGCCAGCCGGCTACGGGCGACGACCAGAACACCCGAAGTGTCGCGGTCGAGCCTGTGAACCAATCTGGGCTTCTCGCCCTTCTGGTTGCGCCAGGCTTCCAGCATGTCGTCGACATTGCGGGTGACGCCCGAGCCGCCCTGCACCGCAAGGCCCGCCGGCTTGTTGAAGACGAAAACCTTAGGGTCCTCATGGATCAGCATCTTGGCGAGAACATCGGCATCGCCCTGGTTGCGGATCGAGTGGCCGGTCAGCGCACTCTCGCCCTTCTTGTCGACCTCGAGCGGTGGGACGCGAACCATCTGGCCGGGCTCGACACGGGTGTCGGCCTTGACCCGGCCGCCGTCGACACGGATCTGGCCGGAGCGCAGAAGCTTCTGCAAATGGCCGAAACCAAGGCCCGGGAAATGGGTCTTGAACCAGCGGTCGAGCCGCATGCCCGCCTCGCCGGCCTCCACCGTGATCTGTTCAACGCCTGCCATGTTTTTTGTCGCTTATCCGTTTCCCGAGCGAAGCTCGGCCTGTTCTTGGCGCGGCAATAGCACTAAGGCAGGCTTCTTGCGAGCCAAAGTCCCAGAAACAGGGCGATAATGGCGCCAACGACGCTGGCAAGGGCATAAGCCAGTGCAGGCAGCGTGGCTCCCCGCTCCCACAGCGTCGCGAAATCGAGCGAAAAGGCGGAGAAGGTGGTGAAGCCGCCAAGAATGCCGGTAGCAACGAACAGCCTGACCTCGTTCGATCCGCCACGGCGCATCATGGAGGCGATGAACAGCCCCATGGCGAAGGAGCCGATGACGTTGATGGCCATCGTGCCCCAGGGATAGTTTGGGCCGACAAGGCGCAATGCGCCGATGTTGGTGAGGTGACGAATTCCGGCACCGATGCCGCCACCGACGACGACGAGAAGCAGATTGAACATGACCGTTTACTGCCCCCGCACGGCTGCCCGGTCAATCCCTTGTTGCGCGCGCAACCGCACGGATCGGCCGAGTTCGTCACCACTCAGGCGTTGCCCATCTCGGATATTTTTTCCTGAACTCGTTATAGAGGTCATCGATCTCCGCTTTGCCGATTGGGCGCACCTGTTCGTAGAGGTAGCCCTTGACGTCGCCGGACAGCTGGTACGCCGCGATGCGCCTGTATGCTGCGGCGATGCCTTTGCCCTCGACAATGTATTGGTCCGGTATCGAGACACAGAGCTGCGCGCCCGGCTGCAGATGGATAACGGGCGGGTCGGTCACGACAACGTATTTGGACTTCAACGTCGCCGGTCTGAATCGATCGCGACTATCGACCTGACAAGCCCACTCGATGCGAGGGTAAAGGTCCTTGTCCATTTCATACAGCAATGAATCGCTCATCATCCCGCTGGATGCAAACACCGACAACCGGTCCTCAGGTCCCATCTTTCCAAGAAGGTCATCGATAAGGCGCCTGTATTCTGGAAGATTGTCGAGGTGCAGCGGGAGCGTGGCTTCGCTGGCAAAGACGTAGCTGATCGGTGACAGCACCTGGCGGCCAGTCGGGAAAAAAGTACCGAAAAACGCCAGCCCGGCGGCAACGGCTATCGCGGCGTTCGACCATAGCGATCTCAGTGCCGGCATCGAAACGATCGCAACGATTGCCTGGGCGTAGGCAGGAAAGAGCCAAAGAAATACTGGCACCGAATGATGGCGATCCGGGTCCTGCATGCGGGTGAAGAGGACGAAGGTGAGTGCCGAAGCAACGGCACAGAACAGGGAAAATCTGTTTTTCGGCGTATGATGGAGATGTAAAGGCCAAATACGATCAACAGCCAGTTCACATAGCTGAGCCGCGATCCTACCTGGCCAAGCTGTGAACCGAAGTTTGTCTTGTATCCGCTGTAAAGGTCGCCATAGCTGGTTCCCAGTATCTTGAGGATCAGGGGTTGCTGGAAGGTCAGCGCGGCTCCGATACCACGAGGATCGCACACAGGCTCCCGACGGCGGCATTGCGGAGTGCCGGAAAGTCCCGGTCTTTCGCCTGCAGAAAACAGAAGAAGGCTGCGGAAATTCCGACCCCGATGACGGGATAGGCGTACCAGCGGCGCAGCACGAATGCCAACCACAGGCATACGCCGACACGTATTCCGCTGATCACCGGTTCATGGGTCAGGAACCTCGATTTCCAGAGAAAATAGGTTGCCGCGCAAAGCGCGAAACAGCCGGCAATGTCAGGCAACCCACGGAGCGTCGCCGCCCAGAAGGGCGTGTAGAGAAAGGCCGCAATCCATACGGTGAGCCAGCTTCGGCATGAAGATGTTCCGGTCGCCGCCTCCAGATAGCTTATTCTGCCGATGAGAAGAGCGGTCGGGACCAGATAAACAGCGACTGTTCCGGCGATGTAGGAAAACCTCGAATCGCCAAAAATGATGTGAAACGGCATCAGCGGCACCAGGATCGCCGCACTGTAGTCATCCGTGGCTATCGAGGTTCTCAGGTGGCTGAGCCATTCGAGAGGGCTCTGAACCAAGAGCGTGCCTTGCTGGCTGAACGTGTCGAAATAGGCAGCGAAGTCCCAGTAATAGACAGGCTGTTCAAGCCCTACATAGGTGAGAGCAAGAGCAACTCCCAGCAGAGCGGTGCACACATAGGTCGTTGCCCAAAATCCGAGAGATCTGTTCTTCGTCACTTGAAGCCGCCAGGAGGGGAGAGGCAGAACTGTCAAAGTCAGCCCGGGGCCGCCGTTCATGCAGCCAGGAGCCGTTCCGGCGCATGAGCGGCCACAAGGATGGGCCAAATCTCACATGCGGAGCACCCAAATGCCGCCGGCAGCGCCGGTTCTCTAAAGCTCAGGTCGTCCCGGCATTTTTCGGCTTGGTCGAGCCGATCATCTTCCAGTTCTTGTAGAACATGGAATTGATGCGCTCGACGCTGACCGAGACGATGGCGAGCATGCCCGCGATGAGACGGGGAACCGGAGACGGCCTGATAATGTCCATGAACACGCAGTAGCGGCGGCCGTCATACTCGTTGACCGAGCGATGCAGCAGCGTGTCGTCGAAGATGAACAGCGGATTGTCGTACCAGTAATTCTTGACGTTGCCGCACTCGACGAAAATCTCCGACTTCACCGGGATCAGATTGTAGAGGATGCGCAGGCTGAGCCGCAGCGGGCCGAAATGCCAGGACGTCGATTCGCGCTTGCTGAAGACGGAAACGGCTATGGTCTTGATATATTTGAAATCCTTGTTGAACTCGGCGACATTATCGATCCTGTGCTTGCCGTACCACTGGTAGACATACATGCCGCGCCGGCCGGCGCCGAAATTGGCGTCGATGTCGGCAATGATCTCATCCTTGCGCGCTTTGAAGATGTCCAGGACCTCGTTGACCTCGCGCTGATAGTCGGCGGGAAACTGCTCCAGCTTCCAGACGCCCGGATTTCTGTAGCACATGAGGTCGACCAGCAGATTGAACGGCGAAAGCAGCCAGGTGAACAGGCCGTTGCCGAGAAAATAGCCTGAGAACAGCGACAGATCCTTGCGGTCGTTGCGCAGCACGTCGATCAGGCCGCAGATGATGAAGATCGTCGTCAGGATGGGAATGAAATAGAAGCCAAGGGCGAGAAGCGGGATGGCAATGGCGAACTTGCGAAGGGATTTGCGAAGGGTTTTTGTCATTTTTCCACGCGCGAAGCGCGATCCTGTTGCGAATGAGGTGCCCAAATCAAGGCAACGGCCACCGCCCGGCCGTGCGCCTTGATAAGGTTTTTTGGGTTACCACACAACGGCCCTGCTATCGTGGCCGGCTGGCTGCCTGGCGGATCTGGTCAACGGCCTCACGCAAACCCGCTATTCCCGCTCCTTGCGCAGCTTCGCCCAATAGTCGAGCCGCTTCCTGATATCGCGCTCGAAGCCGCGCTCGGGCGGATCATAGAAGGTCTGGCGGCCCATCTTCTCCGGAAAATAATCCTGCCCCGAAAAGGCGTCCGGCTCGTCATGGTCGTAACGATAGCCGGCGCCGTAATCCTCCGCTTTCATCAGCTTTGTCGGCGCGTTGAGGATGTGCTTGGGCGGCAGCAGCGAGCCGTGTTCCTTGGCGGCCCGCGTGGCGGCCTTGAAAGCATTGTAGACGGCGTTGGATTTGGGCGCGGTGGCGAGATAGACGGTGGCCTCGGCAAAAGCCAGCTCGCCCTCGGGCGAGCCGAGATAGTCGTAGGCATCCTTGGCGGCATTGGCGACGACAAGCGCCTGCGGGTCGGCAAGGCCGATGTCTTCCATGGCCATGCGCACCAGCCGGCGGCCTAGATAGAGTGGATCCTCGCCCGCATCGAACATGCGTGCGAGATAGTAGAGAGCCGCGTCAGGGTCTGAACCGCGTACCGATTTGTGCAGCGCCGAGATCAGATTGTAATGGCCGTCCTGGCCCTTGTCGTAGATCGGAGCGCGGCGCTGGACGATGCGCTGCAGACCCTCGGGATCGAAGACCTCGCCGGGTTTGGCTGCCCGCCAGACTTCTTCCGCGAGCGTCAGCGACGCCCGGCCGTCGCCATCGCTCATGCGGATGAGCATGGCCCGCGCCTCGTCGTCGAGCGGCAGCGCCCTGCCCTCGGTCTCCTCCGCCCGCACCATCAGCTTGGAGATGCTCTCCTCGCCAAGCGAATGGAAGACCAGAACGCGCGCGCGTGACAACAAAGCGGCATTCAGTTCGAAGGACGGGTTTTCGGTCGTGGCGCCAACCAGCACGACTGTCCCGTCCTCCATGACCGGGAGAAAGCTGTCTTGCTGGGCACGGTTGAAGCGATGGATCTCGTCGACGAACAGCAAGGTCTGGCGGCCATTGGTGCGGCGCAATTTGGCCGCTTCGAACACCTTTTTCAGGTCGGCGACGCCGGAAAAGACAGCCGATATCTGCTCGAAGGCCAGGCTGGTTTCGCCGGCAAGCAGGCGCGCTACGGTGGTCTTGCCGGTGCCGGGCGGCCCCCAGAAGATCATCGAGCCGAGCGAGCCGGAACCGATCAATCGGGTCAGCGCGCCGTCAGGGCCGGTCAGATGCTCCTGGCCGACGACCTCGCCAAGGTTTCTCGGCCGCAGCCTGTCGGCCAGCGGCCGCCCGGGCGGGGTCTTTTCCGGTTCATCGACGCTGAACAGATCGGCCATGCACTTCTTTTTCGTTGGAGCATGAGCCCGAATGCACGGAGCCCAGCCCTAATAACGCAACACCTGACGCATTATCTGCCCGCCGCGCTCGACGGTAAAGCGCCACCAGCGCGTATCCGTCTTGGCCGCCAGCTCCAGGGTCGCCGCGGTATCGATGGTGGTGCCGTTCACCTCACGCACGATGTCGCCCGGCTGGAAGCCGAAATCGGCGGCCGGAGAATCGCGGTTGATGTCGACCACGGTGACGCCCTTGATGTCCGTGCGCAGGCCAAGCCGCTGCGCGAGCCGGGGCGACAGCTCCGCGACCTTGGCGCCCGAAAACGGGCTGCGGCCATGCAGCGTCACCTCGGCAGCCTTCATGCCTTCCGGAGCACGCTCCAGCGCTATATCCATCGCCGCTTGCTGGCCCTTGGTCAAAACCGCGAAATTGGCGGTGGTACCGATCGACAGCGTCGCCATCCGGTAGTCCAGCGCTTCGATGCTCTCGACCGGCTTGCCGTTGAGCTGCAGCACCACGTCGCCGGGCTTGAGCCCTGCCTTGGCGGCCGGACCGGTCGCTTCGACCGACGAGACCAGCGCACCGGTCGGCTTCTCCATGCCGAGCGATTCGGCGATCTGCGGCGTCACCGCTTCGAACTCGGCGCCGACATAGGGCCGCTCGAAGAAGTCGAGCCCGGCCTTGGCCGCGTCGGCAAAAGCGCGAACCATATTCGAGGGAATGGCAAAGCCAATGCCGATCGAACCACCGCTGCGGCTGTAGATGGCGGTGTTGATGCCCACCAGCTGGCCGCCCATGTTGATCAGCGCACCGCCGGAATTGCCCGGATTGATGGCGGCGTCGGTCTGGATGAAGAAGCTGGAATCGGAGACGCCGATATGGCTGCGGGCCAATGCCGAGACGATGCCGCTGGTGGTGGTTTGGCCGACGCCGAAGGGGTTGCCGATGGCCAGCAGCAGGTCGCCGACCTCAAGCGCGTCGGAATCGCCGATGGCGATAACCGGAAACGGCTTGTCCGAGGTGATCTTGAGCACGGCGAGGTCGAGTGTCTCGTCCTTGAGCAGCACCTTGCTGTCGAACTCGCGTCCGTCCGCCGTCGCCACCTTGACCCGGTCGGCATCCTTGATGACGTGGTAATTGGTGACCACGACGCCGGTCGGATCGACCAGCACGCCGGAGCCGAGCGAAGACTGCGCACGCGGCTGCGAGCGGCCGAAGAATTCCTCGAAGAACGGATCGCCGTCGAAAGGCGACGTCACCTTGGCGGTCTGCGAGGCATAGACGTTGACCACCGCCGGGGCTGTCTGCTTGACCAGCGGCGCAAAGGACAATTGCACCTCCTCGCGGCCGAAGGGTACGCGCTTGTCGGGCCCAGCCGTGGCGTTTTCGCCTTCCACGCCATGCAGCAGTTCGGTCAGCACATCGGACAGGCCGGGATCCGTCTTGGTATCCTCGGCCAATGCTTGCCTGACCACCGGTGCGGCCGCAAACGCCATGACGGCGAAAAGCAGAACAAAGGGCAGTCTTCTGGCGCGCATTCGCGAATCCTCCAAGGCAGGTTCGGGGGCATTGTCCCGACGATTGTGCAAAATGAAAGGCTAAGCCGCTGAAATCCGACTATTTTGGGCCAAAACCCCAGGGCCAAGCCAGGAAATCGGATTCCGCCGCGGTTTGCTGCTTTCAGAAAACAAAAAAGGGGCCCGCAGGCCCCTTTGAAGTCATTTGGGAAAACCGAGCCTTATGCGGCTGCGGCGTCCGCGTCAGCGCTTTCGGCTTCGATGCGAGCGCGGTCGCCTGCGCCCTTGGCCGAGACGTCGCGATCGACGAACTCGATGACAGCCATGGCGGCGTTGTCACCGTGACGGAAGCCCGCCTTCATGATGCGCAGATAGCCGCCATTGCGGTTGGCGTAGCGCGGCGCGATGGTATCGAACAGACGCTTGACGACGCCTTCATTGCCGATCTGCGCAATGACCTGGCGGCGGGCGTGCAGGTCGCCGCGCTTGCCGAGCGTCACCAGCTTCTCGACGATCGGACGCAGGTCCTTCGCCTTCGGCAAGGTCGTGACGATCTGCTCGTGCTCGAGCAGCGACACGGCGAGGTTGGCGAACATCGACTTGCGATGGCTAATGCTTCGGGCGAAGCGACGGCCTTTGAAACCGTGGCGCATGGCTCTTTTCCTTCTTCAGTTGTTCAAGAGGCCGTGGCCTCTGATGGTTTTCCGCATGACCGTCGGATCGAGCGGCCCACGCCGCCGATCCTTGGAATTCATGCTCAATATTGGTCTTCGTAACGCTTAGCGAGGTCTTCGATATTTTCCGGCGGCCAGTCCGGCACTTCCATGCCGAGGTGCAGGCCCATCGCCGCCAGGACTTCCTTGATCTCGTTCAGCGACTTGCGGCCGAAGTTCGGGGTGCGGAGCATCTCGGCTTCGGTCTTCTGGATCAGGTCGCCGATATAGACGATGTTGTCGTTCTTCAGGCAGTTGGCCGAACGCACCGAAAGCTCGAGTTCGTCGACCTTCTTGAGCAGCGCCGGGTTGAAGGCGAGCTCGGTGACGGCCTCGGCGGCGACTTCCTTTTGCGGCTCGTCGAAGTTGACGAACAGGCCGAGCTGGTCCTGCAGGATGCGGGCGGCGAAAGCCACCGCGTCCTCGCCGGTGATCGAACCGTCGGTGTCGATCGTCATGGTCAGCTTGTCATAGTCGAGAACCTGACCCTCGCGGGTGTTCTCGACCTTGTAGGAGACCTTCTTGACCGGCGAATAAAGGCTGTCGACCGGGATCAAGCCGATCGGCGCGTCTTCGGCGCGGTTGCGGTCGGCCGGCACGTAACCCTTGCCGGTGTCGACGGTGAATTCCATGCGGATTTCAGCGCCTTCGTCCAGCGTGCAGATGACGTGGTCGGGGTTGAGGATCTCGACGTCGCCAACCGTCTGGATGTCACCGGCAAGAACAGCACCCGGTCCCTGCTTGCGAACGACCATGCGCTTGGGACCATCGCCTTCCATGCGGATGGCGATTTCCTTGATATTCAAGACGATGTCGGTCACGTCCTCGCGCACACCGGCGATGGACGAGAATTCATGCAGAACGCCGTCGATCTGCACGGCGGTAACAGCCGCACCGCGCAGCGAAGACAGAAGCACGCGGCGCAGCGCGTTGCCCAGCGTCAGGCCAAAGCCACGCTCGAGAGGCTCGGCGACCAGCGTGGTCAGCGTCTTCTTCTTCGACGAGAACTCGATCTTGTTCGGCTTGATCAGTTCCTGCCAATTTTTCTGGATCATGATGCTTTCCTTCCGTTGACCCGCCACCATCCAATCGTGGCGGGCGACCTGGAATGCCGCGGAGGAGCGCCCAAGGGCGCTCGCGCGGCGTTCGATAAATGCTTAGACGCGACGCTTCTTGCGCGGGCGGCAGCCATTGTGCGGGATCGGCGTCACATCACGGATCGACGTGATGGTGAAGCCGGCGGCCTGCAGGGCGCGCAATGCCGATTCACGACCGGAGCCGGGCCCGCAGACCTCGACTTCGAGCATGCGCATGCCGTGTTCCTGGGCCTTCTTGGCAACATCCTCGGCAGCCATCTGGGCAGCGAACGGGGTCGACTTGCGCGAACCCTTGAAGCCCTGGGCACCGGCCGACGACCAGGCAATCGAATTGCCCTGCGCGTCGGTGATGGTGATCATCGTGTTGTTGAAGGTCGAATTGACGTGGGCAACGCCCGACGAGATATTCTTGCGTTCGCGACGGCGAACACGAGCGGCTTCCTTGGCCATGATAGTCCTTTCAGTTGATCTCTACACCGCCGTAATGCCAGCGGCTCCACCTTCGTAAGGGAGTAGGGGAATAGGGCAGTAAGGGAGTAGGGAAAAGTGCGGCCCGATTGATGGGCATTCCCTACTGCCTTACTCCCCTACTGCCTTACTCCCCTACTCCCTTATTCCCCTAACAAATTACTTCTTCTTGCCGGCGATCGACTTGGCCGGGCCCTTGCGGGTGCGCGCATTGGTATGCGTGCGCTGGCCGCGGACCGGCAGCGAGCGGCGGTGACGCAGGCCGCGGTAGCAGCCGAGGTCCATGAGCCGCTTGATGTTCATAGAGACTTCGCGGCGCAGGTCGCCTTCAACCTGGTAATCGCGGTCGATGGTTTCGCGGATCTGCAGCACTTCCGCGTCGGTCAGCTGGTTGACGCGGCGCTCGGCCGGGATGCCGACCTTGTCGACGATCTCCTGGGCGAACCGCTTGCCAATGCCGTGAATGTACTGAAGCGCAATGACAACGCGCTTGTTGGTCGGAATGTTGACGCCGGCTATACGAGCCATGTTCTTCCCTTCTCCATGTGGGCCGGCCAATCCTCAAAAACGAGGCGGGCACGGCGCTGTCTTAAGTTGCCCCGCGTCCGGTGGAGGCCGGCCCATGCGGGAGTTTCCAGTTCAATGCGGCTGCCTTGCCCTTGCGGACAAGCAAAGCTCATGCCTGATAGGAAGACGGGCCGCCATACCGCAGCGAACCGCTTCCGTCAAGTGCAATCGTTAATTTCCCCGCACTGCGTCCTTGAGCACCGCTTCGATCTGTTCCGTCACGGCGTCGATATCGGCCATGCCGTCGACACTGCGGAGCTTGCCCTTGGCATAGTAGTAGCCAATCAGCGGCGACGTCTTCTTGTAGTATTCCCTCAGGCGCTCTTCGAACACCGTCGGGTTGTCGTCCTTGCGAACGGGAAGGCCGGCTGCCTGCGCCTCGTCGGCGCGCTTGACGATCCGGCCAACCAGAGCCTTGTCGTCGACCACGAGCTCAATGACGGCGTCGAGGGCCTGGGAGCGATCCAACAGCATCTGCTCGACCGCATCCGCCTGCACCAGGGTCCGCGGATAGCCGTCGAGGATGAACCCCTTGGCGCAGTCGGGCTGATCGATACGCTCGGCGACGATCGCGTTGACGATCGCATCGGACACCAGTTCACCGGCATCCATCACCGCCTTGGCGCGCTTGCCGACTTCGGTGCCTGCCTGGACGGCAGCACGCAGCATGTCGCCCGTCGAGAGCTGGGGTATGCCGTGTTTTTCTACCAGTCTTTGTGCTTGCGTCCCCTTGCCCGCTCCTGGCGGCCCAAGCAATATCAACCTCATCTGGCTTTCTTCCCCCCGCGCAGCTTCGACTTCTTGATCAGGCCTTCATACTGGTGCGCAATCAGGTGGCCCTGAATCTGCGCAACCGTATCGAGCGTGACACTGACCACGATCAGAAGCGATGTGCCACCAAGGTAGAATGGTACGCCAGTCGCCGAGATCAGGAACTCCGGCAGCAGGCACACCAGCACCAGATAGATGGCGCCGACGACGGTGATGCGGGTGAGAACGTAATCGATGTAATCGGCGGTGCGCTCGCCCGGACGATAACCCGGGATGAAGCCTGAATGCTTCTTGAGCTGGTCGGCGGTGTCCTTCGGGTTGAAGACAATCGCAGTGTAGAAGAAAGCGAAGAACGCGATCATCGCCGCATAGAATGCCATGTAGAGCGGCTGGCCATGTCCGAGTGCAGCCAGAATGGTGCTTGCCCAGGCCGGCATGTTGGTCGTCTGCGAGAAACCCGCGACGGTGGCCGGCAGCAACAGCAGCGACGAGGCGAAGATCGGCGGAATGACACCCGACGTGTTGAGCTTCAGCGGCAGATGCGAGGTATCGCCCTGGAACATGCGGTTGCCGACCTGGCGCTTCGGATACTGGATCAGCAAGCGGCGCTGGGCGCGCTCGAAGAACACGATGAGTGCGATGACGACGACGGCCAGCACGATGATCGCCAGGATCAGGCCGGTCGACAGCGCGCCGGTGCGGCCAAGCTCCAGCGTGCCGGAGATGGCGTGCGGCAGGCCGGCGACGATGCCGGAGAAGATGATCAGGGAAATGCCGTTGCCGATGCCGCGCGCGGTTATCTGCTCGCCCAGCCACATCAGGAACATGGTGCCGCCGACCAGCGTGACAACGGTCGAGATGCGGAAGAACATGCCGGGATCGCTGACGATGCCGTTGCCGCCTTCCAGACCGACAGAAATGCCATAGGCCTGAACCAGCGCAAGCAGCACGGTGCCGTAGCGCGTGTATTGGTTGATGACCTTGCGGCCCTGTTCGCCTTCCTTCTTCAGCGCTTCCAGTGACGGGATGACCGAGGTCATCAGCTGCATGATGATGGACGCGGAGATGTAAGGCATGATGCCGAGCGCAAAGATCGCCATGCGCTGCACGGCGCCGCCGGCGAACATGTTGAACATGCCAAGCACGCCCTTGCTCTGCGAAGAGAATGCCTGGGCGAAGGCGTCGGGATTGATACCAGGAAGCGGGATGTAGGTGCCGAGGCGATAGACGAGCAGCGCGCCGATCGTGAACCAGATGCGCTTCTTCAAATCCTCCGCCTTGGCGAAGGCCGAGAAATTCAGATTCGAGGCTAATTGTTCAGCAGCCGAAGCCATGCCTGATTCTCCGCTTGGTAACGCTTGATGGCCCTGAGGTCAGGCGGCGCGTTTCACCGAAGCTCACGAGATAAGCTCCGGGCTCTAAACATGCAAGCGGCCGCGTTGACGCGGCCGCCTCGTTGAGCAGATCAAAGCGCAATCGTGAGCAAAAACGGATCCCACTCTTGCCGATCGCGCTTCAAATTGCCGTTACTCGGCAGCTGCCTTTTCCTGCGGCAGCTTGACCGAACCGCCGGCCTTTTCGATCTTCTCGATCGCGGCCTTGGAGGCGCCGGCGACGTCAAAGGCGAGCTTCGCCTTGATCTCGCCATCCGAGAGGATGCGCACGCCGTCCTTGACGCGGCGGATGACGCCGGCGGCAACCAGCGATTCAGCCGTCACGGTCGCCTTGGCATCGAGCTTCTTGGCGTCGATGGCCACCTGAATGCGGGCCAGCGACACGACAGTGAAGCTCTTGGCGAAGATGTTGTTAAAGCCACGCTTCGGCAGGCGCCGGTAGAGCGGCATCTGGCCACCCTCGAAACCGTTGACGGCGACGCCGGAGCGCGCCTTCTGGCCCTTGACGCCGCGACCGCCGGTCTTGCCCGAGCCGGAGCCGATACCACGGCCGAGACGCTTCTTGGAGTGCGTCGCGCCGTCCTTGTCACGCAGATCGTTGAGTTTCATCTGAGTTCTCCTGCGCTCTGGCTCAGCCCTCGTCCACGACGCGGACGAGATGCTGGACGGCAGCGATCATGCCGCGCACGGAGGGCGTATCTTCCAGCGTGCGCTGCTTGTGCATCTTGTTGAGGCCGAGGCCGACCAGCGTTGCGCGCTGTTCCTTCGGACGGCGGATCGGCGAACCGATCTGCTCAACGGTGATGGTCTTGGTTGCTTTCTTGGCCATGGTCAAAATCCCTGGTCAGATCGACTATTCTTCAGCCGCAACGGCGGTGCCGCGGCGGGCCTGAAGGGTCGAATACTTGATGCCGCGAGCAGCAGCCACATCCTTGGGATGCATCTGGCTCTTCAGCGCGTCGAAGGTGGCGCGAACCATGTTGTAGGGGTTCGACGAACCCATCGACTTGGCGACCACGTCATGCATGCCGAGCGTCTCGAAGACAGCGCGCATCGGGCCACCGGCGATGATGCCGGTACCTTGCTTGGCGGCGCGCAGCAGCACGCGTCCGGCGCCCCAGCGTCCTTCGACGTCATGGTGCAGCGTACGGCCCGAGCGCAGCGGCACGAAGATCATGTCGCGCTTGGCCGATTCAGTTGCCTTGCGGATGGCTTCCGGCACTTCGCGCGCCTTGCCGTGACCAAAGCCGACGCGGCCCTTCTGGTCGCCGACGACGACGAGTGCTGCAAAACCGAAGCGACGGCCGCCCTTGACGACCTTGGCGACGCGGTTGATGTGGACGAGCTTGTCCACCATGCCGTCATCGCGTTCTTCACGATCGCGGCCGCGGCCGCCATCCCTACGTTCCTGTGCCATATCCTGTTCCTTGTTTTTTTCCGGAAGCACGGTTGCTAATAAGATCCGGTGCCTCGCCCCGAATAAATCGGGAAACGGTCACCGGGGGCGAAATCAATTTCTTCGCATAATCCCTATCCGAAAAGTCTGCAACTTTTCGGGACTATGCTTAAAAGCTCAAGCCACCTTCGCGGGCAGCCTCGGCGAGCGCCTTGACGCGGCCGTGATAAATGTAGGCGCCGCGGTCGAAGACGACTTCCTTGACGCCGGCCTTGGTGGCGCGCTCGGCGATCAGCTTGCCGATCGCTGCGGCGGCGGCGGTGTCGGCGCCGGTCTTGAGCGAACCCTTGAGGTCCTTCTCGAGCGTCGAAGCGGCAGCGATGGTGTGGCCCTTGGCGTCGTCGATGACCTGCACGTAGATGTTCTTCGACGTGCGGTGGACCGACAGACGCGGGCGCTCGCCGGCGACCTTCTTGATCTGACGGCGGACGCGCTGCGCGCGGCGCTGCGTGGATTCCTTGGTACCCATGATGGTCTTCCTTGCCTTCAAAAAACGGGGGCCGCCATATGCGGCAGGCGAAAGCGCCTCCCGCGACCGCTCCCCGCGGCGTTACACTTCCCAGCTTGGCCTTTTCCGAAAAGTCTTGGACTTTTCGAGGCCAGGCCCACTACTTCTTCTTGCCTTCCTTGCGGACGATCTTCTCGCCAGCATAGCGGACGCCCTTGCCCTTGTAGGGCTCCGGACCACGATACTCGCGGATCTCGGCCGCAACCTGGCCGACCTGCTGCTTGTCGATGCCGGCCACGGTGATTTCGGTCGGCTTCGGCACCGTGATGGTGATGCCGGCCGGCGTCTCATAGACGACGTCATGGCTGAAGCCAAGCGCCAGCTGCAGGTTCTTGCCCTGAAGTGCCGCGCGATAACCGACGCCGGTGATCTCGAGCTTCTTCTCGAAACCGTCCTTGACGCCCTGCAGGATGTTGACGATCTGCGTGCGCGACATGCCCCACTTGGAGCGGGCGGTCTTGGTCTGGTCGCGCGGCTGGACAGCGATCTCGCTGCCTTCCATCTTGACCAGGACTTCGTCGTTCACCACGAACTTCAGCTCACCCTTGGGGCCCTTCGCCGTCACGGTCTGGCCGTTGACGGTCGCGGTCACGCCCTGCGGCAGCGAAACGGGTTTCTTTCCAATACGAGACATTTTGTTGTCCTCGTCACTTCTCTTGTTTCAGGTCTCTGTCTTCGGGAACGATCCGAAGACCGGATTCCACTTTGCGGTCAACTGCCAGATCAGAAGATCTGGCAGAGGATCTCACCGCCGACGTTCTGTTCACGTGCTTCGTGGTCGGCCATCACGCCCTTCGGTGTCGAAAGGATGGCGATGCCGAGGCCGTTGGCGACCTGCGGAATCGACTTGGCCGAAACATAGACGCGGCGGCCTGGCTTCGAGACGCGGGCGATTTCGCGCACGACCGGCGCGCCGTCGAAATACTTCAGCTCGATCTCGATTTCGGACTTGCCGTTGTCGAAGTCGGTCTGGCTGTAATCGCGGATATAGCCTTCAGCCTTCAGCACGTCGAGGACGCGGGTGCGCAGACGCGAAGCCGGCGTCGAAACGCTCGACTTCTTGCGGCCATACGCGTTGCGGATGCGGGTCAGCATATCGCCGAGAGGATCGCTCAATGACATGTTATGTCCTCCTTACCAGCTCGACTTGACCAGGCCCGGGATCTGGCCGTTATTGCCGAGATCACGAAGCGCGATGCGCGATACTTTGAGCTTGCGATAGTAGGCGCGCGGACGGCCGGTGACTTCGCAGCGGTTGCGGATGCGGATCTTGGCCGAGTTGCGCGGCATGGCGGCAAGCTTGAGCTGAGCGCGGAAGCGCTCTTCCATCGGCTTGGACTGATCCATGATGATCGCCTTGAGCGCAGCCCGCTTGGGACCGTACTGGTCGGCAAGCTTGCGGCGCCTGTTGTTCTTCTCGACTGAGCTGGTCTTTGCCATTTCAGATTTTTCCTTTTCTCGCTGCCGTTACTGGCGGAAGGGGAAGTTGAAGGCCTTGAGCAATGCCCTGGCTTCGTCGTCCGTCTTCGCAGTCGTACAAACGATGACGTCCATGCCCCAGATCTGATCAACCTTGTCGTAGTTGATCTCCGGGAACACGATGTGTTCCTTGATGCCCATGGCGTAGTTGCCACGGCCATCGAAGCTCTTCGGATTCAGTCCGCGAAAGTCGCGGACGCGCGGCAGTGCGATGTTCACGAGGCGGTCGAGGAACTCGTACATGCGTTCCTTGCGCAACGTGACCTTGGCACCGATCGGCATCTTCTCGCGGACCTTGAAGCCGGCGATCGAATTGCGGGCGCGGGTGACGACGGCCTTCTGGCCGGCGATCATCGCCAGGTCTTCGGCCGCGATCGAAGGCTTCTTCGAATCGGCGGTCGCTTCGCCAACGCCCATGTTCAGCACGATCTTGTCGATGCGCGGAACCTGCATCTCGTTGTCGTAGCCGAACTGTTCCTGCAGCGCCTTGCGGATGGTCTCGTTGTAGACCTGCTTGAGGCGCGGCGTGTTCTGAGCCTTGGACTGTTTGCTTTCAGCCTTGGGCTTCGTGGTTTGAGCCTTAGCCATTGATGACTTCTCCCGAGCGCTTGGCGACGCGCACCTTCTTGCCGTCCTTCTGGAAGATGAAGCCGACGCGGGTCGGCTTGCCATCCTTGGGGTCGGCCAGCGCGATGTTCGACAGCTGGATCGGCGCTTCCTTGGTGATGATCCCGCCCTCTTGGGACTGGGACTGCTTCTGGTGACGGCGGATCATGTTGACGCCGCGCACCAGCGCGGTGTCTTCCTTCGGCTGCACCGAGAGGACTTCGCCCGAACGGCCCTTGTCCTTGCCGGCCAGCACGACGACCTTGTCGCCTTTTCTAATCTTTTGCATTGGTCCGGCTCCTTACAGCACTTCAGGCGCGAGCGAGATGATCTTCATGTGGTTCTTGGCGCGGAGTTCGCGCGGAACCGGTCCGAAGATACGCGTGCCGATCGGCTCTTTCTTGTTGTCGACGAGAACGGCCGCGTTCTTGTCGAAACGGATCACGCTGCCGTCCGGGCGGCGGATGTCCTTGGCCGTGCGAACCACGACCGCCTTCATCACATCGCCCTTCTTCACGCGGCCGCGCGGAATGGCTTCCTTGATCGACACCACGATGATGTCGCCCACGGAAGCGTATTTCCGCTTCGAGCCGCCCAGCACCTTGATGCACATGACACGACGGGCGCCGGAATTATCCGCGACGTCGAGGTTTGTTTGCATCTGAATCATGACTGGCCGCCTTCTTCTCTTCTAACGGGATGGGCTCAAAGCCCCTCCCCGGTCTGTCCAAAATTCGTTGTTTACGCCCGAGGTCAGGCTTGGTCCGAAGACACGACGATCCAGCGCTTGTCCTTGGAAATCGGCTTCGATTCCTGGATGAACACCTGATCGCCTACCTTGTGGGCGTTGTTCTCGTCGTGCGCCTTGTACTTCTTGGTCATGCGCACGGTCTTCTTCATCACGGGATGCGTGAAGCGCCGTTCGACCTTGACGACAACCGTCTTCTCGTTCTTGTCGCTGACGACGGTGCCCTGCAGAATGCGCTTTGGCATGGTTTTCGTCCTTAAGCCTTCTTAGCCGCGGACTTTTCCGCAGCGATGGTCTTGATACGCGCAATATCCTTACGGACCTGTCTCACGCGCGCGGTCTTCTCGAGCTGGCCGGTGGCCTTCTGGAAGCGCAGGTTGAACTGCTCCTTCTTCAGGCTGGCCAGGTCGTCGGTCAGCTGGTCCTGGGTCTTGGTCCGGATGTCTTCGGCTTTCATGATCAGCCCGTCCTTATTCTGCGATGCGCTGCACGAAGCGCGTCTTGACCGAGAGCTTGGCCGCGCCGAGACGCAGTGCCTCACGGGCGGTTTCTTCATTGACGCCGTCGATCTCGAACATGATACGGCCCGGCTTGACGCGCGCCGCCCAGTAGTCGACCGCACCCTTGCCCTTACCCATGCGGACTTCGGTCGGCTTCGAAGTGACCGGCACGTCCGGGAAAATACGGATCCAGACGCGACCAGCGCGCTTCATTTCACGCGTGATCGCGCGGCGGGCCGCCTCGATCTCACGTGCGGTGACGCGGTTCGGCTCAAGCGCCTTCAGCCCGAAACCACCGAAATCCAGGTTGGTGCCGCCCTTTGCGGTACCATGGATACGGCCCTTGAACTGCTTGCGGAACTTTGTGCGCTTTGGCTGCAGCATCGTTCTAACTCCAAATTCCTAAATGTCTCAGGCGTTTTCGCGACGACGACCGCGTTCGCGATCACCACCACCGCCATGCGCTGCATCGCTTTCGCTGGCCCGACGCTCCGAAGCCATCGGGTCATGCTCAAGGATTTCGCCCTTGAACACCCAGACCTTGACGCCGCAGATGCCATAAGCCGTGTGCGCTTCGGCCGTACCGTAGTCGACGTCCGCACGCAGCGTATGCAGCGGCACGCGGCCTTCGCGATACCATTCCATGCGCGCGATCTCGGCGCCGCCGAGGCGGCCGGCGCAGTTGATGCGGATGCCTTCGGCACCGAGGCGCATCGCCGATTGAACGGCACGCTTCATGGCGCGGCGGAACGCGATACGACGCTCGAGCTGCTGGGCGATCGACTGGGCGACCAGGGTCGCGTCGATTTCCGGCTTGCGCACTTCAACGATGTTGAGGTGCGTCTCGGACTTCGTCATCTCCATCAGCTTCTTGCGAAGCTTCTCGATGTCGGCGCCCTTCTTGCCGATGATCAGACCCGGGCGCGCGGCGTGGATGGTGACGCGGCACTTCTTGTGCGGACGCTCGATCACGACCTTCGAGATGGCAGCCTGCTTGAGCTCCTTCTCGAGATACTTGCGGATCTTGATGTCCTCATGCAGCAGCTTGCCGTACTCGCCGGTGTTCGCGAACCAGCGCGAATCCCAGGTGCGGTTGATGCCGAGGCGAAGACCGATCGGATTGACTTTCTGGCCCATTATGCGGCCTCCCCTTTTTCTTCGACTTCACGAACGACGATCGTGAGGTGCGAGAACGGCTTCTCGATACGGCTGGCGCGACCGCGACCACGGGCATGGAACCGCTTCATGACGATCGACTTGCCGACATAGGCTTCCGCCACGATCAGTGCATCGACATCCAGGTCGTGGTTGTTTTCCGCGTTGGCGATTGCCGATTCCAGCGTCTTCTTGACCGTGCCGGAAATCCGCTTGGCCGAGAATTCGAGATCGGAAAGCGCTGTCGCGACCTTCTTGCCGCGGATCAGCGCGGCAACGAGGTTGAGCTTCTGCGGGCTGATACGGATCGTGCGCAATACGGCGCGCGCTTCGTTATCAGCAAGCCTGCGCGGAGCTTTGGCCTTGCCCATGATTATTTCCTCTTCGCCTTCTTATCCGCGCCGTGACCGTAATAGGTCCGGGTCGGAGCGAATTCACCGAACTTGTGACCGACCATGTCCTCGTTCACCGAGACGGGAACATGCTTCTGGCCGTTGTAGACACCGAAGGTGAAGCCGACGAACTGCGGCAGGATGGTGGAGCGACGGCTCCACATCTTGATCACCTCATTGCGACCACCTTCACGAACCTTGTCCACCTTCTTGAGAAGGTAGCCGTCAATGAAGGGGCCTTTCCAAATCGAACGAGTCACTTGGCGTTACCTCTTCTTAGCTCTTGCGCTGATGGCGCGAGCGCAGGATGAACTTGTCGGTCGCCTTGTTGGACCGCGTCTTCTTGCCCTTGGTCGGCTTGCCCCAGGGCGAAACCGGATGGCGGCCACCCGAGGTGCGGCCTTCGCCGCCGCCGTGCGGATGGTCGACCGGGTTCATGGTCACGCCGCGATTGTGCGGGCGCTTGCCACGCCAGACCGTGCGACCGGCCTTGCCGTCATTGATGTTGCCGTGGTCCGGATTGGACACCGCACCGACAGTGGCCATGCAGGAGCCGTGAACGACACGCTGCTCGCCCGAATTGAGGCGCAGGATCGCCATGCCCTGGTCACGACCGACCAGCTGACCGTAACCACCTGCCGAACGGGCGACCTGAGCGCCCTTGCCCGGCTTCAGCTCGATGTTGTGGACGATGGTGCCGACCGGCATCGAAGCCAGCGGCATCGCATTGCCCGGCTTCACGTCGACCGATTCACCGGAGACGATCTTGTCGCCGGGAGCCAGACGCTGCGGAGCGATGATGTAGGACAGCTCGCCATCATCATACTTGATCAGCGCGATGAAGGCGGTGCGGTTCGGATCGTACTCAATGCGCTCGACCGTGCCGACGACGTCGAACTTGCGGCGCTTGAAGTCGATGATGCGGTACGAACGCTTGTGACCACCGCCGATGAAGCGGGCGGTGATGCGACCGTGATTGTTGCGGCCGCCCGACTTGGTCAGGCCTTCGGTCAGACCCTTGACGGGCTTGCCCTTGTAGAGGCCCGAGCGGCCGACGATGACCAGCTGACGTGTGCTGGGCGTTACCGGGTTGAATTTTTTCAGTGCCATTGTTCTGTCCTCGCGGCCTTACTCAGAGACCCGTCGCGACGTCGATCGACTGACCATCGGCCAGCGTCACAACCGCCTTCTTGACGTCGCTCTGGCGGCCAACCGTGCCACGGAAGCGCTTGATCTTGCCCTTGCGGACAAGCGTGTTCACGGCCATCACCTTGACGCCGAACAGCGCTTCGACGGCGGCCTTGATTTCCGGCTTCGACGCCTTCTTGGCGACGTTGAAGACGACCTTGTTCTGCTCGGAGGCCATGGTCGACTTTTCGGTGATCGCCGGCGAGACGATCACGTCGTAATGACGAAGGTCGGTCATTTAAAGCGCTCCTCGAGAGCCTCGACGGCGGCCTTCGAAAGGACCAGCGTGCCGCGGCGCAGAATGTCGTAGACGTTGATGCCCTGGATGGGCAGCACGTCGATGTTGGGGATGTTCGTCGCCGCCAGCTTGAAGTTCTTGTCAAGCTCGGCGCCGCCGATCAGCAGAGCGTTGGTCAGGCCCAGCGTCGCGAAATTCGCGATCAGCGCCTTCGTCTTGGCCTCGGTCAGCTTCAGCTCGTCGATGATGATGATCGACGCGCTCTTGGCCTTGGCCGAGAGAGCATGCTTGAGGCCGAGAGCACGAACCTTCTTCGGCAATTCGTGCTCGTGGCTGCGAACGACCGGGCCGTGGGCCTTGCCGCCGCCACGGAACTGCGGAGCGCGTGCCGAATGGTGACGGGCGCGGCCCGTACCCTTCTGCTTGTACATCTTGGCGCCGGTGCGCGCGATCTCGGCGCGACCCTTGGTCTTGTGCGTGCCCTGCTGCTTCTTGGCAAGCTGCCAGCGCACGACGCGCTGCAGGATGTCTTCGCGCGGATCAAGGCCGAAAATCTCGTCGGAGAGTTCCACCTTGCCGGCGTCCTTGCCGCCCAGCGTTGTGATCTTGAGATCCATTATTCCGCTCCCTCTGTGGCCGGAGCCTCGTTCTTGGCGCCACTTTCGGCAGCAACGGCGCGGATCGCGGCAGGCTTCGGCGCATTGGCCGGCAGTGCCACCTTGGCCGCATCGCGGACCAGGATCCAGGCGCCCTTCGATCCGGGAACCGCACCGCGGATCAGGATCAGGCCGCGGTCGGCGTCGGTCGATACGATCTCGACATTCTGCGTGGTGACGCGGGTGTCGCCCATGTGGCCAGCCATATGCTTGCCCTTGAACACCTTGCCCGGGTCCTGGCGCTGGCCGGTCGAACCGTGCGTACGGTGCGAAACCGAGTTACCGTGCGTTGCACGGCCACCGCCCATGTGGTGGCGCTTGATGACGCCCTGAAAGCCCTTGCCGATCGTCGTGCCCGTCACATCGACCTTCTGGCCGGCGACGAAGTGCTCGACAGTGATCTCGGCGCCGACATCGATCATGTTGTCGGCGGAGACGCGGAACTCGGCGACCTTCGCCTTCGGCTCGACGGAAGCGGTCGCGAAATGGCCGCGCATCGCCTTCGACGTGTTCTTCACCTTGGCAAGGCCAACGCCGAGCTGAACGGCGGTGTAGCCATTCTTCTCTTGCGTGCGCTGGGCCACGACCTGGCAGTTCTCCATCAGGAGAACGGTGACGGGAACATGTTCCCCGGCATCGTTGTAGATGCGGGTCATTCCCACCTTCTTTGCAATCACACCTGAACGCATCGGTTCAATTCCTTTAGAGTTCCGGGCCAGGGGCACCGCCCCTTACCGCGCTCTCATTCCCTTAGAGCTTGATCTCGACGTCGACGCCGGCGGCCAGATCGAGCTTCATCAAAGCATCGACCGTCTGCGGGGTCGGATCGACGATGTCGAGCAGACGCTTGTGCGTGCGCATCTCGAACTGCTCGCGGCTCTTCTTGTCGACGTGAGGCGACCGGTTGACCGTGAACTTTTCGATCCGCGTCGGCAGCGGAATGGGGCCGCGGACGTTTGCACCGGTACGCTTGGCCGTCGACACGATTTCTTTCGTCGAGGCGTCGAGCACGCGGTGGTCAAACGCCTTAAGGCGGATGCGGATATTCTGTCCGTTCATGCGTCACTTCCTTGTTCTGGCGCGGCGCGGGCAACTCCCGCGCCCGCGACAGATCGGTTTAAGTCCAAATTACTCTTTGATGGTGACGACGATGCCGGCACCGACGGTGCGGCCGCCTTCACGGATGGCGAAGCGCAGCTTCTCTTCCATGGCGATCGGCACGATCAGCTCGACATCGACCGTGATATTGTCGCCCGGCATCACCATCTCGGTGCCTTCCGGCAGCGACACGATGCCGGTCACGTCGGTCGTGCGGAAGTAGAACTGCGGACGGTAGTTGGTGAAGAACGGCGTGTGACGGCCACCTTCGTCCTTGGTCAGGATGTAGGCTTCGGCCACGAACTTCTTGTGCGGCTTCACCGTGCCCGGCTTGGCCAGAACCTGGCCGCGCTCGACACCTTCGCGATCAACGCCGCGCAGCAGCGCGCCGATGTTGTCGCCGGCCTGGCCCTGATCGAGCAGCTTGCGGAACATCTCGACGCCCGTGCAGGTCGTCTTGGTCGTCGGACGGATGCCGATGATCTCCAGCTCCTCGCCGACCTTGACAATGCCGCGCTCGACGCGGCCGGTCACGACCGTGCCGCGGCCAGAGATCGAGAACACGTCTTCGATCGGCATCAGGAACGGCTTGTCGAGCGGACGAACCGGCGTCGGGATGTAGGCATCGACCGCAGCCATCAGCTCGCGGATCGCGTCTTCACCGATCTTCTTGTCGCTGTCTTCCAGAGCAGCCAGCGCCGAACCCTTGACGATCGGAATGTCGTCGCCGGGGAACTCGTTCTTGGTCAAAAGCTCGCGAACCTCGAGCTCGACCAGTTCGAGCAGCTCGGCGTCGTCGACCTGGTCGACCTTGTTCAGGAACACCACGATCGACGGCACGCCGACCTGACGGGCCAGCAGGATGTGCTCGCGGGTCTGCGGCATCGGGCCGTCGGCGGCCGACACGACCAGGATCGCGCCGTCCATCTGCGCGGCACCGGTGATCATGTTCTTCACATAGTCGGCGTGGCCGGGGCAGTCGACGTGAGCGTAGTGGCGGGCAGCCGTCTCGTATTCGACGTGTGCCGTCGAGATCGTGATGCCGCGCGCCTTTTCTTCAGGGGCAGCGTCGATCTGGTCGTAGCGCTTGTATTCGCCAAAATACTTGGTGATCGCCGCCGTCAGCGACGTCTTGCCATGGTCGACGTGGCCAATCGTGCCGATGTTCACGTGAGGCTTGTTACGCTCGAATTTACCTTTGGCCATAATCGTTCTCCGTCTATTCTACCCGCTAAGGGGATATTGTTATTCGCTCTTCAGATCCGGCACCGCGCAAGGAGCGCGACCCGGTGGCTAAGAAACCCTTAGGCGTATTTCTTCTGGACTTCCTGAGCCACTGCGGTCGGAACCGGCTCATAGTGATCGAACTGCATGGTGTAGGCCGCACGGCCCTGGCTCATCGAGCGCAGGTTGTCGACATACTTGAACATGTTGGCGAGCGGCACCATCGCATTGATGACGACGGCCACGCCGCGCGCTTCCTGGCCCTGGATCTGGCCACGACGACCGTTCAGATCGCCGATGACGCTGCCGACGTAATCTTCCGGTGTCACCACTTCGACCTTCATGATCGGCTCCAGCAGCTGCACGCCAAGCTTGGGTGCGGCTTCACGGAAGCAGGCGCGGCCGGCGATTTCGAAGGCCAGAACGCTGGAGTCGACATCGTGGTAAGCGCCGTCGATCAGGGTCGCCTTGACGCCGATCATCGGGAAGCCCGCGAACGGACCCGAGGTCATGACGCTGTTGATGCCCTTTTCGACACCCGGGATGTATTCCTTCGGCACGGCGCCGCCGACGATCTTGGTCTCGAACTCGAACTCGCTGCTGTCCGGGTTCGGCTCGAAGACGATCTTGACGCGAGCGAACTGACCGGTACCGCCGGTCTGCTTCTTGTGCGTGTAATCCTGCTCGTGCCTGCGGGTGATGGTCTCGCGATAAGCCACCTGCGGTGCGCCGACATTGGCCTCGACCTTGAACTCGCGACGCATGCGGTCGACGATGATGTCCAGGTGAAGTTCGCCCATGCCGGAAATGATGGTCTGGCCGCTTTCCTCGTCGGTCTTGACGCGGAAGGACGGATCCTCGGCGGCCAGGCGGTGAAGGGCGAGGCCCATCTTTTCCTGGTCGTTCTTGGTCTTCGGCTCAATGGCGATCTGGATGACCGGATCGGGGAATTCCATGCGCTCGAGAATGACCGGATGCAGCGGATCGCTCAGCGTGTCACCGGTGGTCGTGTCCTTGAGACCGGCAAGAGCAACGATGTCGCCTGCAAAAGCCTCTTCGACGTCGGCGCGCGAGTTCGCATGCATCTGCAGCATGCGGCCGATGCGCTCTTTCTTGCCCTTCACGGTGTTGTCGACCGAGATGCCCTTGGTGAGCTTGCCCGAATAGATGCGGGCAAAGGTCAGCGAACCGACGAACGGGTCGTTCATGATCTTGAAGGCGAGCATCGACAGCGGCTCGTTGTCGTCGGCATGACGCTCGATCTCCGCGTCGGTCTTGGCATCGACGCCCTTGATGGCGGGAACATCGGCCGGCGACGGCAGATATTCGACGACGGCGTCGAGCAGCGGCTGCACGCCCTTGTTCTTGAAGGCCGAGCCACAGAACATCGGGTAGAACTTGACCGCGATGGTGCCCTTGCGGATCAGCGCGCGGATCTCGTCATTCGACGGCATCTTGCCTTCGAGGTAATTCTCAAGCGCCGTCTCGTCCATTTCGACGGCGGCCTCGATCATCTTCTCGCGGTATTCTTCGGCACGAGCCTTGAGGTCGTCCGGGATCTCGACGACATCCCAGGCAGCGCCCAGCGTCTCGTCGCGCCAGACCAGCGCGTTCATCTCGACGAGGTCGACGACGCCCTTGAACTCGGTCTCGGCGCCGATCGGCAGCTGCATGACAACGGCATGCGCGCCGAGGCGCGAACCGATCATCTCGACCGAGCGATAGAAGTCGGCACCGATCTTGTCCATCTTGTTGCAGAAGATCATGCGCGGAACGCGATACTTGTCGGCCTGGCGCCAGACGGTCTCCGTCTGCGGCTCAACGCCGGCATTGGCATCGAGCAGCGCGATAGCGCCGTCGAGAACGCGCAGCGAACGCTCGACTTCGATGGTGAAGTCGACGTGGCCGGGGGTGTCGATGATGTTGAAGCGATACATCTTGCCGTCACGAGCCTTCCAGAAGGTCGTGGTCGCGGCGGACGTGATCGTGATGCCGCGCTCCTGCTCCTGCTCCATCCAATCCATGGTGGCAGCGCCGTCGTGGACTTCGCCGATCTTGTGCGACTTGCCCGTGTAATAGAGGACGCGCTCGGTGGTCGTCGTCTTGCCGGCGTCAATATGCGCCATGATACCGAAATTGCGGTAGTCTTCGATTTTGTATTCGCGGGCCATCGTAGCTGCCTCTCAGTCTCGTTCGCGCTTTACCAGCGGTAGTGCGCGAAAGCGCGGTTGGCTTCAGCCATCTTGTGGGTGTCTTCACGCTTCTTGACAGCCGTGCCGCGGTTGTTGGCCGCATCCATCAGCTCGCCGGAGAGGCGGTCGACCATCGTGGTCTCGTTGCGGTTGCGGGCCGCCGCGATCAGCCAGCGAATGGCCAATGCCTGGCGGCGCTCGGGGCGCACGTCGACCGGAACCTGGTAGGTGGCGCCACCGACACGACGCGAACGCACTTCAACATGCGGCGCGACATTGTCGAGCGCCTGATGGAAGACGGTGACTGGCTCCTGCTTGGTCTTCGACTGAACCTGGTCGAGCGCGCCGTAGACGATGGTCTCGGCGACCGACTTCTTGCCGTCATACATAACGGCGTTCATGAACTTGGTGACGATCAGATCGCCGAACTTCGGGTCCGGATTGATCTCACGCTTTTCTGCACTGTGACGACGCGACATGGCTTTTGTCTCTCAATCTCATAGCCCGACGCACTCAAGAAGCGCCAAGGCCGGAAAATCTTACTTCGGACGCCCCTTACTTCGGACGCTTGGCGCCGTACTTCGAACGGCGCTGCTTGCGGTTCTTCACACCCTGCGTGTCGAGCACGCCGCGGATGATGTGGTAGCGAACGCCCGGAAGATCCTTGACGCGGCCGCCGCGGATCATGACCACGGAGTGTTCCTGAAGGTTGTGGCCTTCGCCGGGGATGTACCCGATCACTTCAAAACCATTGGTCAGGCGGATCTTGGCCACCTTGCGCAGCGCCGAGTTCGGCTTCTTCGGCGTCGTTGTATAGACGCGCGTGCAGACGCCCCGCTTCTGCGGGTTCTGCTGCATGGCCGGGACCTTGTTGCGCTTCACCGGCGCAATGCGCGGCTTGCGGATCAGCTGGTTGACGGTAGGCATTAAACCCTCTTGTCTCTCAATTCCGTGTCTCGCCCGGTCAGGGCCGCTCAAAGCGTCATTTCCATACGCAAATTCGGGCCATAAACCGCGCCTCGCGGTCTTGCCCGAACAAAAGGCAGAGGAAGCGGAAGCCGCTTCGTGCACGCCGGAAATGTCTTTTCGCTCGTAAAACGAACCCTGTTTGAGGCAAACTCCAAAGCGTGTCGCTTCGGAAGGGAGAGCCTCACATCGGTTCTGACTGGGCGGCTTCTACTCGTAAGACTGCGGACCGTCAAGCCCGGAGCACCAAATATTGCGCGCCGACCAAGGCTTGGCAGCCATGCGAAAACCGCATGTAATTTTCTTTCGCATTTTTGCAAGAGCGAGGAAGAAAGTGACAAGCCTTCAGGCAAAGTGAATGGGTTTGCGCTGTTGCGCGGCCTTGCTTCATGCGAAAAGGCCGCATGAGCAGTCAGAACCCCCTCGCCCGCCCACCCGCTGCCAAGAGGAATCGGCCCGTGAACGACAACGAAGAACGCCCGGTCACCATCATCACCGGCCGGGTGTGGAAGAAAAAAGGCGGCAAACCGGAAGGCGTCCACGTCATGCTGGTTGCGCCCGACGACGATTCGGCGGTGCGCCGGGCACTCGAATCGCTTGCCGCCGAAGGGTACGCCGAGGCCGAGCTCGACCAGATCGGCGACATGGACGGCATCCCCGACGAAGAGCCGCATATCTCCGCCTTCCAGGGCGCGCTCGAAGGCGAAGTGTCGATCGTCACCTTCGACGTGCCGATCTGACCCCGACCTCCCGGTCCAGCTTTCGAATCGGCTACCGAGACGAATCGGCGACCGAGGCCTTCCCAGCCAAAAATGTGCACTGCCGCTCGAGGAAGGCTGAGCTTGCCTGCTCGGCTTCGGCTTGCCCGGGGCAAGTGTTCTGATAAGAAACCATCACCATCATCAAACAGACGGAGCGGCCGTGTCCCAGCCCATCAAGATAGGCATCGTCGGCGTCGGCAAGATCGTCCACGACCAGCATCTGCCGGCTCTGGCGAAAGACCAGGACTATCGCCTCATCGCGGCCGCAAGCCGGCATGGCAAGGTAGAAGACATCCCCAATTTCACTGATATCGAAGCCATGCTCGATGCCGTTCCCGAACTCGAGGCCGTGTCGCTCTGCATGCCGCCGCAGTTCCGCTACGACGCGGCGCGCACCGCGCTGATGGCGAAGAAGCATGTCTTCCTGGAGAAGCCGCCTGGCGCCACTGTCAGCGAGGTCGAGGACCTCAAGACATTGGCCGCGCAGAACGGCGTCTCGCTGTTCGCCAGCTGGCACTCGCGCTATGCGCCGGCGGTCGAGGCCGCGCGCGCATTTCTCGACACGTCCAAGATCAAGTCGGCCGCCATCAACTGGAAGGAAGATGTGCGCCGCTGGCACCCGAACCAGGAATGGATCTGGGCTCCCGGCGGTTTTGGCGTCTTCGATCCCGGCATCAACGCGCTCTCGATTGCCACCCATATCCTGCCGGCGATGTTCATCACCTCGGCGGTGTTGGATTTTCCCGAAAACCGCGCCTCCCCGGTTGCCGCGCGCGTCGCCTTCCGCACCTCGAATGGATTGCCGGTGACGATGGATCTCGACTGGCTGCAGACCGGCCCGCAAAGCTGGGACATCCTGGCCGAGACCGACAAGGGCGCCATGGTGCTGTCGGGCGGCGGCTCGAAGCTCGCCATCGACGGCAAGGTGGTTCATGACGAGCCGGAGGCCGAGTACCCGATGCTCTACAAGCGCTTTGCCGAAATCGTGCGCGCCGGCACCTCCGATGTCGACCTCGCGCCCCTCCAGCATGTGGCCGACGCCTTCATGCTCGGCAAGCGCAACGTGGTCGAGGCTTTTTTCGATTGAACAGGGGCGGCTTGGCTGTTCGCCGATCGGCCGTCACTCCACAATCGCAATGGCAAAGCCATCATAGCCTTTGGCGCCGACGGTCTGGATGGCGGTGCCGTCCAGACGCTTCTCGCTGCCGATGAACGAGAATGCGGCGCGTGCCCCTTCTACATTGGGATCACGGCCACCCTGATCGAGCACTGCGCCGTCGCGGATGACGTTGTCGCAGACGATGACGGTTCCGGGCCGCGACAACCGCATGGCCCAGGATAGGTAGTGCGGATTGTTCGGCTTGTCGGCATCGATGAAGATGAAGTCGAATGGACCGGCATGCTCGGCGCCAAGTGCTGCAAGCGACTGAAGCGCCGGACCGACCCGCAGTTCCACCCGCTCCAAGACGCCTGCCCGCTCGAAATTCGATCGCGCGACGCTGGCGTGATGCGGGTCGAGTCCAAGTGTCACGATCTTGCCGTCGGCAGGCAGTGCGCGCGCCATCCAGATGGTCGAATAGCCGCCCAGCGTGCCGATTTCGAGAACCTTTTTGGCTCCCCGCATCCGCGCAAGAAGGGAAAGCAGCTTGCCCTGCGCCGGCGACACGTCGATCGCCGGCAGGCCCTGATCGTGGTTGGCCGCCAGAACGGCATCAAGCACGGGGTCCGCCTCAAACAGGGAACCGACGATGTAGTCGTCGACTGCCGCCCAGCTTCTTTTGCTCATCGTTTTCTTCTCCGATCCAATTGGAGACCTAAACGCGAAAAGGGGCCATTCGGCCCCTTTTCCTCTTCCCTTTCCGTCCGCTTACTGCGCGGCGGTTGTCATGTCGGCCAGCATCGGCTCGGCGACTTCCACACCCGAGGCCTTGCGGCGCTCGTCGATGATCAGTTCGTCGCGCGAGGTGGCGATGCGCCGAATCTGGCTCATCGTGCCGCCGGTGCCGGCCGGGATAAGCCGGCCGACGATGACGTTTTCCTTCAGTCCCTGCAGCATGTCGGTCTTGCCGGCAACCGCGGCTTCCGTCAGCACTCGGGTCGTCTCCTGGAAGGAGGCGGCCGAGATGAAGGATGGCGTCTGCAGCGATGCCTTGGTGATGCCGAGCAGCACCGGCAGGCCTTCGGCCGGCTTCTTGCCGTCCTCGACCAGACGCTCGTTGACCTCTTCCAGTTCGATCACGTCGACATGATCGCCCGGAATGTAGGTCGAGTCGCCCTGCACCGTGATCTCGACCTTCTGCAGCATCTGGCGAACGATCACCTCGATGTGCTTGTCGTTGATCTGCACGCCCTGCAGACGATAGACTTCCTGGATCTCGTTGACGAGGTAGGAAGCAAGTGCCTCCACGCCCTTGATCGCCAGGATGTCGTGCGGCGCCGGATTGCCGTCGAGGATGTAGTCGCCCTTCTCGATGACGTCGCCGTCCTGGAGATGGAACGGCTTGCCCTTCGGGATCAGGTATTCGACCGGCTCAAGCGTCGAGTCATGCGGCTCGATGATGATGCGACGCTTGTTCTTGTAGTCGCGGCCGAAGCGGATCGTGCCGTCGATCTCGGCGATGATGGCGTGATCCTTCGGACGACGTGCCTCGAACAGTTCGGCAACACGCGGCAGACCGCCGGTGATGTCCTTGGTCTTGGCGCTTTCCATCGGAATACGCGCCAGCACGTCGCCGGGACGAACCTGCGAGCCCGGCTCGACCGAAAGAATGGCCTCGACCGAGAGCAGGAAGCGCGCGTCGCCGCCCTTCGACAGCTTGCCGACCTTGCCCTTGGCGTCCTGGATCGCGATCGCCGGCTTCAGGTCGTTACCGCGTGGCGTCGAGCGCCAGTCGATGACCTCACGCTTGGTGATGCCGGTCGACTCGTCGGCCGTTTCCTGAACGGAAATGCCGTCGACCAGATCCTCGTACGACACCCTGCCCTCGATTTCGGTGAGGACTGGACGGGTATAGGGATCCCACTCGGCGATACGCTGGCCGCGCTTCACCTTGTCACCATCGTCCACGAAGATGCGCGAACCATAGGTGAGACGGTGCGAGGCGCGCTCCTTGCCGGCTTCGTCGAGGATCAGCACCGCCATGTTGCGGCCCATGACCATCTGCTGGCCGTCGGAGTTGCGCACCACGTTGCGGTTGCGGATCTCGACCTTGCCCTCATACGAGGCTTCAAGGAACGAGCTGTCCACCACCTGCGCGGTACCGCCCATGTGGAAGGTACGCATGGTGAGCTGCGTGCCCGGCTCGCCGATCGACTGCGCCGCGATGACGCCGACGGCTTCGCCCTGGTTGACCGGGGTGCCGCGGGCAAGATCGCGACCGTAGCAGACCGCGCAGACGCCAACCCTGACTTCGCAAGTCAGTGCCGAGCGGATGCGGACCGACTGGACGCCGGCCTTTTCGATCTGTTCCACGTCACGCTCGTCCATCAGCGTTCCGGCCTTGACCAGGATCTCGCCCGACACCGGATGTGTGATGTCGTCGAGCGACGTACGGCCCAGCACGCGCTGGCCGACCGAAGCGACGACCTGACCGGCATCGACGATCGGCTGCATGGTGAGGCCCTTGTCGGTGCCGCAGTCGACGGAGTTGACGATGCAGTCCTGCGCCACGTCGACCAGACGACGGGTGAGGTAACCCGAGTTCGCCGTCTTCAAGGCGGTGTCGGCCAGACCCTTGCGGGCGCCGTGGGTCGAGTTGAAGTACTCGAGCACGGTCAGGCCTTCCTTGAAGTTCGAGATGATCGGCGTCTCGATGATTTCACCCGACGGCTTGGCCATAAGGCCGCGCATGCCGGCGAGCTGACGCATCTGGGTGGGCGAGCCACGCGCACCGGAGTGCGACATCATGTAGATCGAGTTCATCGGCTTCTGACGGCCATTGTCCTCGAACTCGACCGCCTTGATGCGGGCCATCATTTCGTCGGCGACCTTTTCCGAGCACTTGGCCCAGGCGTCGACGACCTTGTTGTACTTCTCGCCCTGCGTGATCAGACCGTCATTGTACTGCTGCTCGTATTCCTTGGCCAAAGCCTCGGTGTCGGAGACCAGCTTGATCTTGGCATCCGGGATCAGCATGTCGTCCTTGCCGAACGAAATGCCGGCACGGCAGGCATGGCTGAAGCCGAGCGCCATGATGCGGTCGCAGAAAATGACCGTCTCCTTCTGACCGCAGTGGCGGTAGACGGTGTCGATCATCTTGGAGATGTTCTTCTTGGTCATCTCCTGGTTGGCGGTCTCGTAAGGCACGTTGACGTTCTTCGGCAGAAGCTCGCCGATGATCATGCGGCCAGGCGTGGTGTCATGGATCTTCGACACGACCTTGCCTTCGGCGTCGACCGTACGGAAACGACCCTTGATCTTGGAGTGCAGCGTCACCGCCTTGGTCTCGAGCGCGTGCTGGAGTTCGCCCATATCGGCAAACACCATGCCTTCGCCCGGCTCGTTCTGGTTGACGATCGAGAGATAGTAGAGACCCAGAACCATGTCCTGCGACGGCACGATGATCGGCGCGCCGGAAGCCGGGTGCAGGATGTTGTTGGTCGACATCATCAGCACGCGGGCTTCAAGCTGCGCTTCCAGCGACAGCGGCACGTGAACGGCCATCTGGTCGCCGTCGAAGTCGGCGTTGAAGGCCGTGCAGACCAGCGGGTGCAGCTGGATCGCCTTGCCCTCGATCAGGATCGGCTCGAACGCCTGGATGCCGAGACGGTGCAGCGTCGGCGCACGGTTCAGCAGCACCGGATGCTCGCGGATGACCTCGTCGAGGATATCCCAGACTTCCGGACGCTCCTTTTCGACCAGCTTCTTCGCCTGCTTGACGGTCGAGGAGTAACCCTTGGCGTCGAGACGGGCGTAGATGAAGGGCTTGAACAGTTCGAGCGCCATCTTCTTGGGCAGGCCGCACTGGTGCAGCTTGAGCTCCGGACCGGTCACGATGACCGAGCGGCCGGAATAGTCGACGCGCTTGCCGAGCAGGTTCTGACGGAACCGGCCCTGCTTGCCCTTGAGCATGTCGGACAGCGACTTCAGCGGACGCTTGTTGGCGCCGGTGATGACGCGGCCGCGGCGGCCGTTGTCGAACAGCGCATCGACGGCTTCCTGCAGCATGCGCTTTTCATTGCGCACGATGATGCCGGGAGCGCGCAGCTCGATCAGCCGCTTCAGACGGTTGTTGCGGTTGATGACGCGGCGATAGAGGTCGTTCAGATCCGACGTGGCGAAGCGTCCACCATCCAGAGGAACCAGCGGGCGCAAGTCCGGCGGGATCACCGGAACCACCTTCATGATCATCCATTCCGGACGGTTGCCGGATTCCATGAAGTTCTCGACGACCTTGAGCCGCTTCAGATACTTCTTCTGCTTCAGCTCGGAGGTGGTCGAAGCCAGTTCCGAACGCAGGTCGCCGGCGATCTTCTCCAGGTCCATGCCGGCCAGAAGGTCGTGAATGGCCTCGGCGCCGATCATGGCGGTGAACGAATCCTCGCCATACTCGTCGACGGCGATCATGTACTCTTCCTCGCTGAGCAGCTGGTGCTCCTTCAGCGCGGTGAGGCCAGGTTCGGTGACGATGTAGTTCTCGAAGTAGAGGACGCGCTCGATGTCCTTCAGGGTCATGTCGAGCAGCGTGCCGATGCGCGACGGCAGCGACTTCAGGAACCAGATATGGGCGACCGGTGCCGCCAGCTCGATATGGCCCATGCGCTCGCGGCGAACGCGCGACAGCGTGACTTCAACGCCGCACTTCTCGCAGATGACGCCCTTGTACTTCATGCGCTTGTACTTGCCGCACAGGCACTCATAGTCCTTGATCGGGCCAAAAATGCGCGCGCAGAACAGACCGTCACGCTCCGGCTTGAAGGTGCGGTAGTTGATGGTCTCCGGCTTCTTGATCTCGCCGAAAGACCAGGACAGAATCTTCTCAGGGCTGGCAAGCGATATCCGGATGGAATCGAACACCTGCGCAGGCGCCTGCGGATTGAAGAGATTCATGACCTCTTGGTTCATGCCGTTCTCCTTTTCGGGATCCTCGAAGACCCCTTGCATCTAGTCGCGAGCCAAACGCCCGCCGTCGTGTGTCGGCCACCGGCCGAACAATTTGGTGCGCTCGGTCGCGATTTCCGCGACCGAGCGTCTTGTTTACTCGGCCGCGTCGGGCAGCCGGACAGGGTTGTCGTCGAGCTTGGTGTTCTCCAGCTCGACATTGAGGCCGAGAGACCGCATTTCCTTGACGAGAACGTTGAAGCTCTCGGGGATGCCGGCCTCGAAGGTGTCGTCGCCACGGACGATCGCCTCGTAGACCTTGGTACGGCCGGCGACGTCGTCGGACTTCACCGTCAGCATTTCCTGCAGCGTGTAGGCGGCGCCGTATGCTTCGAGCGCCCAGACTTCCATCTCGCCGAAGCGCTGGCCACCGAACTGCGCCTTGCCGCCCAGCGGCTGCTGCGTGACGAGCGAGTACGGACCGATCGAACGCGCGTGGATCTTGTCGTCCACGAGATGGTGAAGCTTGAGCATATATATGTAGCCCATCGTCACCTTGCGATCGAACGGCTCGCCCGTGCGTCCGTCATAGAGCTGCGACTGACCGCTGGTGTGCAGGCCCGCCTGCTCCAGCATGATGTTGATGTCAGCCTCATGCGCGCCGTCGAACACCGGGGTCGCGATCGAGACGCCGCGGCGCATCTGCTCGCTGAGGCGAACGATGCTCTCGTCGTCATAGTCACGAACCGGCTCGTTGCGGTCGTTGGCCGGGATGAAGCTCTCGAGCGTCTTGCGCAGCGGCTTGATGTCGCCGGCTGCCTTGTACGTGTCGATCAGCTCGCCGATCTTCCTGCCCATGCCCGCGCATGCCCAGCCCAGATGCGTTTCCAGGATCTGGCCGACATTCATGCGGCTCGGCACACCCAGCGGGTTGAGCACGATATCGGCATGCGTGCCGTCCTCGAGGAAAGGCATGTCCTCGACCGGAACGATCCGCGACACGACACCCTTGTTGCCGTGACGGCCGGCCATCTTGTCGCCGGGCTGCATCTTGCGCTTCACGGCCACGAAGACCTTGACCATCTTCATGACGCCCGGAGGCATTTCGTCGCCGCGCTGGACCTTCTCGACCTTGTCCATGAAACGCTGTTCGAGCGCCTTCTTGGAATCGTCGTACTGGCCACGCAGGGCTTCCAGTTCGCTCTGGAGCTTTTCGTTCTCCACGGCAAACTGCCACCACTGCGAACGCGGATACTCGTCGAGCGTATCCTTGGACAGCGTCGAGCCCTTCTTGAAGCCCTTCGGTCCGGCGATCGCTTCCTTGCCGACGAGCACGTCGGAAAGACGCGCGTAGACGTTACGGTCCAGAATGGCCTGCTCGTCGTCGCGGTCCTTGGCGAGGCGTTCGATCTCCTCGCGCTCGATCGCCATGGCGCGCTCGTCCTTCTCCACACCGTGGCGATTGAAGACGCGCACCTCGACGACGGTGCCGAAAGTGCCAGGAGGCATGCGCATCGAGGTGTCGCGCACATCGGATGCCTTTTCGCCGAAGATGGCGCGCAGAAGCTTCTCTTCCGGCGTCATTGGGCTTTCGCCCTTCGGCGTGATCTTGCCGACCAGGATGTCGCCCGGCTGAACTTCCGCACCGATGTAGACGATGCCGGCTTCGTCGAGGTTCTTCAGCGCTTCTTCCGAGACGTTCGGAATATCGCGCGTGATTTCCTCCGGCCCGAGCTTGGTATCGCGCGCCATGACCTCAAACTCCTCGATATGGATCGAGGTGAAGACGTCATCGGCCACGATGCGTTCGGACAGGAGGATCGAGTCCTCGTAGTTGTAGCCATTCCACGGCATGAACGCGACCAGCACGTTGCGGCCGAGCGCCAGATCACCGAGCTCGGTCGACGGACCGTCGGCGATGATGTCGCCCTTGTTGACGAGGTCACCCATGCGAACCAGCGGACGCTGGTTGATGCAGGTGTTCTGGTTCGAACGCTGGAACTTCATCAACCGGTAGATATCGACGCCGGACTTGCCCGGATCGAGATCTTCGGTGGCGCGGATAACGATACGCGTCGCGTCCACCTGGTCGACGATGCCGCCGCGGCGGGCGCCGATGGCGGCGCCCGAGTCACGGGCGACGATCGGCTCCATGCCGGTGCCGACGAACGGCGCCTCGGCGCGCACCAGCGGCACGGCCTGACGCTGCATGTTCGAGCCCATCAGAGCGCGGTTGGCGTCGTCGTTTTCCAGGAACGGGATCAGGGCCGCGGCCACCGACACCATCTGCTTGGGCGACACGTCCATCAGATCGACGTTTTCGCGCGGCGCCATCATCACTTCGCCGGCACTGCGGCAAATGACAAATTCGTCGACGAAACCACCGTTCTTGTCGAGCTCGGCGTTGGCCTGCGCGACGTGGTGCTTGGCCTCTTCCATCGCCGAGAGATAGACGACGTCATTGGTCAGCTTGCCGTCGACGATCTTGCGGTACGGGCTCTCGATGAAGCCGTACTTGTTGACGCGTGCGAAGGTGGCCAGCGAGTTGATCAGACCGATATTCGGGCCTTCCGGCGTCTCGATCGGGCAGATGCGGCCGTAATGCGTCGGGTGCACGTCGCGCACCTCGAAGCCGGCGCGCTCGCGGGTCAGACCGCCCGGTCCAAGCGCCGAAAGGCGGCGCTTGTGGGTGATCTCCGACAGCGGGTTGGTCTGATCCATGAACTGCGACAGCTGCGAGGAACCGAAGAACTCGCGCACGGCGGCAGCCGCCGGCTTGGCGTTGATCAGGTCCTGCGGCATGACCGTGTCGATCTCGATCGAGGACATACGCTCCTTGATCGCGCGCTCCATGCGCAGCAGGCCGACGCGGTACTGGTTTTCCATCAGCTCGCCGACCGAACGCACGCGGCGGTTGCCGAGATTGTCGATGTCGTCGATCTCGCCCTTGCCGTCGCGCAGTTCGACCAGCGTCCTGACCACGGCCAGGATGTCGTCCTTGCGCAGCACGCGCACGGTGTCCTCGGCCTTGAGTTCGAGGCGCATGTTCATCTTGACGCGGCCGACGGCTGACAGATCGTAGCGCTCACTGTCGAAGAACAGCGAGTTGAACATGGCTTCGGCGGTTTCGAGCGTCGGCGGCTCGCCGGGGCGCATGACACGATAGATGTCGAACAGCGCGTCCTGGCGGCTCTCGTTCTTGTCGACGTTGAGCGTGTTGCGGATATAGGCGCCGACATTGACGTGGTCGATGTCGAGAACCTTGATCTCGTCTTCGCCGGTGCCGAGCAGAACCTTCAGCGTCTTCTCGTCGATCTCGTCCCCGGCTTCGAGGAATATCTCGCCGGTGGCGTAGTTGACGATGTCCTCGGCCAGGTAGTTGCCGAGCAGATCCTCGTCGGTCGCCTTGATCGCCTTCAGACCCTTTTCGCCAAGCGCCCGAGCCTGACGTGCCGTGATCTTCTTGCCGGCTTCGACGACGACTTCGCCGGTATCGGCATCGACCAGGTCGCCGACGGCCTTGAGGCCGCGGAAACGCTCGACGTTGAACGGAATGCGCCAATGGTCGCCGGCGCGCTTGTAGGTGATCTTGTTGTAGAAGGTCGACAGGATCTCTTCGCCGTCCATGCCGAGCGCCATCAGCAGCGACGTCACCGGAATCTTGCGGCGACGATCGATGCGGGCGTGCACGACGTCCTTGGAATCGAACTCGATATCGAGCCACGAGCCGCGATAGGGGATGACGCGCGCGGCAAACAGAAGCTTGCCCGACGAGTGCGACTTGCCCTTGTCATGGTCGAAGAAAACGCCCGGCGAACGGTGCATCTGCGAAACGATCACGCGCTCGGTGCCGTTGACGATGAAGGTGCCGTTCAGCGTCATGAGCGGCATGTCGCCCATGTAGACGTCCTGCTCCTTGATGTCCTTGATGGACTTGGCGCCGGTATCCTCGTCGATATCGAACACGATGAGGCGCAGCGTCACCTTGAGCGGCGCGGCATAGGTGAGGTCGCGCTGACGGCATTCGTCAACGTCGAATTTCGGTCCTTCGAACTCGTACTTCACGAACTCCAGCATCGAGGAGCCGGAAAAATCGGAGATCGGGAAGACCGACTTGAAAACGGCCTGCAGTCCCTCGTCCGGACGCCCACCCTTGGGCTCCGCCACCATCAGGAACTGGTCATAGGATGCCTTCTGAACCTCGATCAGGTTCGGCATCTCCGCAACTTCCGGAATCTTTCCGAAGAACTTGCGTACGCGTCTGCGGCCATTGAAAGTCTGGGTCTGGGCCATCGTCGCTCCTTAGCTCTAAACTCGGGACGAGCCTCGCCGCGGCTCGCCTTGCATGCTGGGCCACCTTGGCGGCAACCCTCTGTCTGTTTTCCCGGCGCCTGTCGGCGGCCGGCTAGAACGGGAGAAAACCCGTTTCCTGAAGGCCGGTTTTCGGCCCTCAGGAAAGAGGTTCTCGCAGATCTCGCGTTACGCGCTCTCCCTTCGGGCGAAGGGAGTGGCGGACGGCGCGAGGCCGTCCGCCGCTTTAACGCTTACTTCAGTTCGACCTTGGCGCCGGCTGCTTCCAGCTGGGCCTTGAACTTGTCAGCGTCGGCCTTGGAAACGGCTTCCTTGACCGGCTTCGGAGCCGCTTCGACCAGATCCTTGGCTTCCTTGAGGCCAAGACCGGTGATGGCGCGGACTTCCTTGATGACGTTGATCTTCTGAGCGCCTGCCTCGGTGAGGACGACGTCGAATTCCGTCTTTTCCTCGACCGGAGCAGCCGCGGCCGCACCACCGCCAGCGGCGGCAACAGCCACCGGAGCAGCGGCGGAAACGCCCCACTTTTCTTCCAGAAGCTTCGACAGCTCGGCCGCCTCGAGGACGGTCAGCTTCGAAAGGTCGTCTACGATCTTTGCGAGATCAGCCATTGTTGTGTTCCTTCATAAGGTTCGAACGTGTGTTTGTGATAGCGAGGAACGGCCTCATGCCGCCTCGTCCTTCCGGGCGTAAGCGCCGATGACGCGCGCGACCGAGGCCGCTGGCGCATTGACGATCTGGGCGATCCGGGTTGCCGGCGTGGCGATCATGCCAACCAGCCTGGCGCGCAGCTCATCGAGCGACGGAAGTGTGGCGAGTGCCTTCACACCGTCGGCATTGAGCGAGGTGGTGCCCATTGCGCCGCCGAGAATGACGAGCTTGTCATTTCCCTTGGCGAAATCGGACGCGACCTTCGGCGCCGCAATCGGATCCTCCGAATAAGCAATCAGCGTCTGTCCCTTGAACAGCTCGATGATCGATGCGGAGTCCGTGCCCTGAAGAGCGATTTTGGCGAGACGGTTCTTCGCGACTTTGACGGTGCCACCGGCGGCGCGCATTTTCGACCGAAGGTCGTTCATTTGCGCGACGGTGATACCGGCGTAGTGGGCCACGACCACTGAACCTGCGTTCGAGAACGCACCGTTCAGGCCCGTGACGAGTTCGCGTTTTTCCGCTCTGTCCACTGCCTATCTCCAGTTGACCCCAATCCTGTTAACGGGAACATCCCATTGACGAGGACAGGCGTCGGGTTGCCTTTTGTCGGCCGGGCCATCCAGTAACGGATCTCCCGAACGACGCTCGAGGATCCTGCCCCCTTTCGCCACATCGACAGTCAAGCCGGCGATGCGCAGACAAAAGGCAAACACGGTTCGAACCTTTCATTGGAGCAATCGCTCCGTTGTCCGGTCTTCACCCGTCTCATGCAGGCCCAAATCGAATTAAGGCTTCTGGGCCGCCTGCAATCTCGGACAGGATGTCCGGAAGCCTTTCGACTTCCGGCACCGGGCCGCCAACTAGGTCGGAGGCCCGGAATTCACTTGCGGATCAGCCGCTTAGCGGCCGATCCAAATGTTCGTATCAGGACGCGTTGAGCGTCGCGACGTCGAGCTTGAGGCCCGGGCCCATCGTCGAGGTGACCGACACCTTCTTGACGTAGTTGCCCTTGGCGCCAGTCGGCTTTGCCTTGGTCACCGCATCGGCGAAGGCGCGGATGTTCTCTTCCAGCGCCTTGACGTCGAACGAGACCTTGCCGACGCCGGCATGGACGATGCCAGCCTTCTCGACACGGAACTCGACGGCGCCGCCCTTGGATGCCTTGACGGCGGCGGCAACGTCGGTGGTGACGGTGCCGACCTTCGGGTTCGGCATCATGCCGCGCGGGCCGAGCACTTTGCCCAGACGACCGACCAGCGGCATCATGTCCGGCGTGGCGATGCAGCGATCGAAATCGATCGTGCCCTTCTGGACGATGTCGACCAGATCCTCGGCACCAACGATGTCGGCGCCGGCGGCGCGCGCTTCGTCGGCCTTGTCGCCACGGGCGAACACGGCGACACGCACCGAGCGGCCGGTGCCGTTCGGCAGGTTGACCACGCCGCGGACCATCTGGTCGGCATGGCGCGGGTCGACGCCGAGATTCATGGCGACTTCGATGGTCTCATCGAACTTCACCGAGGAACGGTCCTTGAGCAGCTTCAGCGCATCACCCAGGGCATAAGCCTTGTTGGGATCGATGCCTTCGCGGGTCTTCGATACACGCTTTGCAATCTTTGCCATGATCTTAGCCCACCACTTCCAGACCCATCGAGCGGGCGGAGCCCTCGACCATGCGCATGGCCGCTTCGACGTCGTTTGCGTTCAGGTCTTTCATCTTCGCGGTGGCAATCTCGCGGACCTTGTCACGCGAAACCGTACCGGCCTTGACCTTGCCCGGCTCCTTGGAACCGGACGTCAGGTTCGCTGCCTTCTTCAGGAAGTAGCTCACCGGCGCCGTCTTCATGACGAAGGTGAAGGACTTGTCCTGATAGTAGGTGATGACGACCGGAACCGGCGATCCCTTTTCCATTTCCTGGGTCTGCGCGTTGAACGCCTTGCAGAACTCCATGATGTTGATGCCACGCTGACCAAGCGCCGGGCCGATCGGGGGAGACGGCGTAGCCGATCCCGCTTTCACCTGGAGCTTGAGCTGGCCTGCAATTTTCTTAGCCATCTCTTTTCCTGCCTTTGTCTATGCCGGTCATGCCGGCGGTTGCAGTCTGGTGGTGCGATCCATGCGGCCGGCTAAAGCCGCATTCGTCTCCCACCGTTCTCAGGCCGCGCTTCCGCGCCGCCTCCCCTGATCGCCAAACCGGCGTCAGGGATTTCGGATCAGCCCTTTTCGACCTGTCCGAATTCCAGATCGACCGGCACGGCGCGCCCGAAGATCGAAACTTCCACCTTGAGCCGCGCCCGCTCCTCGTCCACTTCCTGGACGAAACCGTTGAACGACGCGAAGGGACCATCCGAAACGCGGATCGCTTCGCCGATCTCGAACGTGACCGAGGGCTTGGGCCGCTCGACGCCTTCCTGCACCTGGTTCAGGATGCGCTGCGCTTCCGCCTCGGTGATCGGCACCGGCTTGGAGTCACCCAGGAAGCCGGTGACCTTCGGTGTGTTCTTGACCAGCGAGAACACAGCGTCGGTCAAATTCGCCTTCAGCAGCACATAGCCCGGGAAGAACTTGCGCTCGGCATCGACCTTGCGGCCGCGGCGAACTTCGACGACCTTCTCGGTCGGAACCACGATCTGGTGGATGTCGGCGGACAGGCCCTTCTGCTTGGCCTTGTTCTCGATATCCTCGGCGACCTTCTTTTCAAAGTTCGAATAGGCGTGGACGATGTACCAGCGCGCGGTCATTTCAAGACTTCTCCGTAATCGCCGGACTTAGCGTCCGATGCCCAGAATCTGTTCGACCGCAAGGCCCATGAGCTGATCGGCGGTGAAGAAAAAGATCATCGCGATCACTGCGAAGGCCAGAACCATCACCGTCGAGATCATCGTTTCGCGCCGCGACGGCCAAGTCACCTTGGCGGTCTCCGCGCGGACCTGCTGGAGAAAGACGAAAGGATTTGTGGTTTTCGAAGCCATATGCCGCTCTGTCTTCAAGACCCGTTGGCCGGGTCTCCTGGATGATCCCGCTGGCCGGGACGTACCGCCTGAGCGAATTTCGCGCCGAATCAGCGCAATCATTTCGCCCATGCAAATCAGACGCGTAAAGCCGGTTTCCCAGCTCCACGCGTCGCGTGTCTGTTTCGTCTACATAAAACCGATTCTTGATCCACGCAAGTGGCAAGTCTCCGCTTTATGACCAAACACCGCCTCGGAACCATCCAGTCGTTCCGTCCCGGCTATGGCGCTCTTATGCCCCAATCGGGCTAATATGGCAAGCGGGTCGCCGATTTTCAAAGGGCAGACCGCAGAAATGTCGCTGATGGCCACACGAAACAATTCCGAAAGCCTAAGCAAAGCGGCTTGGGCGGAACTTGGCAAGCAGCGGGTGCTCTCTTCCGGTGGCGATCTCGTCGGCAATGAGTTCACCGGCGATCAGGCCAAGCGTCGCGCCGCTGTGGCTGAAGGCGACGTAGTATCCCTGGATATCTTTCAACAAGCCGAAGACCGGCTCGCCGTCGCCCGGAATCGGCTTGGGGCCGACACCATAACTCTCCAATTCCAGCTTTGGATGTCCCTCGAGGACCTTCGCGGCTTGTTCAAGAAGTCCATCAATCGTCGAGCCCTTCACCCCATAGGTGCCGTCTGCATTGATGATTACCTCTTCTTCCGACCAGGCGGAATCGAGCGCGAGGGCTCCGTCCGGCGTCGGGCGGATGGCGACGCGCGGCGTGTTGAGCACGGCCCGAAGAGCCAAATCGACCGGCTTGGTCCTGACCAGCAGCGCGATCGGCGTCCCATCCTCGATATGGTGGCCTGTGGCCGCAACCATTCGCGGCACATCACTGCCGGTCGCCAGGAGGACTGCATCGGCAGGAAAGTCGATGCCGCTGGTCGTGGTGGCGCCAGTGGCACGACCATCGACAACCGTGACCGTGGCCCTGCCGGCATCGGTGACCAGTCGCCCGCCGCGCTCCACGAACTCCGCAATTAATGCATCGATCAGCGATGGCAGGTCGACCCAGCCTTCCCCTGGGTTGAAAATGGCTCCCTGCGGCGTGACGGCGCCTGCGGCAACGCCTGGTGTGACCGCCGCTATGGCGGCCGCGGTCAGGTGCTGTGCGTCATAGCCGAGATCCTTTTCATGGGCGAAGACATCAGCAATCTGGTTCGAGGCGTCGTCCGCATCCCATGTCAGGCCGCCATCGAAACGCAGCCACGCAGCATCCGGATATCTCGCCGACAACGTCCGGTAGCGGTCGATACCGATCATGCGCAAGCGATGATACTCAGCCGACCGCTTGCGCGCTGAATTGAGCCAGGAGAGCGAGCGGCCCGACGCCCCCTTGGCAAGCGGTCCATCGTTGACGAGGATCGTTTCGATGCCAAGCCGCGCGAGATGAACGGCTGTGGAGACACCGAAAATGCCGCCTCCGACAACGACGACCTTCGAGACCGGATGCGATGTAACCATGAGATGTTCTTTCACTGTGTAGAGAGTGGATTGAGCGACCGAAGGCGTTCCACGCATATCGGCCAGATGGCGATGCGGATCACAGCACTTCGGCGAGGAAGTGCTTCAAGCGCGCGCTTTTGGGAGTGTCGAAGATCGCAGCGGGCGTGCCGGCCTCGATGACACGGCCCTCATCCATGAAGATGACCTGATCGGCGACCTTGCGGGCAAAACCCATTTCATGGGTCACCACGACCATTGTCATGCCACGTCGGCCGAGGTCAGCCATCAGGTTGAGAACGCCCTTCACCAGTTCCGGATCGAGAGCGCTCGTCACCTCGTCGAACAGGATCACCTCAGGGTCCATTGCCAGTGCACGGGCGATTGCCACCCGCTGCTGCTGGCCACCGGAAAGACTGCCGGGACGATGGTGTTTGCGTGCGGCAAGGCCAACATCGGCGAGGCGCGCCTCGGCGATGCGCTCGGCTTCCCGCACCGGAAGGCCCTTGACCTTGGTCAGCGACAGCATGACGTTTTCCAGGGCTGTGTGGTCGGGAAACAGGTTGAACTGCTGGAACACCATGCCGACACGCCGGCGCAGCTTTTCGGGCTTCATCGCCAGGATGCTCGCGCCATCGAGCAGCACGTCACCGCCCTTGGGCTCGACCAAGCGGTTAAGGCAGCGCAGCAAGGTCGACTTGCCCGACCCTGACGGACCGATGACGCAGGTGACCGTGCCCGGCTTGACCGTCAGGCTGACGCCCTTCAGGACATCGAGATCGCCATAGGCCATGTCGAGATTGGTGACGGCGAGACTACCACCCTTGAAGCGTGAAAGCGCCGAGCTGTCTTCAGGGCTGGCCTCGGAGAGCGGGCTGCCGACGGCGCTCTCCAGTTCGCTCACCTCGGCAAGGCCGCTGGTGACGAGGCCTGCCTTTTGCTTTCCGACCCGCAGCGAGTTGTCGATGTAATTAACCACGTGGGTCAACGGCACGGTGATCACGAGATAGAACACGCCGGCCAGCAGCAATGGCGACAGGTTTCCGGTGACCACCGCCTGGTCCTGACCGACGCGGAAAATCTCGCGCTCCGATGCGAGCAGACCGAGGAAGTAGACGAGGCTCGAATCCTTGACGTTGCCGATGAACTGGTTGACCAGCGCCGGCAGGACGCGGCGGATGCCCTGCGGGATGACGATCAGGCGCATGCCCTGCCCGTAGCTCATGCTGAGCGCCCGGCAGGCTTCCATTTGCCCGCGCTCGACGCTCTGGATGCCCGAGCGGAAGATTTCGCCGATATAGGCGCCGGCGATCAGGCTGAGGGCCAGAATGCCGAGCGGAAAGGGCGAAGGCCCAAAGATTTCACGGCCGATGCGCGCAAAGCCCTGGCCGATCAGAAGGATCGTGACGATCGCCGGAAGGCCACGGAAAATGTCCGTGTAGACCCGGGCCGGAATGCGCAGCCAGCGCGATTGCGAGATGCCCATGACTGCCAGGATCATGCCGAGCACGACACCCAGCACCGTGGATGCGGCCGCGAGGATCAAGGTGTTCTTCAATCCGATGGTGATCATGCTTGGCAGCACGTCCGCCATGGCTTGCCAGTCAAGGAAACTGCGCCGCAAGTTTTCAAGCCAGTTCATTCGGCCTCCTTTCGGTTGCGCTGTCCGCATCGTCCGACATCAAACGCGGCAGCGCGTGGTCCGGGCCCCCGCCCCAAAAAACGGCGGCCGGGGGGGGTGAAATGTTGGGGGGGGGGGGAATAATAAAAAAAAAAAAAAAGAAACAAAAAAAAAGGGGAGAAAAA
>NZ_JAMYLI010000011.1:0-203434 GCF_040317955.1 Mesorhizobium sp. M1342 | reverse complement strand
GAAAGGGCTGGCCCCTGTGCAATACAGGAACCAGCCCTTAAACCTACCAACTCAATGAACCGTCCAACTTTATGGGGTCAGTTCATAGAGGCGGCCTTTTTAGATAAGAATCAAATGCTTACAGCGCAGACGTGATCTGCAGTTCGTTGTTGCCATCAAGCGCGTAGACGTCGTCGCGGAACTGCACCACGCCCGGACCGGTCGACCAGGCCGAGAGATAGAGGAAGTGGACCGGCACCGGATTGGTGACCTGGATCGGCGTGTTTTCACCGGTCTTGATCGCCGCCTCGAAATGCTGGCGATCCCAGCCGGGCGTGTCGCGCAGGATCCAGGTGACGAGGTCGCGCACATTCTGCACGCGCACGCAGCCCGAGGAATCGAAACGCAGCATCTTGCCGAACAGGCTCTGCTGCGGCGTGTCGTGCATGTAGACGCCGTCAGGGCTCGGGAAATTGATCTTCACCGAGGCCATGGCGTTTTCCGAGCCGGGATCCTGGCGGAAACGGTACTTGGCGGCGTCGTCGGTCGACCAGTCCACATTCATCGGATCGACTTCGCTGCCATCGGGCGCGAACAGGCGGATGTGGCTGTTCTTGAGATAATCGGGATTTTTCCGCATCAGCGGAATGATGTCCTTGCGCACGATCGAGACGGGCGCGTTCCAATATGGATTGACGATGATCTCGTTGATCTTGGAATTGACGATCGGCGTCTGCCGGTCGATCTTGCCGACGATCGCGGTGTGGCGAAGCACGACGCGGTCGTTCTCGACGGCTTCGACCTGCGCTGCCGGAATGTCGACCAGCACGTAGCGGCTGCCCAGCGTGCCGGCCTTCTCGCGCAGCCGCTGCAGATTGGTCTGCAGCTGGCCGAGCCGGATCTGCGCCGAAACGTTCATCGCCGCATAGGTGTATTTGCCGAGCGCACCATCGGCAGGCAGGCCGTGGCGCAGCTGGAAGCGCTTGACCGCCGAGTCGACATAGGAATCGAAAGCCGTCGAAATGCCGGCGCTCTGCGACAGGTCGCCGGAAACCATCAGCCGCTTGCGCAACGGCACCACATCGGGATCATCAACGCCAAGCTGCAGCTTCTTGGTCGCGGGAACCTCGACCCAGCCACCCTGCCCGACAATGTTCTGGTATTGCCCGACCGCCTGTTCCGTGAAGGCGACGGTCTGCGGGCTGAAGATCGGCAGCGTCGAGGCCACCTTGCCGCCCTCGCTGGCGCGGGCGTCGAACTGGTCGTCCCAATTGCCGCGCGCCGAGGATTTCAGGATATCACCGATCACATCTTGCGCATTGGCGCCGCCGGCGACCACCGCGGCTGCGAGCGCGGAGGCTCCGGAGAGGAAAAAACGACGGCTGGTTCTCATGGACGTTCCAGACATTTGTAGCAGTTCGATCACTTGCTGCGTTGATCACCGGGCGATCTCGCCCGCACTGTAAAATTGGCAATCTTAACAATTAGCCAACCATGCTCCGTATCACCTTGGTGTGACAGCGCCCAGGCGCGATACGGATTGCGGGTGAACGCATGGTCTTCACACCAGCATCACTGCCACTCTCGGTTCCATTGGAATATGGCGGCAACGTGGCCTTGGCCCGCGATTTGCATCGGGCGCCGCAGCGAAATGAAAGGCCCGTGCTTTTTCGGTATCGATCGGCATCCTTGATCGCGTCAAGCAGACGGCGGTTCGGCCGCTCCACGAGACGCGCTGCCTATCCTCACGATCCCTCAGTGTGAGGTTTCAACCTTTGGGCCCGGACCTGGCTTCGCCTTCAATTCCGAACATCGTTGCAACACCTCATGCTGGGGGTAGCGCAGGACTTTGTTGTCCTCGAGTTTGAGCAGCAGCTCCCGCCTCTTGTCTGTGCTCTCGCCATCCGTACACGTCATATCCAGGATGACGACATCCATGCGGTTGATCTTCTGAACCTTGTCCAACGTGCAGCGGACCTCCCACATCTCCATTGCTTTGTCGGTAAACGTCACTATCGAGTCATTGTTGTCACAGGGCTCGCTGCCTTCCCCAGCGAAAGAATCCTTCCACCACTCCTCGGCAAAAGCCGTTTGCGAGACCAACAAAAGCACTGCGGCAACCGAGCAAATCTTCGAGCGTTTTCCCTCACCCATAACGCGCCCCTCCAGGCCGTGACATTAGGCACTGCTGCAGCGAAAGCAAACCTGGCCGGATATTTGGGCTTTGGGATCAGGAAAAGAAAAGGCCGATGCCTCTCGGCACCGGCCCTGACTGAAGGTCGATATTTCGGCCGCGCTTCTGTGGCGCGGGCCGGATCCGATGCAGCGCCTCACATCCGATAGGCGATGGTGTCGTTCCAGAAGCGGTCGAGCCGCTGCAAAGCACGGTTCATCTGCTTGAACTCGTCGGTGTTGATGCCGCCGACCTGCTCGATCGAGCCGACATGACGCTCGTAGAGGCCGGCAACGACCTCCGCCACCTCGTTTCCCTTCGGCGTCAGCGAGACACGGACCGAACGGCGGTCGATGCGCGAGCGCTGGTGGTTGATGAAGCCGAGGTCGACCAGCTTCTTCAGATTGTAGGAGACGTTCGAGCCGAGATAGTAGCCACGCGAGCGCAGCTCGCCGGCGGTCAGCTCGGAATTGCCGATATTGAACAGCAGCAGCGCCTGGATGGCATTGATGTCGGAACGGCCGTTGCGGTCGAATTCGTCCTTGATCACATCAAGCAGGCGGCGGTGCAGCCGCTCAACAAGCTGCAGCGATTCCATGTACAGGGAACGGATAGCCTCGCGGCGATCGTCAGATACGTTGGCGGTCTTCGCCGCCGGACGCGAATTGATCATTGTCTTTGCCTCTCGTTTGTCGCCCTGGTGATTTTTTGTTTTTCACCTTGATCGCGACACTATCGAATACTCATAAAATTCGACTTAAACGCTAGGGCTAACAAGAGCTTACCGGTAAGAGGTTTCGCAAGAGGCTTAACGAACGGTCACCCAAGCAAGGATAATTAACCTAAAGATTTCGGCAACGATTGCGGGGCTCATTCGAGGCGACAGCCGGGCCGCCAATGTGCTCAAGGGCTTAGTGGCGGACCGGGCGCTTCTGCAGGTAGATGACGACGCGGAAGACAATGTAGAGCACCGCCACCGCCGCATGCGAGACGACAATCAGCAAGCGATGGCCGAATAGCTCGGGAAAGCCGGCATACATGACCGTCTCGGTCACCGCACAAATGAACCAGATCACCGGGCCCCAGGACGCCAGCATCCACAGGCCGGCAGCGGCAAAGGGGAAGAACACGGCGAGCACCACCGCCGCGACCTGCCAGTGCACGGGCATCAGGTCGAACCGCCACAGCGTACCCGGATAAAAGCCGATCAACCTGATCCAGTAGAGAATGCCGAACAGCAGGCAGTAGCCCGATATGACGCGCTGGAACCAGGCGAAGATCACCTCCACCCCGGAGGGCTGCAGCACGACGCGCCTCGAGGTCACCTCGCTCATATCAAGAGTTCCCGTTCGCCGAGCGGGGCGAAAAAGGCGTCGACATCCGCTTCGCTAACCGCAGCGAGGCTTGCCGGCCGCCATTGCGGCTTCGAGCCCTTGTCGATGATGGCGGCGCGGATGCCTTCGTAGAAATCATGGCCGGCGAGCATCCGGTTGAGGATGCGGAACTCCATTCTCATGCAGGCTTCCATGGACAGCGTCAGTCCGGCGCTGATCTGCCGCCAGGCGACGCGCAGGCTGGTCGGCGAGCGGGTGCGGATCGTCGCCAGTGTCTGTGCCGCGAACTCATCGGCGGCGGCCGCACGCTCGAGGCTGTCGATGACGCGGTTCAGGGACGGTTGCGAAAAATGGCGGACAATCGCCTCCAGCGTCGGCCTGTCGGTTTCTCGCCTTGCCTGCACGAAGAAGCCGCGCAGCACCGATTCCGGATCGCCGGTCAGCGCCAGGCGGTCGAGGAAGCCGGCCTGGTCCTCGGCCTTGACGGTGTGGGTTGCCAGCCCCGACCAAAGCGCATCGCCATAGCGGATGCGATTGCCGGTCAGCGCCAGATACATACCGAAGGAGCCGCCGAGGTCAGGCAGCAGGTGGCTGGCGCCAACATCCGGAAAAAAGCCGATGCCGACCTCCGGCATGGCAAATTGGGCATTCTCGGTCATCACCCGGTGCGAGCCATGGAAGGAGATTCCGACACCACCGCCCATGACGATGCCGTCGATCAGGGCCACATAAGGTTTCCTATAACTGTTGATGCGGGCGTTGAGGCGATATTCGTCGGCGAAGAACTCGACCGGCGGTTTTCCCGCCCGGCCTGTCTCATAGACATGCAGGATATCGCCGCCGGCCGAAAAGGCCCTGCCCTCTGCCTTGACGACGATGACGTCGATGCCCTGGTCGGCCTCCCAGGCGGAAAGAGCAGCGTCGAGCGCCCCGATCATGCGGTGCGTCAAGGCATTGAGCGCCTGCGGCCGCGTCAAGGTGACGACGCCGGCCCGGCCCAGATGTTCGAAGCGGATCTCGTCGCCTCCGCCAAAATCCATCGTGAAGAATCCCTCCCCCGGCCGCCGGGACTGAAGTGCTAAAGCGTGGCGCATGGGTGCGTCAATGGCGAGCACACCGGTGCAAGCTCTGGGCCGGACCAGGAGCCGGTACTAAAAATCGAGCTGCAATACTGAAAAACTGGATAGAGTTCATTGCAGCGCAGCTCTGGCGGGTCTTCGAACGGGACGATTGGTTATGACTCGATTTTCACGCTTTGCGCCGGTGGCAATTGGGCTGAGCATCTGCTTGGCTGTTCACCCGGTCATGGCGGGGACTTTGGAAGACCTCTACAGCTCCCAGACCATCGTCAACGGCAAGTACGAGAAAAACCGCCAGGCCGGCTTCAAGCGCTGTCTCGACGCGGTTCTAGTGCGGGTTTCCGGTGATCAGCGCCTGCCGGTGAAACCTGAAATGACGGTATTGCGTGACAAGGCCGGCAGCTTCGTCGCCAGCTTCCACTACCGCGACCGCATGGAAGGCATTGCCAACCATGACGACCAGGGCACGTATGATCGGCCTCACAATCTCTACTGCCAGTACGGGCCGGCTGAAATCGACCCGGTACTGGCTTCGCTCGGCAGCAGGCCGTGGCTGGCCGAGCGGCCGCGGCTGGCGGTGTTTTTGGCGACCGAGCGCGGAACAATGCATTACGCTCGATGCCGACGACGACCGTGGCATGCCGATGCGCGAATCGTTCGGCAATGCGGCCGTACCGCTGGCCATGCAGGTGGCTTTTCCCACGGCGGCGCAGCTGTCGCGGGCCGGATTGGACGATCGGGCGCTTCGCAATGCCGAGATGACGAAGCTCGACACACTCGCGAAGAAGACCGGCGCCGACCAGGCGCTTTCCGGCAGTCTCGTCTGGAGCGACAAGGAACTGGGCTGGATCGCCAACTGGCGGCTGGCCGCGGCCGGCAAGACCTACATCTGGCAGGTGCGCGGTGTCGGCTTCGACGAGGCTTTCCGTGTCGCCATCAGGGGCGCAGCACAGATTCTGTCAGGCAATGGGCAACCCGAATAGACCTCGACCGCGTCGCTGGCACAATCGTGCCGCATTGGTCAGTGGCGGGAGCTCGTGGTAAAAGCCTGCCTGAACGAGAGTATTGGCGATGAACAAATTCACACCCGCAAAGCCCGCCGGCGCGCGCGGCGTCGACGAGATCACCGGCAGCCGCCGTCTGCGCCGCATGCGCAAGGCCGACTGGTCGCGCCGTCTCGTGCAGGAGAACCGGCTCACGGTCGACGACCTGATCTGGCCGATCTTCGTCGTCGAGGGCAAGGGTGTCCGCGAGCCGATCGCCGCCATGCCCGGCGTCTTCCGCCTGTCGATCGATCTCGCCGTCAAGGAGGCCGAGCGCGCGGCAAAACTCGGCATTCCGGCACTCGCCACCTTCCCCAATGTCGACATCTCGCTGCGCGACCAGACCGGCTCGCACATCCTCGATCCCAACAATGTCATCAACCGCGCCACCCGTGCGATCAAAGATGCGGTGCCGCAGATCGGCATCATCACCGACGCAGCGCTCGACCCGTTCACCAGCCACGGCCATGACGGCATCCTGCGCGACGGCATCATCGTCAACGATGAGACAGTGGAACAGGTAACCGCCGCTGCCGTCATCCAGGCGGCCGCCGGCGCCGACATCATCGCGCCGTCCGACATGATGGACGGCCGCATCGGCGCCATCCGTGACGCGCTCGACGCCAACGGTTTTCAGGACGTCGCGATCATGTCCTACGCGACCAAATTCGCGTCGGCCTTCTACGGCCCCTATCGCGAGGCTGTGGGCACCGCCGGCCTGCTCAAGGGCGACAAGAAGACCTACTATATCGACCACGCCAATTCCGACGAAGCAGTGCGCGAGGCCGAACAGGACATTGCCGAGGGCGCCGACATGCTGATGGTCAAGCCCGGCCTGCCCTATCTCGACATCATCCGACGGCTGAAAGACGAGTTCCAGATGCCGACCTTCGCCTACCAGGTGTCGGGCGAATATTCGATGATCAAGGCGGCAGGCGCCAATGGCTGGATCGACGGCGAGAAGGCAATGCTGGAATCGCTGCTCGCCTTCAAGCGCGCCGGCTGCGACGGCATCTTGACCTATTTCGCGCCCGAAGTGGCGGAACTGCTGAAGGGGTAATTTCTCTTCCGGCGATGACCGGTCGCGGCAACCAATGTCGGCGAATCCGCTTCTACATCCCTACCAATTTCCGGCTCCTGGCCGGGGAATCCATAGCGGGGGTCGCTTGACCCCTAGCCTGGGCTTCGTTCGCGCTTGAAATACCGCTTGCAATTCACAATCAGTTTGATACAAAACAACTGCTTGCAAAATACAACTGGTTATCGAGGAGGCTCGCATGTCCAAACTTCGCGTCAACGCTTTCACCCTGTCGCTCGACGGCTATGGCGCCGGTCCCGATCAGGATCTGCAAAATCCTCTCGGCGTCGGTGGGGAATCCTTGCACAAGTGGTTTGTCGACACCCGCACCTTCCGAGAGATGGTGCTCGGACAAGATGGCGGCACCACCGACGTCAACGAGGCGTTCGCGGCGCGCAGCTTCGAAAATGTCGGCGCCTGGATCCTCGGCCGAAACATGTTCGGACCGATCCGCGGCGAGTGGCCTGACGACAGCTGGAAGGGCTGGTGGGGCGACAACCCGCCCTATCATGTGCCGGTTTTCGTGCTCACCCATCACAAGCGGGAACCGATCACGATGGAGGGCGGCACCACTTTCCACTTCGTCACTGACGGTATCCATTCAGCTCTTGAACAGGCTAAGGCTGCCGCTGGCGGCAAGGACGTGCGGGTCGGCGGCGGCGTCGCCACCATCCGGCAATATCTGCAGGAAAAACTGATCGACGAGATGCATCTGGCGATCGCGCCGGTGCTGCTGGGCACGGGCGAGAACCTTTTTACCGGCCTCGACATGCTCAAGCTCGGTTATGTCTGCAACGAGCAGGTGGCGACGCCGCTCGCCACGCACGTCATCATCAAGCGGGCGTAGGTGGAGAGCCAATCTCCCCCCTCGAGGGGGAGATTGCAGCTTCGTCTATCTCAATACTTCTCCGGCACGTAAAGCTCGCGCGGCAGCACTTGGCGTTCGTATTCGGGGTTGAAGACGCGCTCCGGCAGCGTGATCTCCTCGTGCGGCACCTCCTCGTAGGGCAATTGCTTGAGCAGATGGTCGATGCAGTTCAGCCGCGCGCGCTTCTTGTCGTTGCCCTCGACGATGAACCAGGGCGCTTCCGGGATGTTGGTGCGGGCGAAGGTCTCTTCCTTGGCCTTGGTGTATTGCTCCCAGCGCACGCGCGACTGCAGGTCCATCGGCGACAGTTTCCACTGCTTCATCGGATCATGGATGCGCATCAGGAAGCGCATCTGCTGTTCCTCGTCGGTGATCGAGAACCAGTATTTGACCACGGTAATGCCCGAGCGGACCAGCATGCGCTCGAACTCCGGCACGTCGTGAAAGAATTCTTCGACCTGATCGGGCTGGGCAAAGCCCATCACCCGCTCGACGCCCGAGCGGTTGTACCATGAGCGGTCGAACAGCACGATCTCGCCGCCGGCCGGCAGATGCGGGACATAGCGCTGGAAATACCATTGCGACTTTTCGCGCTCGGTCGGCGCCGGCAGTGCCACGACACGGCAGATGCGCGGATTGAGCCGCTGGGTGATGCGCTTGATGACGCCGCCCTTGCCGGCCGAGTCGCGTCCCTCGAAGATCACCACCAGCTTCTTCTTGTGGTAGGCGACCCAGGACTGCAGCTTGATCAATTCGGACTGCAGGCTGATCAGGTCGCGAAAATATTGCATGCGATCGATCGAAGGCGGATGCGAATTCTTGTAGATCTTGGCGATCTCCATCGACAGCGCCGGCTCCGACATTTCGAGCTCATAGTCTTCGTCGAGCGTGTCGGCGAGTTCGGCTTCAAGCCAATCCCTGGCCGCAGAATTCTGTTTTAGCTCGGTCATTATCGGCTGCTCCACTTGCAAGCTCTGTCGATCGGCGCCCCAAACTCCCGGCTTACAGCCCGGAACGGCAACGCCTGAGCCGACTTCAATATAGGCCCGCAATGACGGTTTTATTGCAGCCTGACCTGATCGCCATCACTGCAAAAACCCGCGAGGCATGATCGATCCGCCGCCCTGGCATGGAGACATACCGCGCAAATTGTCCTACAAATAGCAGCCACATTCGGGCGCCCTTCCCAACCCCTTCTCAATGCAATCGCGAGGACCGACATGGAATACCGCACTCTCGGCCGTTCCGGCCTGAAAGTATCGACGCTGACCATGGGCACCATGACTTTCGGCGGCGCCGGTGCATTTTCGGCTGTCGGCAAGACCGACCTCGACGAGGCGCGCCGGATGATCGATCTCTGCATCGACGCCGGCATCAATGTCATCGACACCGCCAATGTCTATTCGAACGGCATGTCGGAAGAAATCATCGGCGAAGCGCTCGGCGGCAAGCGCAAGGGCGACGTGCTGATCGCCTCCAAGGCACGGATGCGGATCGGCAAAGGTCCCAACGATGAAGGCCTGTCGCGCCATCACCTGATCCGCGAATGCGAGAAGAGCCTGAAGCGGCTCAGGACCGACGTCATCGACATCTATTTCCTGCACGAATGGGATGGCGTGACACCGCTGGAGGAAACCATCGCCGCGCTCGATACGCTGGTTGCCCAGGGCAAGATCCGCTATGTCGGCTGCTCCAACTATTCCGGCTGGCAGGTGATGAAGGCGCTCGGCATCAGCGACAGCCATCATCAGCCCCGCTTCGTTACGCAGCAGATCCATTACACGCTGGAAGCGCGCGAGGCGGAGTACGAACTGCTGCCGATTTCTGTCGACCAGGGGTTGGGCGTTCTGGTCTGGAGCCCGCTTGCCGGCGGATTGCTGTCCGGTAAATACCGCCGTGACAGCCCCACCGCCCGGCAGCTCGCCGGCTGGTCCGAACCGCCGATCCGCGACGAGGACCGGCTGTGGCGGATCGTCGATGTGCTTGTGGAGATCGGCGCGCAGCGCGGGGTGTCGGCAGCGCAGGTGGCGCTGGCCTGGCTGCTTGGCCGGCCGTCCATCAGTTCCTTGGTGATCGGTGGCAGGACGGAAACGCAGTTCCGGGACAACATCGCGGCGGCAAGCCTGGTGCTTTCCGGCGAGGAGCGCGAGCGCCTCGACGCGGTCAGCCGGCCGCCCTTGCTCTATCCCTACTGGCACCAGCAACTGACGGCAAAGGACCGTTTTGGTGCCGCCGATCTGGTGATTGACCGAAGCGGCATCTGATCGGCAAATCGACGGCGATAGGTATCGCCACCGCAATGATGGGCCTGGCCCTTCATTGCGACGCGCATCTTGCAAGCCTGGCCATCATCGACGCACTATCGCTTCAGCTGTTGTGTTTGACGGCTAATGCTCCTAGGCAGGACCAGAGCCGCGAGGCAGTGAAAAGGAGCCGATATGGCGCGACCACCAAATTACGATCAGGAACGCAAGGAACGCGACCGCCAGAAGGCGGCCAAGAAGGCCGAGAAGCTGGCAGCCAAGGTTGCAGCGAGGGAACGTTCGAAGCCCGAAGACGAGACTGAAGCCGAAACCGAAACGGCAAAGTGACGGCAAACGGCCCGCAGATGCGGGCCGCGCCTCAATTCGGATTGCCGCCCCGGATGTCGCCTTGTGTCAGGCCGGCGCCTTGTCGCTGACGAACACGTCCACTTCGCGTGCTGCCGCGATGAAGGCGCGCCTGGCGTTCATCGCCGGCTTGTCGCCGGCGAGTGCGTCATGGCAGGCCTGCAGGGCCGCGCGATGCTTGGGGCTGCGCTTGCCGGGCCAGCTGTTGAGGAGGTAGTCGGAAGCCTCACGCGCCGTGCGCAAGAGCTGAGTGCTTCCCGCCGCGACTGACTTCACAGTCACAGGTGTTTCAAATCGGTTGTTTTCCATGGCCGCTCCTTACGCCATCGGCGTCTGCGAAGCGAGGCGAAAGTGCGCATACGTCCAGACGCCGCTTTGCGCCCCTTCATTCACTCTTAAGCAGCAACGACGGCAAAGCCTCTGGCGCGAAGACCGCGCCGATCGTTGGCGAGCGACGTCACCAGCCGGTCGCGGCTGCCGACGATGTGGACCGAGAGCAGGCGCGCGGCTTCATCGGCGTCGCCAAGGCGCGTGGCCGCCAGAATGGCGCGATGTTCAGCCCAGGCGCGGGCAAGAGCCGCTTCGTCGCGAACCTCCAGCCAGCGCGCCCGCGACAGGCGCGTCATGGCATCGCGGACCGCCCTAAACAGGAATTCGTTGCCGGACAGACGCGCCAGTTCGATGTGGAAATCCATGCCGACACGATGCCATTCCTCGCGCGGCGTGTCGTTGTCGCAGGACTCGAGCATCGCCTCGATGACATCGACGGCGCTCCGGTCCGCCAGGCTGCATGTCAGGCGAAGCGCCGCAACCTCGACCGCCTCCCTGTAGACGGCGATCTGCTCGAGTTCAGCCAGATTGATGGGCGACACCGTCCAGCCGCGCCCGTCCCTGCCGACCAGGCCCTCGGTCTCAAGCCGCAGCAGTGCTGCCCTGACCGGGGTTCGCGACGCGCCGAAGCGGCTCTCGATCCAGCGCTCGGTCAGCTTCTCGCCGGGACCGATCTCGAGGCCCAGGATCATTTGCCGAAGCTGTTTCTCGACGCTCTGCATCTGCGACATTCTTGCTCCCGGTTTCCGGTCGTTATGGCTTCGGACCGTTTGACGACGATCACATTTGAGGTTGCATTGACAGCGGCCAAGCTTGCGTCCATGACGTGAACCATCTTGGTATCCCAAATTGGTATCCGCAGCAACCATCGAGAAAAGAGTTGCTGGGACAGGACATATGACATGCAGCAGAGCACGCCCCCGGCGACCGACAGCACCTACAACATCCACTGGCGGCGCAATCTGTTCGTGTGCTTTGCCGGCTCGTTCTCGACGCTTGTCGCCATGACGCTGCTTTTGCCGTTCCTGCCGCTCTATATCGAGCAGCTCGGCGCCGAAGGCCACGCGGCGATCGTGCAGTGGTCGGGGATCGCCTATGGCGCGACATTCTTCGCGGCGGCGCTGGTGGCGCCGCTCTGGGGACGTCTCGGCGACCGCTACGGCCGCAAGGTGATGCTGGTTCGCGCCAGCTTCGGCATGGCCATATGCATGTCGCTGACCGGCATGGTGCAGACGGTCTGGCAACTGGTGCTGCTGCGGCTGCTGATCGGTTTTGCCGGCGGCTATTCCTCGGGATCGACCATCCTCGTCGCCATGCAGACGCCGAAGGAGCGTTCCGGCTGGGCGTTGGGCCTGCTGTCGGCCGGTATCACGGGTGGGGCTCTGGTCGGTCCGCTGGTTGGCGGCGCCCTGCCGCCGCTGATCGGCATCCGCGCCACCTTTCTCCTCTCCGGCGGCGTCATCTTCCTGGCGTTCCTGGCAACCACGTTTCTGATCAAGGAGAATCCCCGGCCGAAAACAGCGGACGCCGCAACGACGCAGAAGCGGAAAGGCGGCTGGTCACAAATCCCCGACAAGCGGCCTGTCGTCGCCATGCTGGCGACCGGCATGCTGTTGAGCTTCGCCACCATGTCGATCGAGCCGATCATCACCGTCTATGTGCAGCAGTTGATTGCGGACCAAAGCCGTGTGACGCTGATATCAGGCGTCGTCATGTCGGCGGCGGCCCTTGGCGCCATCCTGTCGGCCTCGCGTCTCGGCAAGCTCGCCGACCGCATCGGCCACTGGAACGTCATCATCGGCGCGCTTGCCGTCTCGGCGCTGCTGCTGATCCCGCAGGCCTTCGTCACGCAAAGCTGGCAACTCATCGGCCTGCGCTTCCTGATGGGCCTGGCGCTGGGCGGCCTCTTGCCGTGCATCACCAGCGTTATCCGTCACAATGTGCCTGACGGCGTCGGCGGCAACGTGCTCGGGTTGTCGATTTCCGCCCAGTATGTCGGGCAGGTCGCCGGCCCCCTGCTGGGCGGCTTTGCCGGTGGTCATTTCGGCATGCGCTCGGTGTTTCTGGGCACATCCGTCTTGATGGCGGGGGGCGCGGTGTATAACTGGCTCGCACAGTCGCGCCGCGAGCAGGACATGCTCGCCAAAGCCGGCAAGTCCTGACGGGATTGGGCATCCCCCTGATATCACGGAGCCATGGACATGAGCACGGCCGAACGACCTTCCGACAACAGCGGCCGTATCCTCGTCCTGGCCGGCGGCCTGTGCGGCGGCGCCGGCGTGGCGCTGTCGGCCGCGGCAGCGCATCTGGGCGGCGCCTTCGTCGGCACCGCCGCATCCTTCCTGCTGATGCATGCGCCGGTCTTCCTTGCCGCCGGATTGCTTGGCGCGAACCGGATGCTGCGCATCGGCAGCCTGATCCTGCTGGTCGGGCTCCTGCTGTTCTGTGGCGATCTGCTTGCCCGCGATTTCATCGGGTCGCGACTGTTCCCGCTGTCGGCGCCGATCGGCGGCACGCTACTCATTGCCGGCTGGCTGGCGATCGCTGCCTCGGCGCTGGTGCGCGTGCGTCCCTGACGCCTCGGCGCGCCCGCCGGCATCAAACGTCAAAGCGTGGCTTGCTAGTCTTGCCGACGTTCGGGCTTGATGAGCAATTCGCGATTGCGTCGCCGCAGCTTGGCCAACCAGCGCTCTTGCGGCCTTTTGGAAGCCGGCGCGATGCCCCAATAGTTGCGGTAGATGTCTTCGAACAGATAGCTAACGGGATGCATGATGTGCTTCCTTTAGATTGTTGAATCGATCCAATCGACAGGCGCGAAAACCGACCCCGCTCAGCTCCGCTTGCGCTCCACATGGAACCGCAACTCGCGAACCCATGGGCTGGCTTTGCCGCGGCGCTTCTGCGTCGTGGTGTTCGACGAGATGCTCCAGTCGTTGCGGTAAATGTCTTCGAACAGAAAATTGACGGGATGCATGGCACAACTCCCCTGAATATCTTGAATCGATCCAATTCAAAGAATCATCGCTCACTTGGATCGATTCAAATATACGCCTTGGCGAGGCTGCGATCAAGTCAAAATTTGAACCGATCCAACGAAAGTGTTAGATGGGAGGAATTCAGGAGACGAAGATGGCGCCATTTATCTCTACAAAGACAAGACCGGTCCGGCTGGCGGACATCGCCAAGGCGGCCGGCGTGTCGCACGGCACCGCGTCCAACGTGTTCGCCCGTCCGGAGATCGTGCGCGAGGAGGTCCGCGAGCGGGTCAAGGCGGCAGCCGAGGCCATGGGATATGGCGGACCGGATCCCAAGGGCCGGCTGCTGCGCGCCGGCAAGGTCAATGCCATCGGTGTCGCGACCGCCGAGCCGCTGTCCTATTTCTTCGACGACCCTTTCGCCCGGGTGATGATGGCCAGCATCTCACAGGCTTGCGATGCGACCGGTGCTGGGATTTCGCTGGTCTCCGCCGCCAATAATGAGCAACTCGCCTGGAACATCCAGAGCGCGCTTGTCGATGGCTTCATCGTCTTCTGCGTCGACGGCGGGTCAAAGCTGGTCGAACTGGCGCGCGACCGCAAGCTCCCCTTCGTTGCGCTCGATCTCGATTCGGACGACGACGACGCGGTCGCCGCCATCGGTGTCGACAACATCGCCGGGGCCGGCCTGGCGGCTCGACATCTGACCGAGCTTGGGCATCGTCGCTTTGCCGTGCTTGCCCTGCCCGTCGCGGACTCCGGCTTCGGCCCCACCACAAGGGAGCAGATGGAGAAGGCCCTCTATTCCGGGACGCGCGACCGCCTGCGTGGCTATTTCGCGGAACTCTCACGCGTCGACATCGACGTCGAGCGTGTGCCGATCTACGAAACCGTCAATGACGAGGAAAGCGTGTGGGCCGGCCTCGATCATATTTTCGCCGGCGCCGAGACCCCGACTGCCATCCTGGCTATGTCAGACAGGATGGCCTTGCATGCATTGGACTGGCTGCGGCAGCGTGGCATTACGGTACCGGGCGACGTTTCGATCGTCGGCTTCGACGGTGTTCCGGAAGGAGCGGTTTCCAGTCCGCCGCTGACCACGATCGTCCAGCCGATCGCCGAGATGGGCCGTCTTGCCGTCAAGGCGATCCTTGAAAATGATGGCTCGTTCAGCCGGCAATCGCTGCCGGTCCAACTCGTGGTGCGAGCCTCATCCGGCCCCTCGCCCGCCTGAGCTCAACGGCCCATTCTTGTCGCCATGGTCGGCATAGCGAAGGATGCAGCATGGACGCGCGGTGCGGCGGCGTGAGCCGGCCTGCTTTTGGCGGACCAGCCAAGTCCCGAAAGCCATTCGAGATAGTAGGCAAGCGCGAACTGCATGACGATGCCGGCCGATATCAACAGGCTGTCATAGGCAAATCCGCCCGGATTGATCAGCTTCAGCACCTGCGCCGCCATCGCGAGCACCGTGCCGGCAATGAAAACCGGCAACGATCGTTTGCCCAATATGGCAAGCGGATGATCGCGCCCGGTGCGAAACAGGTTCGAGATGGCGGGGAATGCCACGATCAGGTAGCTCACCGCCAATATATGCAGCAGCCTCGGCAGCGACAGAAACGTCTTGTCGAAGCCGGTCAGCACCGGAGGCAGGCCAAACCAGGAGATATGCCCCCAAAGCGGGCTGTGCACCCAGACCAGTGCCACAGCGGTGTAGGCCAAGGCAGCGCCAACCAGCCAGCGATTGACCGGGATGGTACCGCCGCGACGCGCATGCAATGCACCTGCCAGGCCGATGTTGAAAAGGAACTGCCACGACAGCGGGTTGAGAAACCAGAAGCCGGGCTCGGGATAGTTGGGCGGAGCAATTTGATAAACCCCCGCGACCAGCCACAGGGCGCCGGAGGCGACCAGTGCCAAGACCGGCCGATAGCTGACAATGAGCAGGAACACCGGCGTCAGCAAGAGCAGCACCGCATAGACGGGCAGTATGTTGTTGTAGCCGAGTTGGTGGCCGAGCGTCACGATGCCGATCAGCACCTGCGGCGTATTCTTGATCAACGGCTCGATGTTGATCATCGTCAGAAGCTCCGGCCGCCTGACGAACACTGCCGCCGCGCAGAAGATGGCCATCACCACCATGGTGGTGACGATGTGGGCGGCATAGAGGACACCGGCGCGGCGCCACATCTTCAACGTTGCCAGCAGCCGGTTTCCAGGTTGGAATTTCCTGCCATAGGCAAGTGCGACCGAGATGCCGGAGATCAGTACGAAGACTTCCGCCGCATCGGAAAAGCCGAAATTCTTGTAGGTCAGATACTCGAAGGCGGTACCTGGCACATGGTCGACATAGATGGTCAGCAAAGCGAGAGCACGGAGCACGTCTATGCGCGTGTCGCGCTCAGTGCGATCCGGGACACGCGCATCGCGGTCCGGGGAAATCTGGGTGGTCATCGACAAAAAGGCCTCAAAGCTGGTTGTTCATACCGCGCAATGCGACCCCCGGCGCACCGCTTCGATTCCTCCCGAAGGAATGTTATCGGCGGAGAAACGGACTGTAATGCGCCCGGTTCAATCAACTTTCGCGGAGCTTGAAAATATTGCGTTTTGAAGCCGGCAAATGAGCGAAACCTCATATAATCAAGAGGATGCGCGATGATCGAAGAGACCTCACAAGATGGTGCGCTGCGGCGTGATCTCGCCTTCAGCTACCGGCTTTACAGCCCGGCGGATTCAACCGGCGAATGTCTCTTCCTGCTGCATGGATCGGGTGTCGACGAGACGACATTGGTGCCGCTGGCACGGGAGATCGCACCGCGGGCCAAGCTGATCACGGTGCGTGGCCGCATTGTCCAGGAGGATGGTTTCCGCTGGTTCGGGCGCATCACGCCGACGCGCTTCGAACAGCACAGCATCCGCACCGAGACCGATGCCTTTGCGGGCTTCGTCGCCGACGCGGCCAGACGCCACCATCTCGATATCTCACGCGCGACGTTCCTCGGCTATTCGAACGGCGCCAATCTGATTTCGAGCCTGATGCTGCTGCATCCGGCTCTTATAGAGCGCGCCGCACTGCTGCGGCCGATGCCGGTGCTCGATGATGTGCCGGCGACGGATTTGTCAAAGGTGCGCGTCCTGATGATCGCCGGCGCCGCGGATCTCACCTATTCGCCCTTCGCCCCTGCTCTGGTGACATTGCTCAGCCAGCATGGCGCCGAGATCGACGCCCGGATTGTCTCATCAGGTCATGAATTCGGCAGCGCTGACGCGGCAATCGTCAGGCAATGGCTGCGGGGATCGGCGGCGCAGGCAGGCTGACGGACTCACCAGCATGACCAGTCTGCCTACCCCCGTCCCATCCTGTTCCAGGCATCCAGTCCGGCGATCTTGTAGGCTTCGGCAAGCGTCGGATAGTTGAAGGTGTTGTTGACGAAGAAGTCGACGGTGCCGCCGAGATTGATCACCGCCTGGCCGATGTGGATGAGTTCGGTGGCGCCCTCGCCGATGATGTGCGCGCCGAGCAGACGGCGCGTTTCGATCGAAAAGAGCAGCTTCAGGAAACCGGTGTTGACGCCCATGATGTGGCCGCGCGAGGTTTCGCGAAAGCGCGCCACGCCGACCTCATAGGCCGCACCGCTTTCACGCACCTGTTCCTCGGACTGGCCAACCGTCGAGATTTCCGGCACCGCATAGATGCCATAGGGGAATGTTTCCGGTGGCGGCGGCAAAGGCACGCCGAAGGCATGGCAGGCGGCTACCCTGCCCTGCTCCATCGACGTCGAGGCCAGGCTCGGAAAGCCGATGACGTCGCCGGCGGCGTAGATGTTCGGCACTCTGGTCTGGAACGTATGCGGATCGACCTTGATACGGCCCCTGGAATCGGCGTCGATACCGACCACATCGAGGCCCAGGCTGCCGACATTGCCGGTGCGACCGGCGGCGTAGAGCACGACCTCGGAACGGATAGTGCGGCCATCGGCCAGTTCCACCTCGGCGACATCAGGCTTGGAGCGGATTTCCTTCACCGCGCTGCCCAGCCGGATGGTCATGCCACGATCGCGCATCTGGTGAATGAAATCGTCGACGATCTCGCGGTCGACGAAATCGAGGATGGAGTTGCGCGGCTCGACCAAGGTTACCGGCACGTCAAGCGCGGAAAAGATCGTGGCATATTCGACCCCGATGACGCCGGCGCCGATCACGGTCAGCGTGCGCGGCAAGCGATCAAGCTCCAGCATCTCGTCACTGTCGAAGATGCGGGTCTTGTCGAAAGGCACGTCGCGCGGCCGGTGCGGCCTGGTGCCGACCGCGATCAGCGCATTGGCAAAACCGACCTCGCTGTAGTCGCCGGTGTCGGTGGTCAGGCTGACCTTGTCGGGGCCAAGGAATTTCACCGCAGCCCGGGCGCTCTTGACCGTGTTGCGCATGAACTGGTGCTGCAGCACCTCGACCTCATGGTCGAGCGTCTTGTGCAGGCGCTCGACCAGATCGCCGACCGAGATGTCTTGCTTGACCCGGTAGCCGCGCCCGTAGAAGCCGCGCTCACGCCAACCCGAAAGGTTGAGCACCGTTTCGCGCAGCGTTTTCGACGGGATGGTGCCGGTATGCACCGAGACACCGCCCAGACGCCGGCCGCGATCGACCACCAGCACCGACTTGCCGAGCTTGGCCGACTGCACCGCGGCCCGACGACCGGAAGGGCCGCTGCCGATGACCAGCATGTCGTAGTCCATATTGCCCCGTCCCCTGCCATGTGCGCTTTTGCTGCGCCGCAGCAAGCTAATGCTATCCGCGCCGCAAGTTCAACCGGTTCAGATTGCGCCTGGCGCCTTGAAGGCCGGCGCACCGCAAGAAGCCCGATCTTGATTCCGCCACAGGCCTTCACCATTTCATGGCTGAGCGGTCCGCACCCTATGTCGGACCTTGTTACGAGGAAATGACATGGACGCGCGCGTTCTCGACAGCGAAATCATCACCAGCAGGCTCGACGATGTCAGGGCCTATGACGGTGTGCGCACGAAGCGCATTCTGGCTTTCGTAATCGACTATGTCATCGTCGCGCTGCTTACCATTCCGTTTGCCATTCTGGTGTTCTTCCTCGGGCTTTTGACCCTCGGGCTTGGCTGGATGCTGTTCGGCATCCTGGTACCGGCCGTCGCCATCCTCTACATCTGGAACACGCTGGGCAGCACCGACCAGGCCACCACGGGCATGAAGATGATGGGCATCCGCCTTGACCGGCTCGACGGCAGGCCGATCGACGGCCTCACCGCGGTCGTCCATTCGGTGCTGTTCTGGGCCGGCAATGTCATCCTGTCGCCGCTCGTCCTGCTGGTGACGCTGTTTTCCGACCGCAAGCGCACCTTGCACGATCTTTTGCTTGGCACGGTCGTCAGCCGCACCGACCGCTGAAACGGCCCTCTGAAGAGCAGTCGCAACCGATTGAGCGTAAATGTGAAGGCGTCGAGTCGACCACGCCCACACAATCCTGTTGAATTTTTCGCCGTCCGCGCCAAAGGTAGAGCGATTCGAAGGAGTGTTTCCAAGGCTCGATGACGCAGCATCCGACCCAGTCGCCGCAGTTCTTCCTGACCGCGCCTTCGCCGTGCCCCTATCTCGACGGCCAGTTCGAGCGCAAGGTGTTCACGCACCTGGTCGGCGACAAGGCGGCGGAGATGAACGACCTCTTGACGCAAGGCGGCTTCCGGCGCTCGCAGAATATCGCCTACAGGCCGGCCTGCGAGACCTGCCGCGCCTGTGTTTCGGTACGCATCCTCGCCCAGGAATTCGTCGCCAGCCGCAACATGAAGCGCGTGCTGCAGCACAATTCCGACCTCGTCGGCCACATGCACAATGCCGAGCCTTCGACCGAACAATATTCCCTGTTCCGCAGCTATCTCGACGCCCGCCACCGCCGTGGCGGCATGTCCGACATGACGGTGCTCGACTATGCGATGATGGTCGAGGATACCCATGTCGACACCAAGGTGATCGAGTATCGGCGGCGTGGACCCGATACGTTCATCACCGGCAAGGGACAGGGCGAGCTGATCGCGGTGGCGCTCACCGACAAGATGGCCGACGGCCTGTCGATGGTCTATTCCTACTTCAATCCCGATTTCGAGGAACGGTCGCTCGGCACGTTCATGATCCTCGACCACATCGCCCGCGCCAGGGCGATGGGCCTGCCCCATGTCTATCTCGGCTACTGGGTCAACGGCTCGCGCAAGATGAATTATAAGATGCGCTTCATGCCGCAGGAGCATCTCGGCCCGAAGGGCTGGGAGCGCTACACCAACGAAGCGGTCGCGCGCTGATTAGTCTTTCCCAAGTCCGGGCTTAAACATTTTCAATCGAGACGATGCTGGTCTTTCCGCTGGTTGGCGGAGAGCGTGAGATTGCGCCGGTCCGCCATCCTCTCCCGAATTCATTGTGAAAGTCGCTGCATGTCATCTCACGATACTCACACCAAAGGACTTCTGCTCACCGCATTTGGCGGGCTGACGCTGACCGTGGATATCCCGCTGATCCGGCTCGCCCACGGCGAGGCGTGGACAATCTTGCTGCTGCGCACCGGCTGCACCTTGGCCGCGGCACTGATCATGTGGACCATCTGGCGCTCGTTCAGCAAGAATGCGCCGCAGCTTGTCCCGGGCTGGTCTGGTCTGATCGTTGCCGCGATCTACGGGCTCGGCGCGATTGCCTTCATCACCGGCGTCTACAACACTTCGACCGCCAACCTGGTTTTCATCCTGGCCTTCACCACCATGTTCGCCGCGCTGCTGTCGTGGGTGTTCCTGAAGGAGCGGCCGCGGCCGCTGACCCTTGCGGCACTGGCAATGATGATCGTCGGCGTCGCCATCATCGTCGGCGATTCCGTCGGCACCGGAAATCTGTTCGGCGACGTGATGGCGTTGTGTTCGGCCTTCCTGATCGCTTGCGCCATCACCATCTCGCGCGCCAGCGGCAAGGACATGGGCTTTACCGCGCTGATCGGCGTCATCCTGCCTTTCGGGCTGGCGGCGTTCATGGTTTCCAGGACCGGCTTTCGGGTGGAGGCGCCATGGTGGATCATCCTCAACGGCGCCGTCATCATGCCGATCTCGTTCTTCTGCCTCGCCAATGGACCGAAATACATTTCGGGGCCTGAAGTGGCGATGTTCTACCTGCTCGAAACGGTGCTGGCGCCGGTCTGGGTGTGGATGATCTTTGCCGAAACGCCGACGCGCAACAGCCTGGTCGGCGGCGGGATCCTGATCGTGACGCTGATCGCCCATTCGCTGTGGCAACTGCAGGAGGGGCGCAAGCGCCGGGCGGCACTCGCCGTCGCTTACCCGACCTAGAGGGTGGACAGCCGTCGTTCCAGACCCTCAGTGCACTCAACGCGTTGCAGTATCTGAAAAAGGCTCTGCAACGATCTGGTATTCGTCCTCGTAGACGACATATCCTAGACGGGAACTCTTCATGACCTCGACATGATGCCCATGCTGCGCAAGGAACGCCGCGAGATCATAAGCCCTTGCCAAATGTTCAGTTGCTGTTGGCTTGAACCAGCTTATTCCCTGGGTCGTCTGTTTCCGGTAAAAACCTTTCGATCTTGAAAGGTTGAAACGTGCGGTATCGGAAGGTTCTGTCGAAACCAGGCAAGACTATCTTCCAGCCGATCCAACGTGTGTTGATCAACATCCGTTTGGCCTCGCAATTCGTAGGCAGCGGCAAAAAAACCTTCGCGCGCCTGCGTGCCCTCAATGATTCTTGGCCGAACGAATCGCAAAAACATGCGCAGGATACTCCCCAAACGCGATGCCAGGTGAGCCGTGTTGTGATCCTGAAGATCAGACTCTGGCCTTTTTCTCGGCGACAATCTCGATCTGTGGTGGCCCGCCTTCGATCTCGGCCACGGCATCGGGAGCGACGTCATCGGCCAGTTCGACCTCGCGCAGCCATTCGCGCCAGATTGCGACCAGCAGGGCCATCAGCACCGGGCCGATGAACAGGCCGAGAAACCCCATGGTCTTGACGCCGCCGATCAGGCCGAAAAAGGTCGGCAGGAAGGGCAGTTTTATCGGCCCGCCGACGAGTTTCGGGCGCAATGTCTTGTCGACGATGAACAGCTCGACCGCGCCCCACAGGAACAGCGCCAGCCCGGCCATCGGCGATCCGCTGGCGGCGAGGTAGATCGAGACCAGCGTGAAGGACAGCGGTGCACCGCCGGGGATCAGCGCCATGACGCCGGTCAGGGCGCCGAGGGTTACCGGCGACGGCACGCCGGCCAGCCAATAGGCAATGCCGAGCACCAGGCCTTCGCCGATGGCGATGACGGTCATACCGGTCACCGTCGAAGAGATCGTTGCCGGCACGACGCGCGAGATCCGCTCCCATCTGGCCGGCAGGATGCGCTCGCCGAGGCGGTCGACCTGGCCGGCAAAATGCTCGCCGTCGCGATAGGCGAAGAACAGCGCGATCATCATGAACAAAAGCGTCAACAGCAGGCCGAAAGCGCTGCCGCCGGCCGCCAGCACACCGCGATAGATGCTGCCGATATTGGCGCCGCTGACCAGCTGGATCAGTTCACCGATGCCGCCTGGATGGCCGAAATTGGTCGTCCACTGCTGGTTCAGCCACTCGCCCACGACAGGCAGCGTGGCGATCCAGTGCGGTGTCACCGCGCCATGACGGTTGGTCTCGATCGCCCAGGCGACCCATTCGCGGACCTCGTTGATCGCATAGGTGCCGGCGAGCGCGATCGGGATCACCAGGAAGGCGAGGATGAAGAGGATGGCTAAGGTCGCGGCGATGGTGCGGTTGCCACTGACCGCGACAAGCAGGCGGCGGTAAAGCGGCCAGCTGGCGAAAGCGATGACGAGCGCCGCCAGCACCGGAAACAGGAAGCCGTGGAAGAAATAAACGCCGGCGGCGACGATCAGCACCAGCAGCCAGCGCGCCGCCGACAGCGGCGGGATGACGGCGGACCTGAGCGGCGTCGACAGGCCGAACAGGCGCTGCTGCCGTTCCGGTTTCTGGATTCTTGCTTCCTTCAAACGCCTGGCTCTCCCAAACACCCCTCCTGTCTATGCACTGATATAGTGCAGCAATCGTGACGATAGTCCAAATGGTGATGGAGCTGCGCGCGCCATTGGCGTCGCCGCGGGCCAGCATCCCCCTCTGTCCTGCCGGACATCTCCCCCGCAAGGAGGGAGATTGGCTGTCATGTCGGCTTTCGCAAATCGCCAACATTGGAAAAGCGGGCAGAAAGGGCGAAGCTTCCGATCTCCCCCCTTGCGGGGGAGATGTCCGGCAGGACAGAGGGGGGTGTGAAGGATTGCTAGCGCCTGAGATTTTCAAACCTGAAAACTGCCGCTACCCAAATTTCCCCGTCCTCGGGAATCCCTTCGGCACCATGCGTCCGGCTGAGGCGCGAGCGCCGATCCACTCAGTCAGTTCCTCACGCGACCGGATGAAAGTGCGGTCGGCCGAATCCTGCCAGGATAGGCCGGTCTCCAGCGTGAACGGCTTGAGGTCGAGAAGGCCGCCATCCTTGTATTTCTGCAGGCGCACGCCCTTGCCGCGGCCCATCTCCGGAATCTCGGCGAGCGCGAACACCAGCATCTTTCGGTTCTCGCCGACGATGGCGAGATGGTCACCGGTGACCGGGATGCAGCGCTTGGCTTCGTCCGGCGCCTTGACGTTCATCACCTGCTTGCCCTTGCGGGTGTTGGCGACGACTTCCTCCTCCGGCACGATGAAACCGTTGGCGTCGTGCGAGGCCAGCAGCAGCTTGCGCTTTGGGTCGTGAACGAAGGCGGTGACGATGTCCTGGTCATTGTCCATGTCGACGATGATGCGGATCGGCTCGCCATGGCCTCGCCCGCCAGGCAGCCGGTCGGCGCCGATGGTGTAGAATTTGCCGCCGGTGGTGAAGACCAGCACCTTGTCGGTGGTCTGGGCATGGAAGGCGAGCTTGAGGCTGTCGCCCTCCTTGAAGGTCAGCGTCGAGAGATCGGCCAGATGCCCCTTCATCGCCCGCAGCCAGCCCTTTTCCGAGACGACGACGGTGACCGGCTCGCGCTCGATCATGGCATGTGCGATGTCGGTCAGATCATGCTCGGGCGCGTCGGCGAACTGGGTGCGGCGCTTGCCGAGTTCGGTCTCCGGACCGAACTTGTCGCGGATGTTGGTGACTTCCCATTTGATCGTCGCCCACTGCTTCTCGTTCGAAGCAAGCAGTGCCTCGATCTGCTTCTTCTCGGCGCTCAGTCCGTCGAATTCCTTGCGGATCTCGAATTCTTCCAGCTTGCGCAAAGCGCGCAGCCGCATGTTGAGGATGGCTTCGGCCTGGGTGTCGGTGAGCGACCAACGGGCCATCATGACCTGCTTTGGCTCATCCTCCTCGCGGATGATCCTGATCACCTCGTCGATGTTGAGGTAGGCGATCAGGTAACCGGCAAGGATTTCCAGGCGCCGTTCGATCTCACCGAGGCGGTGTTTCGAGCGGCGGACCAAAACGTCGCGGCGATGCTCGAGCCATTCCTGCAGCACGCCCTTCAGCGACAGCACATTGGGCACCTTACCGCGCGACAGCACATTCATGTTGAGCGGGAAGCGGCTTTCGAGTTCGGTGAGCTTGAACAGCGATTCCATCAGGATGCCGGGGTCGACCGAACGGCTCTTCGGCACCAGCACGACGCGGATGTCCTCGGCGCTTTCGTCCCTGATGTCCTCGAGCAGCGGCAGCTTGCGCGCCATCAGCAGCTCGGCGATCTTCTCGATCAGCCGCGCCTTCTGCACGCCATAGGGAATTTCGGTGACGACGATGCTCCAGGTACCCCTGCCCTGGTCCTCCTGGAACCACTTCGAGCGCACGCGAAAGCCACCGCGGCCGGTTTCGTAGGCTTCGAGGATCGAGGCGCGGCTGTCGACGATGATACCGCCGGTCGGGAAATCCGGCCCCTGGACAAAGTCCATCAGCTTCGCCACCGGCGCGTCCCGGTTTTCGATCAGGTGAAGTGCGGCATCGCAAAGCTCCGCGGCGTTGTGGGGCGGGATCGATGTCGCCATGCCCACCGCGATGCCGGACGAGCCGTTGGCCAGCAGATTCGGAAAGGCGCCGGGCAAAACCACCGGCTCCTCGTCTTCTTCATTGTAGGTCGGCCGATAATCGACGGCATCCTCGGTGATGCCGGACAACAGTTCGGTCGCCACATCGGTCATGCGCGCTTCGGTGTAGCGCATGGCGGCGGCGTTATCACCGTCGATGTTGCCGAAATTGCCCTGCCCGTCGACCAGGGGATAGCGCATCGAAAAATCCTGCGCCAACCGCACCAGCGCGTCATAGATCGACTGGTCGCCATGCGGGTGGAACTTGCCCATCACCTCGCCGACGATGCGGGCGCATTTGGCAAAGCCCTGGTCGGGGTTGAGCCGCAGCAGGCGCATGGCGTGCATGATGCGGCGATGGACCGGCTTCAGTCCGTCGCGCACGTCGGGCAGCGCCCGGTGCATGATGGTCGACAGCGCATAGGCGAGATAGCGCTCTTCCAGCGCCTTCTTCAGATCGACCGGCTCGATATGATCGCCACCGCCATTTTCAGGCGGCAAAAGCCTTTTTCCCATGGGCTCGGACTAGCCGAGCGGGTGATTCGCGGCAAGAGCCCGACAGAGATACCGGCCCTTCTGCAACATGAAACCGCACCGCGGGGGATGTCGGCCAACATCAGGCTGTTACATGCGGGTTCTATGGCCAAGCGTGACGAGTATCCGGCTATCGGCTCTTCATGACAAATTCACCGGTTTGCGCAAAGACGGCGGGATCAGGTTTGCCTTTCACCGCGATTTTTGACCATTGTGCCGGGACACGCCTTTTTCCGGTCCAGTTCGTCACGGAATGGTGATGGCGCAAATAATTGAAAAACAATTTCAGGACACTCTCAGGGACCTTGCGATGACAATCAAACGCTCAACTCTTAGGAAATTAGCCCTTTCGACCTTCTTGCTCACGCTGCCGCTGAATGCGGCCCTCGCACAGGATACGGCAGTGGCCGACCGGCTGAAGGCCGCGCTTGTCGCACAAGGTGTCGACATCACCTGGACCGGCGTGACCGGCGACAACACCAGCATGGTGCTGCAGGGCGTTGCCATCAAACCGGCGGCGGAGAAGGAAGCGCTTCCCATCGGCGACGTCAAACTCGAAGGTGTGACCGAGGCAAATGGCGGCTATGACATCGCCACCGTATCGACGGCTGCCTTCACACACAGCAAGGACGGCGTCACCCTCGACCTCAGCCCCTTCGTCATCCATGACATGACAGTTCCGGCGGACGGCGCCACCGGCCCGCTCGGCTCGCTGATGATGTACAAGTCCGCCGAACTCTCGAACATGACCGTCAAGGTCGCCGACAAGACCGCCTTCTCGATGGACGGGCTTGCCATCGAAATCACGCCGCCGGCGGACGGCAAGGCAATGGAATTCACCGCCACCACGGAGAAATTCAACGCCGACCTGACGCTGGTGGACGATCCCAAGTCCAAGGAAGTCATCAACGCGCTCGGCTACCAGAACATCGCGGGCAATCTCGAAATGGCCGGCACCTGGCAGCCCACGGACGGCAAGATGGAACTGTCGAAATACGACATCTCGGTCGAGAATGCCGGCACGCTCGGCATGACCTTCAATCTCGGCGGCTACACGCTGGATTTTATCAAGTCGCTGCAGGAAATGCAGAAGAAGATGGCGGCACAGCCTGAAGGCGCCGACAATTCGGCGCAAGGCATGGCCATGCTCGGCCTGTTGCAGCAGCTTTCGTTCAACAGCGCCTCGATCCGCTTCGACGACGATTCGCTGACCAACAAGGTTCTGGACTATGTCGGCAAGCAGCAAGGCATGTCCGGCAAGGACATCGCCAACCAGGCCAAGGCGATCGTGCCGTTCGGCATGGCGCAGCTCAACAATCCGGAACTGACGGCGCAGGTTACGGCCGCGGTCAGCAAATTCCTCGACGATCCGAAGAGCCTCGAAATCTCGGCCGAGCCGCCGGCATCCGTGCCGTTCGCACTGATCATGGCGGGCGCCATGTCCAACCCGCTCGACCTGCCGAAGACGCTCGGCGTCACCGTCAAGGCCAACGAAGACTGATCGAAGCGATCTCAATATGCGAAAAGCCCGGCATGCCGGGCTTTTTTTGTCGGGATCAGCGAATCGAAAGAATCGGTTCGGGCGGTTCTTTAAGGCATCGCCCGAAGCGCGATCAGGCGTCCTTCTTGGGCACGGCAACGCGCAGCGCCAGCTCGCGAAGCTGCTGCGGGCTCGCTTCCGACGGTGCGTTCATCAACAGATCGTAGGCCTGCTGGTTCATCGGGAACATGGTGATCTCACGCAGGTTCTTGGCGCCGAGCAGCAGCATGACGACGCGGTCGACACCGGCGGCCATGCCGCCATGCGGCGGCGCGCCATACTGGAAGGCACGATAGAGGCCGCCGAAGCGCTCCTCGACCGTGGCGCGATCCAGCCCGACCGTCTCGAACGCCTTGACCATGGTTTCGGGCAGATGGTTGCGGATACCGCCGCTGGCGATCTCGAACCCGTTGCAGACCATATCGTACTGGAACGCCTTGATGCCGAGCAGGTCCTCGCCATTCAGCGCATCGATGCCACCTTGCGGCATCGAGAACGGGTTGTGGGCGAAGTCGATCTTCTTCTCTTCCTCGTTCCACTCGAAGAACGGGAAGTCGACGATCCAGCACAGTTCGAAACGCTCGCGATCGACAAGGTTCAGTTCCTCGCCGGCGCGCGTGCGCGCGGCACCCGCAAAGGAGACGAATTTCTTCGGATCGCCTGCAACGAAGAAGGCGGCGTCGCCATCGGCAAGGCCGAGTTGAAGGCGGATCGCCTCGGTGCGCTCCTCGCCGATGTTCTTGGCGAGCGGGCCGGCGCCTTCGAGCTTGTCGCCCTCCTTGCGCCAGAAGATATAGCCCAGCCCCGGCTGGCCCTCGCCCTGCGCCCAGGAATTCATGCGGTCGCAGAAGGCGCGGCTGCCGCCGGTCTTGGCCGGAATGCCCCATACTTCGGCCTTCGGATCGTTGGCCAGGATGTTGGCGAACACCTTGAAGCCGGAATCGCGAAAATGGTCGGAAACGGCCTGCATCTCGATCGGGTTGCGCAGGTCCGGCTTGTCGGAACCGTACTTGCGCATGGCGACATCATAGGGGATGCGCTGGAATTTCTGCGTCACCGGCTTGCCGTTGGCGAAGGTCTCGAAGACCCCGCGCATGACCGGCTCCATGGTCGACAGCACGTCGTCCTGTTCGACGAAGCTCATTTCGAGGTCGAGCTGGTAGAATTCGCCGGGCAGACGATCGGCGCGCGGATCCTCGTCGCGGAAGCAGGGCGCGATCTGGAAATAGCGGTCGAAGCCCGACACCATGATCAGCTGCTTGTACTGCTGCGGCGCCTGCGGCAGCGCGTAGAAGGTGCCGGGGTGGATGCGCGACGGCACCAGGAAGTCGCGCGCGCCTTCCGGCGACGAGGCGGTGAGGATCGGCGTCGAGAATTCGGTGAAGCCGACATCGCCCATGCGCTTGCGCATTTCGGCGATGATTTTCGTTCGCGCAATGATGTTCTTGTGCAGCGTCTCGCGGCGCAGGTCGAGAAAGCGGTATTTCAGCCTGATATCCTCGGGATAGTCCGGCTCGCCGAACACCGGCAGCGGCAATTCCTTGGCCGCCGACAGCACCTCGATCTCGCGGGCGAAAATCTCGATCTCGCCGGTCGGCAAATTGGCGTTGGTGGTCTCGGGCAAGCGCGCCTTCACCTCGCCGTCGACGCGGATGACCCACTCGCCGCGCACCGTCTCGGCTACCTTGAAGGCCGGAGAATCGGGATCTGCGACGATCTGGGTCAGGCCATAATTGTCGCGCAGGTCGATGAAGAGCAGGCCGCCATGATCGCGCACGCGATGCACCCAGCCGGACAGGCGAACGGTCGAGCCAACGTCGCTCTTCCTCAACTGGGCACAGGTATGGCTGCGGTAACGGTGCATTGTCATTGGTAAAGTCCGGGGTGCTGGGGCCGAAGCATCACAGCTCAGCCTGAAAATTTGCGCGAAAAGCGCATGGGAGGTTGGATTTGTCAAGGTAAGTGGCCCGGGTTGGTATCTCGGTTCCGCTTTCCCAGGCGACCTACGAGCCCAGTGCCGATAGCCGAAGACGCTGAGCAAGGTGTTCGACGACCAATGCAGCGCTGGCGGACGACGTTGCGGCATGATGAAGGCGTATCTCCGCCCCCGGCAGCGGCGGCACATGCCGGCCGGGATGGACATCTCGCAGGCCTGGCGCAAGCATGCTGCCTTTGACCACGGTGACCGCCAGGCCCTGTTCGACAATTGCCTCCGTGGCTGAGAGGCTCGGGCTGACATAGGCCAACCGCCATGGCCGGCCTGCCTTGTTGAGCGCCTCAATGGCCCAGGAACGAAACAGGCAATCGGGGCTCGACAGAGCGACGGGCAGCAGATCGAGTTCCTCGACGGCCCGCGTCGCCGCCGCCGCCCAAATCGCCCTTTCGCGGCATATCAGATCCCCCTCGGTCGTGCCTTCCGGGTGCATGGCGATGACGGCGTCGAACGACGACCCAAGCCGTTTCAGGAGCCGGGCGGTGAGACCAATCTCCATTTCGACCTGCACCAACGGAAATCGCTCGGCGATGCCAGAAAGGAGGCGCGGCAGGATCTTGGTGCCATAATCTTCCATGACCCCGATGCGAACCTGTCCGGCCACCTGCTGACCGGAAACACGCGCAATCGCCTGCTCATTGAGAGCAAGTATGCGGCGGGCATCGATCAGAAAGCCCTCCCCGGCGGCGGTGAGTTCAACGCGGGCTGTCGAGCGCCGGAACAAGATGGTCTCGATGCGCTCCTCAAGACGTTTCACCTGCAAGCTGACGGCCGCCTGCGTTCTATTGAGCTGCTCGGCGGCTCGCGTGAACGAGAGTCGCTCGGCAACGACGACAAAGGCCCGCAGAAGGTCCGGATCGAGATTCGGGATACTCATAGTGGAATGTTATCAAACTCATTGAGCATATTCGATTCCTTATGGCCCGTCTTCCGATATCCCCGGTTCCGAGCCAGCAAGGTCGGGAACCATGGAAATCACAGGAGTGCTCGCCGCGATTCTCTCCAGCGCTTTTGGGGGCACCGCCGTTGGCGCAACGCGATATCTCGCGGGCACGCTCGATCCTCTCGCTATCGGTGCGGTCCGGTTCGGCGGCGGCTTTCTGGTTTTGGCCGCCGTAGCTCTCTGGCGACGAGACAGGTGGCCGCCGAAGAGCGACTGGCTCGGCACTGGTGCATTGGGTCTTCTGTTCTTCGGGCTGTTTCCGGTGCTCTTCAATGGAGCCCTTGTCTACACGACGGCCGCGCGAGGTGCGCTTGCGCTTTCGACACTGCCTCTGCTCACAATGCTTGCCGCGGCAGTTCTGAGGATCGAGCCGCCGACCATCCGCAAGATCGTCGGTGTCCTGATCGCAATGGCAGGGGTGGCCGTAGCGCTCGGCACGAGCCTGACGACTGCTCCCCCAGATGCCTGGCGCGGAGATCTTCTCATGGTCGCGGCCGCTTTCTGCATGGCGCTCTACAACGTCTGGTCGAGACCATTTCTATCCCGCACCGCGCCAATCTCATTCGTGGCGTTTGGCATGGGCGTAGGCGCGGTCTGCCTATCGGTCCTGATGGTTTCGAGCGGAGGCTTCGCGCGACTTGCCACTCTCAGCGCACCTCAGTGGATCGCAAGCGCATATCTGGCCATAATTTGCGGCGCCTTCATTTTCTTCCTCTGGGCATTCGCGCTCGAGCGCGCGTCGCCGACACTGGTTGCCGTCTCCGTTGCGGTTAATCCGGTGACGGCATCGATCTTTGGTGTTGTCTTCCTGGGCGAACAAGTAAGCGCGAACCTGATTGTCGGGCTGGTGGCAGTCCTCGCAGGCATAGGCATCGCAACGGGAGCAGCCGAGCGGCTCAGCCTGTGGCCCGACGATCGGCAGTCACGTCGCCGGCAGCCTTGAGCGCTGACCAAGCAAAACGCGGAAACGAATCCAGGCAAATATAGCGATCATCCCTGTTGGCGCAGGGAATTGCTGCTGGCGTTGGCCAGGGTGATGGTCCAAGAAGGGATCACCGACACGTGATCGCCTCTTCATGTCCTCCATCCGCCCGATGATCCCGCTCCTTCTCGCCGCCGGCATTTTGCTCGGCGGCAATGGGCTGCAGAGCACGCTGATCGCGCTGCGCGGCGCGCAGGAAGGGTTTTCGGCTTCCGACATCGGCCTGATGGGCACCTTCTACTTTGCCGGCTTCCTGCTCGGCTGCCTGGCCATCACCCGCATCATGAAGGCGGTTGGCCATATCAGGGCGTTTTCGGCGCTGGCGGCGATCGCCTCGGTGGGCACCTTGCTTCTGGTGCTGGTCATCGATCCGGTGATGTGGTGCGCGGTGCGCCTTGCCGGCGGCTTCTGCTTCGCCGGGCTGTTCACCATCGTCGAAAGCTGGCTGAATTCCGGCGTCGGCAATCACGATCGGGCACGCGTGCTGGCGATCTACCGGATGGTCGACATCGGTTCGGTGACATCAGCCCAGTTCCTGATCCCGGTCTTCGGCGCCGGCGGTTTCGCCATATTCGCCATCATGTCGATGATGATCACCTTGTCGCTGGTGCCGGTGTCGCTCGGCGACCGCTCCAACCCGGCACCACCCGAAGAGGTCAAGCTCGACCTGGCGCGCGTCTGGCGGATTTCGCCGCTGGGCTGCTTCGGCTGCGTCGCCGTCGGCGTCACCAACAGCGCCTTTCGCACCCTGTCGCCGGTCTACGCCGAGCAGATCGGCATGTCGGTCGCCGATGTCGTCACCTTCGTCAGCGTCGGCATTTTCGGCGGCGCCATCATCCAGTATCCGCTGGGTTACCTCTCCGACCGCTGGGACCGGCGCCGGGTGCTGCTGATGACGACCTGCTGTGCGATGTTTTCGGCGCTGGCGCTGGTGTTCATCGCCGGCAGCAATCCGGCGCTCAACTTCATCCTCATCTTCATCTTCGGCTGTTTCGCCATGCCGCTCTATTCGCTGTCGGCGGCGCATTCCAACGATCGCGCCGACACGGGCGAGTTCGTGCTGATCAACGCGGCGCTGATGCTGTTCTATTCCTTCGGCGCCATTGGCGGCCCGTTCGCCGCCTCGACCGCGATGCAATATTTCGGACCGGGCGCCCTGTTTGTATTCAGCGCGGTGGTCTATGCGATCTTCATCGCCGTCATCCTTTACCGCATGCAGGCCCGGTCCGGTGTGCCGGCAGGCAGGCGCGGCCGCTTCACCGCGCTCCTGCGCACTTCGACGGTTTTCGCGCGGCTGGCCAGGAGAAACGACGATTCCGATGGTCCGGGAACCTGATGATGGCGGTGCCAAAGCTTGACGAAAGCCCCGGCGGCTGAAATCTAGGAAGACCTTACTCCTGTCAAAAGCGATTTGATGAACGTCATCACCACCCAGAAAGAACTCGAGACCGTTCTCGCCGCTTTCGAAAAGTCGGATTTCGTCACCGTCGACACCGAATTCATTCGGGAAACGACCTTTTGGCCGATCCTGTGCCTGATCCAGATGGCTGCACCCGGCGTGACAGCACTCATCGATCCCCTGTCGCCCGATATCGACCTGAAGCCGTTCTTCAGGCTGATGGCCAATGAAGCGGTGGTCAAAGTCTTCCACGCCGCGCGGCAGGACATCGAAATCATCGTCCACCTCGGCGATCTGGTTCCGCATCCGGTGTTCGACACGCAAGTGGCGGCGATGGTCTGCGGCTTCGGTGACAGTGTTTCCTACGATCAGCTCGTGCAGCGCATTACCGGCGCGCGGCTCGACAAGTCGTCGCGCTTCACCGACTGGCGCCACCGGCCGCTTTCCGACAAGCAGCTCGACTACGCGCTGGCCGACGTCACGCATCTCATCGAGGTCTATCAGCACCTCAGCGCCGAATTGGAGCGGGAAAACCGCGCCCATTGGCTCAACGAGGAGATGGAGGTGCTGACCTCACGCGAAACCTATGATCCGCATCCCGAGGACGCCTGGAAGCGGCTGAAGATGCGGCTGCGCAAACCGCAGGAATTGGCGATCGTGCAGGGCGTTGCGGCGTGGCGTGAGCGCGAGGCGCGCGAACGCGACGTCCCGCGCGGCCGCGTGCTCAAGGACGACGCGATCTACGAGGTGGCGCAGCAGGCGCCGCGCGACACGGCAGCCCTCGGCAAGCTGCGCACGACACCGAAGGGCTGGGAGCGCTCGTCGACGGCAACGGCGCTGCTCGGCGCGGTCAACACCGCACTTGCCTTGCCCAAGGAGCAGATGCCGAAATTGCCGAAGAGTTTCCAGCCGCCCGAGGGCTCGAGCGCCGCGGCGGAACTGTTGAAGGTGCTGCTGCGGATCGTCGCCGAAAAGGAAGGCGTCGCCTCGAAGGTGCTGGCCTCCAGCGACGACATCGACCGTATCGCCGCCGAGGGCGAGGAGGCCGACGTACCGGCCCTGCAGGGTTGGCGCCGCGCGGTGTTCGGCGAGGCCGCGCTCAAGCTGGTGCGCGGCGAGATCGGCATCAAGTTCGACAAACGCAAGATAGCGGTGTTCGATCTGTAGACGAGCGTTCTTTCCTTCTCCCGCAAATGGGGAAGGGAGAGCTGCTCTGCTCAGACCGCGCCGAGCAGGTGCAGCGCGAACCAGATCCATCCCAGCAGAAGAATCACCGCACTGACGAAGAATGACCGGCTGCGCAGCAGCAGATTGTTGCTGGTCAGGTGAACCCAGGCATGGAAATAGCGCGACGCGACGAAAATCCACATCAGCGCCAGGGTCAGATAGTTGACGCCGTTGGTCAGGTGCAGCGTCAGGCACAGCACATAGAACAGCACCGGCAGTTCGAACTGGTTGGTGAGATTGGCGGCAACGGTGACGCTGGAGGCCGGCTCGGTCGAACGCACCTTGAACTGACCGGGTTTCGCCTCGCCTGACCTGACTGCGCCGTATCTGCGGCGACCCAGGACGCAGTATACGATGTAGATCAGCAGCACATGCGCGAGAACGGGCCAGAAGATCGTGGTCTGGTTCATCAAGTGCCCCCTGCCCGGTTGGGCTTCGCGTGCGGCATCAGGCCTGGCGTTTCTGGCCTGCAAGCCAGAAGGCCGCAATGACGATCACCGGTATGGCGAAAAGCGCGAATTTGGTGACGGTGAGCGCCGAGGCGAAAGACAGCGAGTCCGGGTTGGCCGACAGGAAATCGGACAGAAGCCGCGCCACCGCAAAGTTCTGAACGTAATGTGCAAGCGTGTAGGGAAGCACCAGGACCAACGCGAAAATCGACTGCAGCTGCGCCGGCAGCACGCGGAAAGCCTTCAATCGCCGGCCGGTGGCCAGGATGAGGCTGACCAGCGTGACCGACAACAGCGCCGGGAACAACAGATCGAAGGTCAGATAATGCCAGACGAGAATGATCTCGCCGCCGCGCCGGCCGAGCGCCGTCAGCCAGGCCATGCCTTCGTCCGGCGTAAACCCTAAAATGCGCATGTCGAGTGACGGCAAGCCGCCGCTCAACTGGCGGAAATAGAAGAATTCCAGCGCCGTCATGGCGATGAAAACCACCCCTGACAGGAAACAGAGCGCGCCTGCGTGGCGCGATAGCCGCAGGATCGTTGCCGTCAGGTTCCGCCCGAGCCCGTACTGGTCAGGCTCCGCCGGGATAGTTCGGGCTTTCGCGGGTAATCGTGACGTCATGGGCGTGGCTTTCACGAAGTCCGGCATTGGATATGCGCACAAAAGTGGCGCGCTCGCGGAAATCGGCAAGATCACGGCCACCAACATAACCCATAGCGGCTTTCAAGCCGCCCGCAAGCTGGTGCAGCACGCCGGACACAGGTCCTTTGTAGGGAACCTGCCCTTCGATGCCTTCCGGGACCAGTTTCAGCGTGTCGCGCACCTCGGCCTGGAAGTAGCGATCGGCCGAGCCACGGGCCATGGCGCCGACCGAGCCCATGCCGCGATAGGCCTTGAAGGAGCGGCCCTGGTGCAGATAGACCTCGCCAGGGCTTTCGTCGGTTCCAGCCAGCAGCGAGCCGATCATGGCGGCACTGGCGCCGGCGGCCAGCGCCTTGGCAAGATCGCCGGAATATTTGATGCCGCCATCGGCGATCACCGAGACGCCGGATTTGTGCGCCGTCTCGACAGCCGACATGATGGCGGAAAGCTGCGGCACGCCGACGCCGGCAACGATGCGGGTGGTGCAGATGGAACCCGGACCGATGCCGACCTTGACGGCGTCGGCACCGGCGTCGATCAGCGCCTGCGTGCCCGCGGCGGTGGCGACGTTGCCGGCCAGGATGCGAACCGAGTTGGAGAGCTTCTTGGCGCGCGTCACCGCGTCCAGCACGCGCTGCGAGTGGCCATGCGCGGTGTCGATCACCAGAAGGTCGACGCCGGCATCGATGAGGCGCTCGGCGCGTTCGAAACCGTCATCGCCAACGCTGGTGGCGGCGGCGGCACGCAAGCGGCCCTGCGAGTCCTTGCTGGCGTGCGGGTTGAGCTGCGACTTCTCGATGTCCTTGACGGTGATCAATCCGACGCAATTGCCCTGCCTGTCGACGACCACCAGCTTTTCGATGCGGTGCTGATGCAGAAGCCGCTTGGCCTCGTCCTGGTCGACGTTCTCCTTGACTGTGATCAGGTTGTCACGGGTCATCAGCTCATGGACCTTCTGCGCCGGATCGGACGCAAAGCGCACGTCGCGATTGGTCAGGATACCGACCAGCCGTCCGATCTTGTGGCCGCCGCTGCCGCCGTTCTCCACCACCGGAATGCCCGAGATCGAATAGCTGCGCATCAGGCCAAGCGCGTCGGCGAGCGTCGCGTCGGGGCCGATGGTGACGGGATTGACCACCATGCCGGATTCGAATTTCTTGACCTGCCGCACCTGCTCGGCCTGTTCGGCCGGCGAGAAATTACGGTGGATGACGCCAATGCCGCCGGCTTGGGCCATGGCGATGGCGAGCCGCGCCTCGGTGACGGTGTCCATCGCCGCCGAGAGGATCGGCACGTTGAGGTCGATGTCGCCGGCGATGCGGGTGCGGACATCGGTTTCGCCGGGCATGACCTCGGAATGACCGGGCTGTAGCAGCACGTCGTCAAAGGTCAGCGCCAATGCGCCGGTGGACGTTTCGATGATTTTTGCCATAGCCAGTCCCTTGAATATAAAACGCGGTGGGGGAATACAAAAAAGCGCTGGACCGGAATGGACAGCGCCGACTCGTTTCTTCCCTTTCAGGATTGGCGCTGGCTGGTACCACGTCCGGGCGCCGATGAAAAGCCGATGATTTCACGCTCCCGGAAAGGTGACTTTTCGGCGAAGGGATGCGACCTGTGGTTGCCGGTCGCACAAAAGTGACAGCAAATTAATGCGACATGCCGGCGAAGGCATGGTAACCGCCCGCCTCAAGGCCGACATGCAACCGGCAACGCAACATTCAAGTCTGGACGCGTTCCTTGAACCGCACCATTCCGCTTATACTGGCGGTCGCCCTTTTCATGGAAAACATGGATTCGACCGTCATCGCGACATCGCTGCCGGCGATCGCCGTCGACATCCACACCAGCCCGATCGCGCTCAAGCTGGCGCTGACTGCCTATCTGGTATCGCTGGCGATCTTCATTCCGATCAGCGGCTGGATGGCAGACCGTTTCGGCGCCAAGAATATCTTTCGCGCCGCGATCGCGGTCTTCATCGTCGGGTCGATCGCCTGCGCCCTCTCCGGTTCACTGCCGGCTTTCGTGGTGTCGCGCTTCCTGCAAGGCATCGGCGGCGCCATGATGACGCCGGTCGGGCGGCTGGTGCTGGTGCGCGCGACACCGAAAAGCGAACTCGTCGCGGCGATGTCCTGGCTGACCGTTCCGGCGCTGGTCGGACCGCTGGTGGGCCCGCCGGTCGGCGGCTTCATCACCACCTACTTCACCTGGCACTGGATTTTCCTGATCAATGTGCCGATCGGTCTGATCGGCATCTGGCTGGCGACGCGTTTCCTGCCGGAGACCGAACCCGCGCAGACCCCACCACTTGATTTCATCGGCTTCGTGCTGAGCGGGCTGGCGGCATCCGGCGTGGTGTTCGGCCTGTCGGTGGTCAGCTTGCCCTATCTGCCGCCAATCGTCGGTGTCCTCACCGTAGCGGTCGGCCTCGTATCGGGCGCGCTCTATCTGCTGCATGCGCGCCACGCCAAAAACCCGCTGCTGGCGCTCGAATTGTTCCACAACCAGGTGTTCCGCTCCTCGGTGCTTGGCGGCGGGCTGTTCCGCATCGGCATTGGTGCTGTGCCGTTCCTGCTGCCGCTGATGTTCCAGATCGGCTTTGGGCTGACGCCGTTCCAGTCCGGCATGATCACCTTCGTCTCTGCAATCGGCGCCATCGGCATGAAATTCGTCACCGCGCTGATCTTCCGCGTCGCCGGCTTCCGCCGCGTTCTGGTTGTCGGTTCGCTGGTCGCCGCCGCCTCGATCGCCATCAACGGCCTGTTCACACCCGACACACCCTATCTCTTGATGCTGGCCATGCTGCTCGTCGGCGGCTTCATCCGCTCGATGTTCTTCACTGGCGTCAATGCGCTCGCCTATGCCGAGGTTTCGGCTGAAGACACCAGCAAGGCGACGCCGATTACAGCGGTGTTCCAGCAGTTGTCGGTCGCGCTCGGCGTGGCGCTGGCCGGCGGAATCCTGGAAGTATCGACGAGCCTGAACGACAGGTCATTGACACTGGCGGATTTCCACACCGCGTTCTTCGTCGTCGCGGCGATTTCCGCCGCCGCGTCCCTGTCGTTCATGCGGCTGGCGCCCGATGCCGGAAACGCCATCTCGGGCCATGGCCGGCTGACCGTGCCCAAGACGCTGGAAACGGTGAGCCCGCCCGGCAACTGATGCGGCTGGCTTACGTCTCGTCGTCCTCCGGCCCTTCGCTATGGCTCCGGGCGCTCGAGTCCTTCGGAACGTCCACTGGACGTTCCGATCCGCCTGGCGGCGGACCGGCCTCTCGCCCTTTAAAATCCTTGGCCAGCAAATAGAGCTCGACCGATTCATCCCGCGACGCCGGCGGCTTGACGTGATGCACGGAGCGGAAGTTCTTCTTGAGCATGGAGAGCAACTCGTTTTCGGCGCCGCCCTGGAAAGTCTTGGCGAGGAAATGCCCGCCCGGCTTCAGCACCGACAGCGCAAAATCGGCTGCCACCTCGCACAGATGCATGGTGCGAATATGGTCGGTCCGCTTGTGGCCGGTGGTCGGTGCCGCCATGTCGGACAGCACGATGTCCGGATCCCCACCCAGCGCCTCGGCCAGCTTTTGCGGCGCCAGCGGATCGAGGAAATCCATCAACAGCACCGGGGCGCCGGGCACGGCGTCCATTTCGAGATAATCGATGCCGATGACATGCGGCTTGTCGGCCGTCGATTTCGTCCGCGCTGCCGCGACCTGGCACCAGCCGCCGGGGGCGGCGCCGAGGTCGATGACCTTCTTACCGGGTTTCAGCAGATGGTGCTTGTCGTCGATCTCGATCAGCTTGTAGGCCGCGCGCGAGCGATAGCCGTCAGCCTTGGAGCGCTGGACATAGGGATCGTTGATGTGGCGCTGCAGCCAGCGGCGCGACGATTCCTTCAGCCCGCTCTTCTTCTTGATCCGCGTCTTCAGCACGCGAATGCTGGCTGATCCTGGTTTTTCCGGTTTCTTGGTCATTGCTTATTTCTTCGGTTCGGGCTCACGCTCTGCCACGCCCATCGTTGCGCCAGACGCCATCATCGGCCATCAGCTCGCTCAAAATACCTTCGCGCAGGCCACGATCGGCGACTCGCAGCCGCTCGGACGGCCACACGGCGCGGATCGCTTCGAGGATAGCACAGCCGGCCAGCACCAGATCGGCGCGATCGGCACCGATGCAAGGGTTGGCGCAGCGCTGCTGGAAATCCCAGCCAACCAGTCTTTCGACCATGCGGTCGACGCTGTCGCGGTCCATCCACAGCCCGTCGACACGGCGGCGATCATAGCGCTCGAGTTCAAGGTGGACACCGGCCAGCGTCGTCACCGTGCCTGACGTACCCAGCAGATGGAAATTCGGGCTGGCCTTGAGATGGCTCAGCCGATCGCGACCGTCGAAGCTGGCCAGCCGGCCGGCAACATCGTCGACCATGGCGGCGAAGATCTCGCGCGTCACCGTGCGGCCGCCAAAGCGCTCAGCCAGCGAGACGACGCCGACCGGCAGCGACGTCCACGACACGATATGATTGGCCAGCCTTGGCGAACGGCGGCCTGCGAGATCGATGAGCGCGATTTCCGACGAACCACCGCCAATATCGAACAGGACGACGCCTTGGGTGTCCCGCTCGACCAGCGAGCCGCAGCCGGACACCGCCAGCCGCGCCTCGGTCTGGCGGTCGATGATCTCAAGCTTCAGGCCGGCCTCGCGTTCGACACGGTCGATGAACTCGACGCCGTTTTCGGCCGTGCGGCAGGCCTCGGTGGCGATCAGCCGGGCTTTCCTGATTTTGCGGTTGCGCAATTTGTCGCCGCAGATTTTCAGCGCCTCGACCGCGCGGTCCATCGCCGGCTGGCCGAGCCGGCCATTGGCGGTGAGCCCCTCGCCCAGCCGGACGATGCGAGAAAAAGCGTCGATGACGCGGAACTGGCCATGCCGCGTCGGCACGGCGACCAGCAGCCGGCAATTGTTGGTGCCGAGGTCAAGAGCCGCAAACACCGGAAGCTCCTGGACCGGCGGCCGACGGGCGCTCTGTTCCGGCCGTGGCACTACAGCGGCGGGCGAGGCCACCGATTCCGCCGGTCTGTGGGACTCCGCCGCCGGGACACCGGTTTTGCCCGGCGCCGGCGATCGATTCTCCGTGGGACGTGCTTCGTCGCGCGCAAAAACCTTGCGCCCGCGCCTTCGCTTGCGCCGCTTCTTGGGCTTGCCTTTGTGGGGTGCGTCGCCCGCCTGCCCGTCCGCGGAGCGGAGCTCCGTCGGGCGGCGTTGCTGCCAGCTTGCGTTCCCCGGGCCAGCCGACCCCTGGGAAGCGCTGGACACGCCCACCTCCGGCGCGCCGGCGCCGGTGTCGTGGTCTTCCACTGTCGTTCCTTCCGGCGCCGCGCGAACCTATGATGGACGCAGCAGGCGCTTCAGTGTTTTAAGTTGCCGCCAGACTAACAGCGCCGCGCCCGATCACCAAGAGCCGCGTGCCGAATTTTGCCGGCAGGCCGCAAACCGCCGTTCCGGTGCGGCCGCGTAATGAACCCGCACGCCGCAGATGCCGGCGCTACGCCTGCCGGCATCTCTTTCGGCCGCTCACGACGGACAAATCTTGCCGGCCGCCGCTGCGACAAGGGTTCGCGGTTGAATAGCCGGCTTCGATGAGGCATTTCTGAAATGAGCGGAAGAATCCGGCAAGCCGGCCTCCCACCAGCCACGGAAAAGGAAGCGGACCCGCAACGCATGGCAGTCAGGCAATGAATTGGCAGGCAATGAACTGGAGACGCTATTTCTGGCCGGTTGTCGGCATCGCCGCCGTGATCTTCTCGCTGCTGCTGCTCTGGCACGAACTGCGCGGCGTTTCACTCGACGACGTCTGGGACGGTATCACGGCCATTCCGACCCGGGGTTGGGTCCTTGCCGCGCTGTGTTCGGTCATCGCCTATGCCTCGCTTGCCGGCTACGACCACATCGCGCTCCTGCATATCGGCAAGCGCGTGTCGTGGCTGTTCGTCACGCTGTGCTCCTTCACGACCTATGCGCTGTCGCACAACATTGGCGGTTCGGTGTTTTCCGGCGCCGTCATCCGCTATCGCGCCTACGGCACCAGAGGCCTGACCGGTCAGGATGTCGGCGTGCTGGTGGCGATCTGCTGGATCACCTTCGTGCTATCGACGATTCTCGCCTCTGGCCTCGTTCTGGTGTTCGAGCCAGAGGTACTCGACCGGTTTTCCGGCATCGCTCATCATGGCCTGTCGGAAGCGGCCGGTATCGCGATGCTGCTGCTCGTCGCCGCCTATGTCTTCGGCAGCTGGCTGCATCTGCGCCCGCTGAAGATCGCCAGCTTTCAGCTCCACTATCCGGCGCTGCCGATCGTCGCCCGGCAGTTGCTGATCGGCCCGATCGAACTGCTGGCCGCCGCCGCGATCATCTTCTTTGCCCTGCCAGCAGCCCACAATCCCGGTTATTTCGTCATTCTCGGCGTCTTCCTCGTCTCCTTCTCGATCGCACAGATCTCGCATGCGCCGGGCGGGCTCGGCGTGTTCGAGGTGGTGTTTCTCGCCGGCCTGTCGGACATGGATCCGGTCGGCGTGCTGGCGGCGCTGCTGGTGTTCCGGCTGTTCTACCTGATCATCCCGCTGATTCTGGGCCTGGGGGTGGTGCTGTTCTTCGAACGCTCGCAGTTCAGCCGGACGGAGCCTTGAGGCGCGGGATTGGACTGGGGGCCGCGCGCCGGCATCTGAAGAGTGGTGTCTGAAATCACCTGACGAAACCTGCCATTGAACCACAGAGCAGGCTTGACTATTTTCCGCTGGCGGCTACAAGGCAGCGCTCACAGCGGCTTGCCCGCTCGGCCCGCACGGTTCATGACCGCGCCTGCTGGGGAATAGGTTAACGGTAGACCCACGGACTCTGACTCCGTTAGTCCTGGTTCGAATCCAGGTTCCCCAGCCAAAATCCCACAAGCAAACCGATGATTTAGCACGCCAATTTGGCATCGTTTTCATCTGCATCGCTATGTCAGTTACGCACAGTACCGGGCTTTTACGGGCGCTACCCGCAGTTGCCCGCAATTGAGCCGGTCGAGATTCCCGGAGCGAAAAAGATCGTTGCCGCCGGCGCGTGCTACTCGCTAAGCTTCATGAAGGTTCCAGCACAATGCCGCGTCATGCTCACTGACAGCCAGTACATTTTCGAAAGCATCAAGGAGGGCTGCTTGACGCTCTCCGATGACGAGTTCGTCATCGACAGGCTGGTGAAGTATTTCGGCAATGGGAGGATCCGATGGCATGTCGAATTCCGTGGGCATCGCGTCGAGCTGACGACAGGCCAGCTCAAGAAGCAGCCGACCTTCCGCAGGAAGATACTCGAACAGGCTGGGGTGCTGCCGCCCCAGCGTGCCGGAACCGACTACAGGCGATGGGCACTCGATCTGAGGAAGAATGCCATCGAGCTTCCGTGGCGGGATAGGCCGGTGGACGTCGGTTTCGCCATCGACAGGCTGACCAGCCATGGCGATGAGCGCTGGACGGTCGAATACCAGGGCAAGGCCATCAAATTCACGACGACCAAACTCCGCAGGCAGGTGAGTTTCCGCAAACGCATGCTGGCCAAGGCCAAGGTGTTGCCGCCTCAGTTGGACCCGGCTGCCTATCGGAAGTGGATGGACTGGCTCATTCAAAACGCCACTGACCCGCAGCCCGGCGATGTCTTGATGACGGAAAAAAGTTGGCTCGACGACCTGCCAGAGCTAGCCGGCTGGCAAAAATGAAGCGCCGCTTAAGGACCAGCTAGCAGTGGTGGCAATATCTAGAACAACAGCCCAAACTTGAATGGAAGACATGGACCGCTTCGACCTCGGCACCTACCGCCGCCCCATCTCCACTCGCTCGGCAGAAACCCAGCGTTGGTTCGATATCGGCCTCAACTGGTGCTACGGCTTCAACCATGAGGAAGGCATCAAGTGTTTTCAGAAGGCGCTGGAGACGGATCCTGACTGTCCGATGGTTCATTGGGGCATCGCCTATGCCGCCGGACCTTTCTACAATCTGACCTGGAAGGAGCATGGCGAGGCCGAGGCCGGCAGCGCGGCCAAGCGCTGCTTCGAGCATGTCCAGCTTGCGCGGGCCAATGCGGTTGCCGCCAACGAAATCGAGAAGCGGCTGATCGAGGCGTTGGCCGCCCGCTTCCAGAAGCCGCACCGGGTGAGCCCCGAGGAATTCGAACGGTGGGGTGACGCCTATGCCGCCGCGATGCGGCTTGTGTACAGCGACTTTCCCGACGACCATGATGTGATGGCACTGCTGGTCGAAGCGCTGATGATGTGCACGGTGCGGCGGCTGTGGAACCTCAAGACCGGCGCGCCGGCTCCGAATTCCGATGTCGTCGAGGCGCTCGATGTCTGCGAGCGGTCGATCCGGCTTGCCGATGAAGCCGGCGCGGCACAACATCCGGCGATCGTCCACCTGCACATTCATCTCCTGGAAATGTCCACCATGCCGGAGCGCGGCATGCGCTCGGCGGATCTGCTCGGCGAGATGTGCCCCGATGCCGGACATATGAACCACATGCCGGGGCACATCTATGTGCTGTGCGGCGAGTATGAGAAAGCCAAACGTGCCAGCGAAAAGGCGGTGCGCGCCAACGACCTCTATCTGGCCTATGCGGACGAGCCGACCTACTATTTGCTGGGCTGCTGCCACGATCTGCACCTGATGATGTTTACCTGCATGTTGTCGGGCCAGTACCGGCCTGCACTGTGGGCCGCCGACAGAGTGCGCAGCCTGGTCACGCGCGAGGTGGTCGCCATCCAGGGCCGGCCCAAGCTCACGCAGACGGTGGAAGGCTACCATGCGATGAAATCGCATGTGCAAGTGCGCTTCGGCCGCTGGCAGGAGATCATCGACGAGCCTGTAACCGCGGAGCCCGGCCTCTATGTGCTGACGGCGGCCATGCAGCACTACGCCAAGGGCGTCGCGCATGCGACGCTTGGGCAATTTGCTGAGGCCGAGCGCGAGCGCGAAGAGTTCCATCGGCATCTGAAAGGTATTGCGCCCGAGCGGCGCTTCCTCAGCAACCCGGCGCAGGCTTCGCTGGCTGTCGGTGTCGCTCTGCTCGACGGCGAGCTGGCGTACCACCAGGGCCGGCATGACGAGGCCTATGGCCATTTGCGGCAGGCGGTCGAGCTTGACGACAATTTGTCCTACACCGAACCGTGGGCCTGGATGCACCCGCCGCGCCATGCGCTGGCGGCGCTGCTTCTCGACCAGAGCAACGCGCAAGAAGCAGAACAGGTCTATCGCGACGACCTGGGCCTGAGCGGCACGGTGCAGCGCTGCGCCCAACATCCGAACAATGTCTGGGCACTGCACGGGCTGGTAGAATGCCTGAAACGGCGCGGCGAGACTGATGAATTGCCGATATTGCAGACAAGCCTTGCCGCGGCGATGGCCAAGGCGGATGTGCCGATCACCTCGTCCTGCCTGTGCAGGACGAGCGCGCAGCAAGGCTGCTGTCACTGACGCGAAGTCAGCCTGTCGCCACTGTTGCGGCCGATCGGCTCGCCAAACAAATTGTCGGCCGATCGTCGTTGGCGGTGGAAACCTCGCCGCCCGGTCGTGTCACCTGCCGATCAGCCAAGGCTCCATGCCGCGTCGTTCCACGCCTTCGTCGATCAGCACGGAGCAGTCTATCTCATCGTGAAGCTGGGCGTTTGGGTCAGACGAAAGCCAGGAAGCATAGGACCGAAGCTGCTTGAGCCTGGCTGTTTTCTCCAGCCGTGCCTGGCGCTCATCCTCGGCTGGTTGAGCCGGTCTTCTGTCCTTCTGGGCAGGAAATGTCATCCTGGCTCTCCTCGGTCACTGAGCCTATGAAAACAGGCGCTCAATGGGACCTTGGCCCATTGCCAACACAGGCGCTGACGAGAGTCGCCATCCATCTTGATGATGGCGGACCCTTATCAACAATGCACCCGCGCCACCGCCGGGTGCTCCTGGTCCGGGTTCGCTGCGGCGCATCGGCACTCGGCAGCCGGACTCAGATGCAGGGAAATGGAACCAGATCGGCCGTGCGACGTCATAGAAGCAGGTGCTCATACAGGAGTGTGACCTCCATGATCAGGCTCGTTCTTGCCGCGGCCGCCATGCTCGTCATGGCATGCGATGCAACGGCGGCGGCAAAACTGGACGCGGCCACCGTCAACAACGCCCAATTTGACGGCAGCGAAGCGAAAGGCGTCAGTGTGACCGTGCTGAAGGCGCAAATCCTCCTGGATCGTGCACGCTTCTCGCCAGGCCTGATCGACGGCCGCCAAGCAGAGAACTTCACCCGGGCAGTCAGTGCGTTTCAAGCGGCCAACGGATTGCCTGCCGACGGCAAGCTTACCCGCGAGACATGGGACAAGCTGGTCGCGACATCCTCGCGCCCCGCGCTTGAGACCTACGAGTTGACGCGCAAGGATGTGCGTGGACCGTTCACCAGGCGAATTCCGGCGCGCATGGAGAGGATGGCCCGCCTGCCCCGGCTCGCCTATCACAATGCCTTGGAAAAGATGGCGGAGCGCTTCCACATCAGCGAGCAGCTGCTTGAACGGCTCAATCCCGGCATCGGCTTCAGAAAGGCGGGGCAAAAGCTGCTGGTGCCAGCTGTCGCCCGAGGTGATCCGCCGCAAGACATTGGGAACGTCGAGGTCGACAAGAGCGCTCGCCAGGTTCGCGTGCTCGACCCTTCCGGCAAAGTGCTTGCGACGTACCCCGCCTCGATCGGGAGCCAGGAGAAGCCCGCGCCGAGTGGCGAGGCAGAGGTCAAACGCGTGGTGCGCCACCCAACCTATCACTACGATCCAGAGTTTGCCTTCAAGGGGGTGAAGACCAAGCGCCCCTTCACGATCGCTGCCGGACCAAACAATCCGGTGGGATCGGTCTGGATCGATTTGTCCATCGATAGTTATGGCATTCACGGGGCGCCGGACCCAGGCAAGATCGGAAAGACCTTCTCGCATGGTTGCATCAGGCTGACCAACTGGGATGCCGAAGACCTCGCCTCCGAAGTGCAAAAAGGCACAAAGGTCGTCTTCAAGGACGAAGCGGCAGGATCGGTCGAACAAGGATCGCAGTAGGTAGGCGCTACCGGCTAACCCGCTTTCGATCGTGGGGCTGGCGTCACCGAAGGCATGGGGCGGCGCCCCCTACCCCAGCCACTTCTCATAGTCGGACACCAGCAGGTGGATCGGGGCAACGTCTTCGTCGATGTTGGAAAAACGGCCGATCGGTTCGCGAAACACATTGTCGGTGAGATCGTCATTGACGGTCGAGACCTCGCCGATCAGCACGTCCTTGCCCTCGGCCCAGAAGGCATGCCAGACGCCGGGCAGCAGCGTGACGCTCTGGCCCGGGTCGAGCTTCAGGAGCCCACCCGCAGGCAGCCTGTGGATGGTTCCGTCGACCGGCACCGAGACCTCGGCCTTGGGATCGATGCCGCCGTCGCGGTCATGCATGAACAGTTCCAGCACCAGCTTGCCGCCGCCACGGTTGATGATGTCCTCGGCCTTGATGTTGTGGCGGTGCATCGGCGACAGCTGGTCCTTGCGCGAGATCATGATCTTTTCGGCATAGAGCATGCCCATGCCCTTCTTCATGTCCTCGTAGCGGCCGTTGCGAACGGTGAACAGGAACAGGCCGAGTTCCCTGAATTTCTCTTGCCCGTAATCGGTGATGTCCCAGCCAAGCCGCGAGGTGAATACGGCCGACGAGTCGACCTGACGCGCCTTCGCCTCCTGCGGCGACCAATAGGCGAAGGGCGGCATGATGTAGCCGAACGAGCGGATGAAAGCGTCGGCTTCGCGGATGATGTCGTTGATGGCGGAGCGCTTCATGATCATGACCCCTTCGTATCGATTTGTCTGGCAAATCGCATAGCCGAACGTCGATGCGGTGTCGATCCATCTCGCCGCCTGTCCGGCGTTGCGCTTAGGCGCATGGACCACAAATCCGCTTCGCTGGCCGCGTGACATCACGGATTTTCAGGGCCATAAAACCCGCGGATTCCTCATGGGGTGAAAGATGATGCCGACCGTTCACGATCTCGATACGCCATCCATCCTGATCGACACCACGCGCGCGGAAGCCAACATTGCCCGCGCCCAGGCGCATGCCGACAAGAACGGGCTGAAGCTCAGGCCGCATATCAAGACGCACAAATTGCCCTACTGGGCGAAGAAGCAGGTGGCGGCCGGCGCCGTCGGCATCACCTGCCAGAAGATTGGCGAGGCCGAGGTGATGGCGGATGCCGGGCTGACCGATATTTTTCTTCCCTACAACATCCTTGGGCGCGCCAAGCTGGAGCGGCTTCTGGGGCTGCACGGGCGCGTCACCCTGTCGGTGACAGCGGACAGCATGGAGACGCTCGAAGGGCTGGCAACCACCTTCACCGATGCCGGTCATCGCTTGCAGGTGCTGGTCGAATGCGACACCGGCATGGGCCGCTGCGGCGTGCAGTCGGCTGATGAAGCGGTCGCGCTGGCAAGACAGATCGACAGAGCCGGCGGCCTCGCCTTCGGCGGACTGATGACCTACCCGGCCGCCGGGCGGGCAGCGGAGGCCGAAGCCTGGCTCACCGAGGCCAAGCAGGCACTTGCCGCGTCGGGCCTTGCCTGCGAACGCATCTCCAGCGGCGGCACGCCGGATATGTGGCGCTCCAGCGATACATCTGTTGTCACGGAGTATCGTCCAGGCACCTACATCTATCTCGACCGCTATCAGGTCGCCAAAGGCGTCGGCGGCCTCGACGACTGCGCGCTGACGGTGCTGTCGACGGTGGTCAGCCATCCCACAGCGACGCGCGCTATCCTCGATGCCGGGAGCAAGGCGCTGTCCAGCGATACGCTGGGTCTCGCCGATTTTGGCGAGTTGCTCGGCGTGTCGGGAGCGCGGGTGACGGGCCTGAGCGAGGAGCACGGCACCGTCACGCTTTCGGGCGACGGCAAGCTGCGCATCGGCGAGCGCGTGCGTGTCGTGCCCGACCATTGCTGCGTCGTCACAAACCTGTTCAACGAGGTCAATCTGGTCGACGGCGACACGGTGCTGGAAACGTTGCCCGTGGCGGCGCGGGGAAGGATGGGGTGAGGGTCATCGTCAAGGCCAGCGAAACGCCGCAGTATCTTCAGCACGCCGGCGGGACAGCGCCCCCTCTGGCCTGCCGGCCATCTCCCCCTCAAGTGGGGAGATCAGCAGCTTCAGCGCCCCACTCACTGCTCAGAGATAGACGTTGGCGAAAGCGAAAATTACAGTCGACGCGCGTCAGTTGGCGGACCGCTCGGCCTGCCGTGCCGCAACCCTGCGCGTGGCAATCACCCGGCGGCGGCGGATTTCGGTGCGCATCGCCATCAGGTGCAGCGCGAAGAACAGCACGGTGAAGCCGAGCGCCATCACCAGTAGCGGCCATAGCAGGCTGGGATCGATGGTCGAGCCGCCCATGCGGAACACCGAGGCCGGCTGATGCAGCGTGTTCCACCAGTCGACCGAGAATTTGATGATCGGGATGTTGATGAAGCCGACCAGCGTGATGATGGCGGCGGCCCAGGCGGCGCGGCTTGCGTCGTCGAGTGCGCGGGTCAGCGCGATGATGCCGAGATACATCAGGAACAGCACGAAGACCGAGGTCAGACGCGCATCCCAGACCCACCAGGTGCCCCACATCGGCTTACCCCAGATCGAACCGGTGATCAGCGCCAGCGCGGTGAAGACGGCGCCGATGGGGGCTGCGGATTTCAGCGCGACATCTGCCAGCGGGTGCCGCCAGACAAGCGTGCCCAGCGCCGAGACCGCCATCAGCGTGTAGCACATCATGGCCAGCCAGGCGAAAGGCACGTGGATGTACATGATGCGGACGGTTATGCCCTGCTGGAAATCCTCAGGCGCGGCGAAGCTCATATAGAGCCCGACGGCGAGGATGAGTGTGGCGATCGTGGCCAGCCACGGCACAACCTTGTCCGCCAGCCCGACGAAGCGCGTCGGGTTGGCGAGATCCATCCAGCCGGTCAGGCGTGAAGTCGTGTCGCTCATGCGTTTCTACATAAACCGCCGCGGCGTTCGGGGCAATCGAGCGTGGTGTCGCAGACGCAATTGGGGCGGCCGTGCCTGTACTCTCACCTGGACCTATGGTCCGACCTCCCACAAGGGGAGGTCGGAGAAAGAAGCTCAGGCGGCTGCTTCCTGCTGTTGCTGTACGGTGCGGCTGAGGCGGCGGACTTCCTCGTCGTTGAGCAGGCCGCCGGCGCGCAACAGGCTGGCAAAGCGGCCATTGCGCAGCGACAGCTCGGTGAAGCCGCCCATCTCGACCACCCTGCCCTTGTCCATGAACACGACCAGATCGGCGTCGCGAACGGTGGTCAGGCGGTGGGCGATGATGAAGGTGGTGCGGTCGCGGCGCAGTTCGTCGATCGCTTCCTTGACGCGGTCCTCGGTCTCGACGTCGAGCGCGCTGGTCGCCTCGTCGAGCACCAGGATCGGTGCGTCCTTCAACACGGCGCGGGCAATGGCGATGCGCTGACGTTCGCCGCCCGACAGCTGGCCGCCACGTTCGCCAACCACCGTGTCGTAGCCATTGCTCTTGGACAGGATGAAGTCCTGTGCGGCAGCCGCATTGGCGGCGGCATGAATCTCGTCATTGCTTGCATCGGCGCGGCCAACACGGATGTTGTCCTCGATCGAGCGGTTGAGCAGCCCGGCATCCTGGAACACGGTGGCGATCGAATGGCGCACCGACTTGCGGGTCACGGTACGGGTGTCGATGCCGTCGATCAGGATACGGCCATGGGACGGCGAGAAGACACGCTGCAGCAGGTTGATGAGCGTGGTCTTGCCGGCGCCCGTCGGGCCCACAATGGCGACGGTCTGGCCCGCCTGCACCTCGAAGGACACGTCGTCGATGCCTTGGCCGGAATTGGCAAATTCGAAGCCGACATTCTCGAAGCGGACATGGCCGGTAACGTTGGCAAGATCGCGTAGGCCGTCCGGCTCGGCGGCATCAGCCGCGGAGTCCTCGAGATGGTAGAAATCCTCGAGCTTGGCACGGGCCTCGGAAATCTGGTTGGCGAAAGCCGACATCTGGTCGAGGCGAGCGATCAACATCGTGGCAAAACCGGTGAAGGCAATGACGTCGCCGACACCCAACTGACCACGAGTCACAAGATAGGAGCCGATCGACAACACGATCAGCATCGAGATTGCCGATGACAGACGGTGCAAGGCATTGGCCAGCGCCCACCAGTCGAGCACGGGGTTCTGCGCGTCGAGCAGGTTCTTGACGTAGCGGCGCAGCGTATCGGCCTCGTGGCCGAGGCGATTGTAGCTCTGCAGCACCGCAACGTTGCTGACCGAGTCGGTCACATGCGCGAACACCTTGTGGTAGTGACGCTCGACCGCAGCCTGGCCCGCCTTGGTGCGGCGCATGACCATCCGGCCGATGCCGACATAAAGCAGCCCGAGGCCAAGCAGCACCAGCGACATGCGCAGGTCCATGCTGATCGCGGTCGGAACCAGCAGCACGAGGGCGACAGCCGTGGACAGATGCTGGCGCATGAATTCGAGCCAAAGGCTGAACAGGGTTTCGACGGCGCGCAGCATCGTGTGCAGCGCATTGGAGGTGCCGTGCTGATGGTGCCAGGCGAGCGGCATGGTGATCACACGCTCGAAGGACTGGCACAGCACTTCGCTGCGCCGAGCATGGGCGAAGCGGTCAGCGCCGCGCGCCACCATGACGAAAGCAACGATGTTGAAGGCGCCGAGACCGGCCCACATGACCAGCGTGGTGAAGACAGAGCCACGCTCGGAGATGGCGCCGATGACGCGACCGAACATAATCGGCTCGAGAAGCGCTACGATGGCGAGAGCCACGTTGGCCGAACAGATCAACGCAACGCGTTTCCTATCTGCGGCCAGATAACCGAGAGCTCGCCAGTAGATTTGCAGAAGGGTCACCCCAGTTACTCCGCCACGCTGTTTATTGTGCACTGCATCATTTTATTCGTACCGGTTGATACGTCGCAAAACAATGGCCGTGTACCCCTTCAGTTCCCTTAGAGCGAACAAAAGATGGCGACGTTCCGAAATCTGCCGTGATCACCTAACGGTTTGAGAAGACAGGTAAAATGTCAGGCATGCGGCGAAATCATGGCAGTTGGCACGTGCTGCCACAATTTTAATCAGCAACAATGTCGGGCGGATGACTAAGGCCGAAATCGCCTTTTGCGAAGTATAGAGCGAAACAAAGCTGCAGGGCGCCCTTCCAGGTGAAGGGAGGCCAAACTCTCACTGCTCGTGGCGCCCCTGTCGGATGCCTCAAGCCTTTGATTTCATGCACTCCTCGGTGGCATGTCCTTCAATCGGCAGGCGGCAACGCCAGGCGGGACGGCCTCTCATCCCGCCGTGGCGGCAAAAGTCGCGCCCCGGATCCCAGGCCCGAGCGCATAGTTTTTGAGCAACATTGCATTAAGCCGGGATCCGGATGACCACCTCGGCAACTTCGCCGTCCTTCAGTTCGACTGCCGAAACCTTGGTCTTTGCCCCATTCACCTCCAGCGACACGGCCTTGGCCTTATTGTCGCGGATGACGCGAACCCTGAGTTCCGCTCCCAGCATTTTGAGATTTGCCGAGTAACCGTCCCAGTGGCTCGGCAGCTTCGGCTTGAACTGGACACGCTTGCCACGCCGTTCGATGCCCAGAATGCCTTCGACCGCAGCCCTGTAGAGCCAGCCGGCAGAGCCGGTGTACCAGGTCCAACCGCCACGGCCGCCCTTGCCGTTGCCTGCATTGTCGTCGCCGGCATAGATATCGGCCGCCACGACATAGGGCTCGACACGATAGTGCTCGGCCGTGGCCTCGTCGGTCGCATGGTTGACGGGGTTCAGCATCGAGAAACAGCGATAGGCCTCGTCGACCTGTCCCATCTCGGCAAGCGCGATGACGAACCATGTGGCGGCGTGGGTGTACTGGCCGCCATTCTCGCGCACGCCGGGCGGATAGCTCTTGATGTAACCCGGGTCCTTTTCCGTCCTTGCGAAGGGCGGCGTGAACAGCTTGACGATCTTCAGCTTGTCGTCGACGAGCAGCTTCGTTGCTTGCTCCATCGCGGTCGTCGACCGTGCCGGATCGCCCTCTCCCGAAAGCACGCTCCAGGACTGGGCGATCGAGTCGATCTTGCACTCCTGCGAGTTGCGAGACCCCAAAGGGGTGCCGTCGTCGAAACTGCCGCGCCGGTACCATTCGCCGTCCCATGCGGTGCTCTCAAGCGCCCGCTTCAGAACATCGGCATGCTTTGCCCAGGCCTGTGCTCGCTTGGCGTCGCCCTCGGCTTTGGCGACGGGGGCGAAATCACCCAGCGTCTTCAGCAGGAACCAGCCGAGCCAAACGCTCTCGCCCTTGCCGTGCTCGCCAACGCGGTTCATGCCGTCGTTCCAGTCGCCGCCGAGGATCAGCGGCAGGCCCGCGGGGCTGCTGCGCTTAATGGCGAGATCGAGCGCACGCGCGCAATGGTCGTAGAGCGTCGCTGTCTTCTTCGAGATTTCCGGGGTGAAGAAGGCATCGTGCTCGCCCTCGCCCAGCGGCTGTCCATCGATGAACGCCAATTGTTCCTTGAGGATGGTGGCATCGCCGGTGACCAGCAAATAGCGCGCCGTGGCATGGGCAAGCCAGACCACGTCGTCGGAGATCAGCGTGCGTACGCCAGCACCCGTGCGCGGCAGCCACCAGTGCTGCACGTCGCCTTCGGGGAACTGCCGCCGCGCCGCGTTGAGGATTTGGTCGCGCGCCAGTTGCGGGTCATGCGCCAGCAGCGCCAGCGTGTCCTGCAACTGGTCGCGGAAGCCGAAGGCACCGCTGGCCTGATAGAAGGCGGAGCGGGCACGGATGCGGCAGGCCAGGCTCTGATAGGGCAGCCAGTGATTGACCATGGCGTCGAGCGCCTTGTCAGGCGTCTCGACCTGGATGGTGTCGAGAAAGCCGCGCCATTCGCGCTCATTGTCGGCCAGCCGCTGGTCGAAATCCTTGACGCGGTGCTCTTGCACCAGCGCGCTAGCCTCCTCGGCGGACTCGGCGTCGCCGAGCAGCCAGAGCAGCGTCACGTCGCCGCCAGCCGGAATCTCGACATCGCGGGCAATCGCCGCGCACGGATCGTCACCGGCCTCGACACGGCCAGACAGCGCCGCACCACTCAGCACCGCCTGGGGTAGCTCGCTGGAACCATGCCGGCCCAGGAACTCCGATCGGTCTGTCGTCACCGAATGGACGCCACCGTCGGCCGCGAGGAAAGCAACGCGCTCGCCGAAATCCAGCCCGTAGGGGTTTTGTGCCAGCAGCGCGCCGCTGGCGGCATCCCGCGACGGGACGATGGTTGCCGCCGTGCGCGACCGGTGCCCGCCGAGCACCCATTCGGCATAGGCATAGACACGCAGCCGCGCCGGCACCGAGCCGGAATTCTGGATGCGCAGCCGTGAGATCTTCAGCGGATCGACCGGATCGACGACATGGGTGAGATCCATCGACAATGGTCCGCGCTTTGAGCGGAAGGTCGAGAAACCCTGGCCATGCCAAGCCTCGTAGGTCATCGAGGGATCGCGCACCATGGCGGCGAGCGGCGAGAATGCCTTGCCGCTCGCCTGATCGTAGATATAGAGGCCCTCGCCCGGCCGGTTCGAGACCGGATCATTCGACCATGGCGTCAACTGGTAGTCGCGGCTGTTTCGGCTCCAGGTGAAGGCGGCGCCCTCGGCCGAGGTATGGAAGCCGAACGAGGCGTTGGAGACGACGTTGATCCACGGCTGCGGCGTCGTGCGCCGGCCGGCCAGGCGCACGACATAGTGCCGCCCGTCGCCGTCGAAACCGCCAAAGCCGTTCCACTGGCTGAGCCCGCTGCCATCGGCGCTGACATTGGCCACCGCCTGCGAGGCAGGAGCATGCGTCGTGGGTGTCGGCGACGGCAATTCACGCGGAATCGGCAATGCTGCCAGAGCGTCCCGCGCCTGCAGAGCCGCCGCCTCGGCGCGCTCGATCTGGTCGAAGATGGTGCCATTGCGCGTGTGCAGGACCACCCGGGCGACAGCGAGCAGCGTCTTGTAGGTGGTCTCGTCCATGAGGTCGCGGCGCACCGCGAAGATGTGCTGGCGCGGTCCGAGCTCCTTGCCGCGCAGGCGGCTGTTTTCGCACAGCGTCTCGACCGCCCGTTGCAGGTCCTGGACATAGGAGGACGCCTGCTCGTTGACGACGACGAAGTCGATCATCATGCCGCGGGTGCGCATATATTCCTGGAAACGCAGCGCCTGGGCAACGATTTCGAGATCGGCGACATCGCCGATCCTGACCAGGAAGATCGGGAAATCGCCGGAAATGCTTGTCGGCCACAGGCTCGACTGCTTGCCCAGCCCCGAGGCGATGGATTCGGCGGGAAGACGCAGGAACGGATCCGGATAGATCAGGTAGCGCGCCAGCTTCTGCACATTGGCGGCATCGGTCAGGCTGAGGCCCATATGGCGGGTCTGCACCTGGCTGCGCGTCCAGGCAAGCATGGCTTGGCGGGCAAAGCTCTCCGGATGGTCGAGGCGGGCGATGGCTTCGTCCAGCTCGGTGCGGCCAGCGCCGACGACGGTCCAGAAGGTCAGCGATATCTTCTTGTTGGCCGGCACGCGCACTTGGCGGCGCAGCGACGCGACGGGATCGAGCGTAAAGCCTGAATGGCCGCCCAGCCTGGCGCCCGGGTCGAAAGCGGCCGCATCGACGATGGTACGGCCACGGCCGATGAAGGCGCGCCTGTCGGTCTCGGCCTCGGCATCGCGCGCCGACCCGGACGGATCGGTGACGAAATGCACCATGGCGATATCGGGCTCGCTGGTCTCGCGCTTGCGCCGCGTGGCGAAGATCGCCGCGTTGTTCGCAGAGATTTCGGTTTCCACGAACATCTTCGAGAAGGCCGGATGCGCGTTGTCGGACGCCTCCAGGCCGAGCACCAGTTCGGCAAAGGAGGTCACTTCGATGTGACGGTCGGACGGACCGTCATTGTAGAGCGTGACCCGACGGCCCTCGCCATTGCCTTCCGAGATGACGATGCATTCGACCTCGGAGCGCAACGTGCCCACCGATTTGACGAAGCTCGCCTTGTCGTCGGAGAACAAGGTCTGCGCCTTTTCCTCGGCGGCGCGCTTCGGTTCGGCTGTAGCCGACCACCAGTCACCTGAGCCTGCGTCACGCAGGAAGATGTAGGAGCCGAGCCGGTCCTCGGTCGGATCCGGCTGCCAGCGTGTGACGGAGAGATCGCCCCAGCGGCTGTAGCCCGAGCCGGTCGCGGTGACCATCACCGAATAGCGGCCGTTCGACATGACGTTGGTCGACCGCAGCGACTGCAGCGGATTGAGCACGATGCGGGTGTCGGGGCTGTCGACTTCGGTCTCGTCCTTGGAGCGTTCGTCGGCCTCGGTCCTGACGGTCGCGGTCGGGATGTCGCGCGGCGCCCTCTCCTGCAGCAAGAGTTCGGCCGATTCGATGACCGGGTCGCTGTGGAAGCGGTCGCGCATGCGGCCTTCGAAGATGGCGTCGGCAACCGCCGCGATCGACATGCCCGAATGGTGGGCCATGTAGTTCTGGACGACGACATGATCCGTGCCTTCCGGCACGCGCTGCGGCGTGAAATCGACGGCATCGTAGTAACCGTGGCGGCCGAGCGCCCCGATCTCCCGCAATCGGGCGAGATTCAGCACGGCTTCACGCGGATTGAACTGGGCCGCCAGTATGGTGGCGTAAGGCGCGATCACCGTGTTCTGGCCAAGGCCGCGCTTCAGCCCGAGACCTGGAACGCCGAAATTGGTGTATTGGTAGGTCAGTTCGCGGTCGCGCGCATTGTAGGCGGCCTCCGAAATGCCCCACGGCACGTTCTTCTGGCGGCCGTACTGGATCTGGCGCTTGATGATCAGCTTGCTGGTCTGGTTGAGGATCGAGCCCTGCGGCTCCTTCATCACCAGCGGCGGCATCAGGTATTCGAACATCGAGCCGGACCAGGACATCAGGGCGCCCTGGAAACCGATTTCGACGATCGGCCGGCCAAGCCGGAACCAGTGCTCGGTCGGCAGGTCGCCCTTGGCGATGGCGAACAGGCTGGTCAGCCGCGCTTCGGAAGCCAGAAGGTCGTAGCAGCTTTCGTCGAGCTGGTGCTCCTCGACCCGGTAACCGATCGACAACAGCTTGCGCTCCGGCCGCATCAGGAAGGAGAAATCCATCTCGAAGGCGTAGCGGCGCGTGCGCTCGCGCAAGGTGAGCAGCTTGGCACGCAGCGCCTCGACGGCATTGTCGTCGCTGTGCGCGTCATGGACATGCGCTTCGCAGGTGGCTTCCAGCCTTGCCGCCCAGTCGACGATGACGTCGCTCTGGGGCGACACGGCCTCGGTATGGATGGCGGTGGCCAATTTGCGGATCTCGCCGGCCAGCACAGCCAGGTTGATGGTGCGGATCGACGCCATTTCGGGCTGCGCCTTGATGGTGTCGACAGCGCGCCGCATGCCGTCGAGACGGTCCGCGAGACGCTGGCGCAGCGGGCGCAACTGACGGCGGTCGTCGGGCAAATCATCGAGGCTTTCGCTGAGGATGGTGACCGTGTCGAGAATGCCTTCGAAATCGCCCTGGAGATGGACGGAGGGCGCTTCGGCCCATTCGGCGCAGGCCGCCGCCACCGCCACCAGATGGCCAGCGAGATTGCCGCTGTCGACAGCCGAGATGTAAAGCGGATAGAGCGGCTTCAGTGTCGTCGTGTCGTACCAGTTGAAGAGGTGGCCGCGCTCACGCGGCATGCCCTCGATCGTCGCCATGGTGGCGTCGATGCGGGTGATGGCGTCGGACAGGCTGATCCAGCCGAAATCGCGGGCGGAAACGACGGACAGCAGGTAGACACCGATATTGGTCGGCGAAGTGCGTGGCGCCACCACCGGCGCCGGGCTTTCCTGGAAATTATCGGGCGGCAGATGGTGGTGTTCTGCCGTCACGAAGCTTTCGAAATAGTGCCACGTGCGCCGCGCCACCGTGCGCAGCGTGTGGATGTCGGCCTGCGATATGCGCAGCCGATCCTCGGTTTCAGCCGAACGGCTGATCCAGCTGGCGATGGCCGGCGAGCCAATCCAGAACAGGGCGAAGAAGAAGGCCACGAAGGCGCCGGTCGAATCGGCCAGCACCGGAATGGCAAGGCCGACGAAGCCGATGATCACGGCGCCATACATCATGCCGTAATAGGAACCGACATCGTTGTCGCCCGCCTTGTGCGCCTGCGAGGCGGTGCGCCATTCCAAAAGGTTCTGGCGGCTGACAAACAGCCGGTAGAGCGTGCGCACGATGGCATCGCCCATCATCCAGGCGTTGTGCGCCATCAGCACGATCTTCAGCGCCACCATGGCGGTGCCGAAGGCGACGTCGCGTGCCAGGGCCGAGAAATGACCGCGCGGCGTCTGGTCGCCGCTCTTGGGCAGGATGGCGTTGACGATGTCGAATGTCGGCGCCATGAACAGGCTGAGGATCAGCAGGGCCTGCCATTGCGCGGCCTGCGTGAAGGGCAGCAGCGTCCAGCCGGCGATCGCCGCCATCACCCAGAAGATCGGCGTCAATGAGCGGCGCAGATTGTCGATCATCTTCCAGCGCGACAGCGCCGGCACGCCGGAGCGCGGATCGAGCATGAAGCCGAGCAGCTGCCAGTCGCCGCGCGCCCAGCGATGGTGGCGCGAGGCGTCGACCGAGTATCGGGTCGGATAGTCCTCGACCAGTTCGACGTCGGTGACCAGCGCCGCGCGCGCCAGCGCGCCTTCCAGCAGATCGTGGCTGAGGATGGTGTTTTCCTCGATGCGGCCCTGCAGCGCGGCCTCGAAGGCGTCGACATGATAGAGGCCCTTGCCGGTGAAGGACCCGTCGCCGAAGACGTCCTGATAGAGATCGGACACGGCAAAGACATAAGGGTCGAGGCCGCGATTGGCCGAAAACACCCGCTGGAAGAACGACGCATCGTCGCCCGATGTCAGCGACGCGGTGATGCGCGGCTGCAGGATCGCGTAGCCGGCGGTGACGACGCGCTTGCTGGCATCGAAATGCGGCCGGTTGAGCGGGTGGCACAGCTTGCCTACGAGGGTGGCGACTGCGTCACGGGTGGTGCGCGTGTCGGCATCGAGCGTCATCACATGGACGACGTTCTCCGGCAGCGGCACGTCGAGCGGCAGGAACGTGGTGTCGCTGTCGCCGCGCAGCAGAAGATCGAGCTCGTGCAGCTTGCCGCGCTTGCGCTCCCAGCCCATCCAGGCCCCTTGCGCCGCGTTGAAGAGCCGGCGCCGGTGCAGGATGTAGAAACGCGGCGCGCCTTCGGAGGGATAGCGGGCGTTGAGACGGGCGATTTCGGTACGGGCGAATTCGAGGATTTCGGTGTCCGCCGCATCGATCTCGGTCTTCGAGTCTGGCCAGTCCGACAGCAGCGCGAAATGGATTTCATCGGCCGTGTTGGCGAGATGATGCACCTCGATGTTGCGGATGTTTTCCTCGACATCGTCGCGCGAGCCGATCAGCGACGGCACCACCACCAACGTGCGCGCCTCGGGCGGCACGCCGTGTCGGTAATCGTAGCCGACGAGGCGCGTCGGTTTCAGGAACAGCGATACGACCGTGTTGAAGAAGGCGAGCGCGCCCTCGCTGGCCGGCACGGCAAAAAGCGCCAGCATGAGGACGATCGAGGGCACCGACAGGCCGAGATTGGCAAGCGCGTTGCCGGAGAGGACGAGAAGCAGGGCCGTCAGCGCAAACACGGGTACGACGATGCCGAGCCACCCGGTCTTGCGGAAGGCACGCTTGACCGTCTGGCTGATGGTGGGCCGGTAGCCGATCGCCTTCTCCAGCTCTAGCCGGCGTGGGCCGACGAGAAAGAAGCCGACATCGGTGTGGGCGGACCCGGTTAAAACGACGTCGCCATCGCCATCACTAGCAGCGTGGCCGGCCAGCTCGATGGCCTTCTCGGCAACGCGATATTCCGAAAGGTTCGAGCGGCGCGCCAATTCCTCGATCGCGGTCCGGTACTGATCGCGCGAAAAAAAGTCGAGCGCGGCGAAATCGGTGCGCTCGCGCAGCACGGTGTCGATGCGGCTGACGCCTTCGAACCACACCGTCCAGTCGACGTCGTTGATGAGGCGCAGGCCGCGGATGATGTTGCCCGTTGTCACATTGCCGCTGGACAGCGTGTGATGTTCGGAAATGATGATTTCCTCGGCATCGGAGCCGGTCTTTTCAAGCTCGCCTTCCAGCCATTCCAGAGCCTTGCCGGCATTCTGCGATCCATCGCGCAACCGATAGAGCAGCTGGGTGGCGAAGGTGGTGTCCTGCGCGTGGGCGCTGAAGTTGGACAGGATCGCCTGCCGGTCGGCGCTGTCGTCGGTGGCCAGGACCTTGTCGGCCACATCGTTGGCGATCTGGCGCATCTGGCGGGTGCGATTGACCCTGACGGCCAGCCGGCGGAGATTTTCGATCAGGACGAAGCGCAACAGCGAAGGCAGCGCCCAGAGTTCGCCGATCTTCAGCGGCTCGACCGACTGGAAACCCTGGACGATGGACTTGAACATCGTCGCCGAAACGGAACTGTCCGAATGCGCCACATAGGTCCAGGCCAGCGCCAGCGCGCGCGGCACAGTGCCGTTGTCAGGCAGTTTCAGCGTCGGCAACTGACGATAGAACCGGCGCGGCAGGTCGCGCTTGACCTGGAAAATGGTCTCTTCGACCAGGTAATTGTTGTCGAGCAGCCATTGTGCCGCCGGCGTGATCGTCTCGCCCCTCGCCTGCGCAGCATTGGTCGACCGGTAGACTTCCAGGATCTTCTTGGCGCTATCCCGGATACGGGCCTGAAAATCAAAGGGCGTCAGGCCGAACAGGTCCGTGAGGTCGCCTTTTGCCAGGCTTTCGCCAAGCAGCCGAAGGCGCTCTTCGGGCAGGTAATTGGAACGGATCGGCTCTTCGGTAATGGCCGGGAAGCTTGCGCTTGTCTTCTCGATTTGGGCAGGATTCGTCTGAATATTCATTGAAAATTCCGTAAGCGGGCACTGAGCGGCGTCACCGCCACGGCAATGGCCCTAAAACCGGTTCAAATGCAATTGGTTGCATAAACCCCACTTGGCGAAAGTTTGTTTCCGCACCGCGACAGGGCGTCATCTCTCAGCAAGACTCAAAGACAAGCACCCTACTTCCCCGCCAAGCCAGATCGGCGGAGAGGATTCAGGCTTTTTCGTGATGCCGCCAGCAGCTTACGCTATATTTCGCCGGTACCGCGATCATGTTTGGAAACAAGCGTTAATCGTTGCCGGCGACGGCGCAGATCCGGATCACGAACAGCGTTGCCTCATGGGCGGGCTGGACAAGCAGGCCGGTGCTGACCGGACCGGACCGCAGCGTATCGAGCGGTCCGAGGCGAACCGGTTCAGCGGCGGGCACGCTGACGTCGCCGTTCAAGCACAGGATGAGCGTTGTGCCGGCTCCAGTCCGGATTTCCACGGGGGCCGAAATCACCAGGCGTTCGACCGAATGCGTCATCCGGCTTCGGCGGGTCATGACATTGAGATCGGTGATCGGTCCGCCGATCAGCGCGGCCGAGGTCTGCACGTCGGCAGAGAAAGAAAACAGGGCAGTCGTCCTGTTTATGGATGTCGGCGGGTGGCCGGCGATCTCGAGGACGATGCCCTCGCCTTCGAGCACGGCAAGGGTGCGATCGATCCCGGCAAATTGCGAGAAAGGACCGCTCAATTCGACACGCGCCATCGACACGCGCCAGTCGAAATCGTCGAGCCCGGCACCAGTGGGCGAGACGGCGATTTCCGTCGTCACGCCGCCGCCGTTCTTCCACGGCATCGACCGGTATTCGGCTGCCCGCAGGATGCGCATCGGTTCAGCCAATCAGCCGAGAATACCGGGCAGGTTGAGCTGGTGCTCCTTGGCGCACTCGACGGCAATGTCGTAGCCGGCATCGGCGTGGCGCATGACACCGGTCGCCGGGTCGTTCCACAACACCCGCTCCAGGCGCCTGGCCGCTTCGCGCGTGCCGTCGGCGACGATGACCATGCCGGCGTGCTGCGAGAAACCCATGCCGACGCCGCCGCCATGGTGCAGCGACACCCAGGTGGCACCCGACGCTGTGTTGAGCAGCGCGTTGAGCAGCGGCCAGTCGGACACGGCGTCCGAGCCGTCCTTCATCGATTCCGTTTCGCGGTTCGGCGAGGCGACCGAGCCGGAATCGAGGTGATCGCGACCGATGACGACAGGCGCCTTCAGCTCACCCTTGGCCACCATTTCGTTGAAGGCGAGGCCGAGCCTGTGGCGGTCGCCAAGGCCGACCCAGCAGATGCGCGCCGGCAGCCCCTGGAAGGCAATGCGCTCACGCGCCATGTCCAACCAGTTGTGCAGGTGGGTGTTGCCAGGTGTCAGTTCGCGCACCTTGGCATCGGTCTTGTAGATATCTTCCGGATCGCCCGACAGAGCTGCCCAGCGGAACGGCCCGATGCCACGGCAGAACAGCGGACGGATATAGGCCGGCACGAAGCCGGGGAAGGCAAAAGCGTTGTCGAAGCCCTCCTCCTTGGCCACTTGGCGGATGTTGTTGCCATAGTCGAGCGTCGGCACGCCGGCGTTCCAGAACGCCACCATCGCCTCGACATGTTCGCGCATGGAGGCGCGGGCTGCCTTCTCGACTTCCTTGGGGTCGCTGACGCGCTTCTCGCGCCACTCGGCCATCGTCCAGCCCTTCGGCAGGTAGCCGTTGATGGGATCATGCGCCGAGGTCTGGTCGGTGACCATATCGGGGCGAATGCCACGCCTGAATATCTCCGGCACGATCTCGGCCGTATTGCCAAGCAGGCCGACCGATTTCGCCTCCCCGGCCTTGGTCCAGCGCTCGATCTTTTCCAGCGCCTCGCCGAGCGTGTCGGCGCGCTCGTCGACGTAACGGGTGCGCAGGCGAAAATCGATCGAGTCCGGGTTGCATTCGATCGCGAGGCAGCAGGCGCCGGCCATGACGGCGGCGAGCGGCTGGGCGCCACCCATGCCGCCGAGACCGCCGGTCAGGATCCATTTTCCCCGGAGATTGCCGCCATAGTGCTGGCAGCCGGCCTCGACGAAGGTCTCGTAGGTGCCCTGCACGATGCCTTGCGTGCCGATGTAGATCCACGAGCCGGCCGTCATCTGGCCGTACATCATCAGGCCCTTCTTATCGAGCTCGTTGAACTTTTCCCAATTCGCCCAGTGCGGCACCAGATTGGAGTTGGCGATCAGCACGCGTGGGGCGTCGGGATGGGTGCGGAACACGCCGACCGGCTTGCCGGACTGGACCAGCAAAGTCTCGTCATCGGCCAGCGTCCTCAAGGAGGCGACGATGCGGTCAAAGTCGTTCCAGGTGCGCGCCGCCCGGCCGATGCCGCCATAGACGACCAGCTCGTTGGGATTTTCTGCAACATCCGGGTCGAGATTGTTCATCAGCATGCGCAGCGGCGCTTCCGTCAGCCAGGAGCGCGCGCTGATTTCGGTGCCGCGCGGGCTGCGGACTTCGCGGATGTTGTGGCGAGGATTGTTCATGGCGTCACTCCATAAAGGACCTGATGTCAGACGCGCGCCCAGGATGTCGCGGTCTCGAGGATTTTCCGCAGGGTGGCGCGGATCGGTGCTGCGAACTCTGCATCGTAAGGCACCGGCCAGTTGTCCGGCGTGCCCTTGCCATCGGGCTCGCGCATATAGCCGCGGTTGGAGAGTTCCATCTGCAGCGCATGCACACCTTGCTGCGGCTGGCCAAAATGGCGTGTGATCCAGCCGCCTTTGAAGCGGCCGTTGATGACAGAGGTTTCACCGGTTTCGGCCATGATCTGGCCGACCATCGCCTGCAGCGTCGGATCGGCGCTCCTGCCGTCATTGGTGCCGAGATTGAAAACCGGCAGCGTGCCTTCGAAGAGGCGCGGCAGCACTGAACGGATCGAGTGGCAGTCATAGAGCACGATCTTTTCGTGCAAGCCACGCAACCGGTCGATCTCGACCTGCAAGGCGGCATGGTAGGGCACGAAGAATTTCTCGCGACGTTCGTCGATCTCCGACGGCCCCGGTTCTTCGCCCTCGCGATAGAGCGGGTCGCCATCGAAAGTCTCGGTCGGGCAAAGGCCGGTCGTCGCCTGGCCGGGGTAAAGCGAGGCGCCGGAGGGATCGCGGTTGACGTCGATGACGGTGCGCGAGATCGCGGTGTGCACTACCGTCGCCCCGAGGCCGGCAGCAAAGTCATAGAGATTATCGATCCACCAATCGCAGTCGCGGCGGCCGAGCCAGGGCGAGACCAGCCGATTCTCAAGGCCGGCGAGGTCAATGCCGGTGTGTGGTATCGACACCAGCAGCGGGGTCGTGCCGGGCGTGACGGTGAGCCAGGGCGTGGCGGTCATCATACCGCTCCCGAAATCGACGGCAGCGCTATCGCGCCAGCGGCCTTGATGGTTGCGCCAGTGCGGACCATGGCGATGGCCTTTTCCATGTCAGGGTGGAAATGCCGGTCATTGTCGAGATGCGGCACTTCGGCCCGGACCAGCCTGCGCACTGCCTCCAGGGCGTCGCTCGAGGCCAGCGGCGCATGGAAATCGCAGCCTTGGGCCGCGGCCAGCAGTTCGATGCCGATCACCGCGGTGGCGTTCTCGACCATGCCGATCAGCCGGCGCGCACCGTGCGCGGCCATCGAAACATGGTCTTCCTGGTTGGCCGATGTGGGGATCGAATCGACGCTGGCCGGATAGGCTTTCTGCTTGTTTTCCGAGACGAGAGCCGCCGCCGTCACCTGCGGGATCATGAAGCCGGAGTTCAGACCGGGCTTCGGCGTCAAGAAGGCCGGCATGCCCGAAAGTGCCGGATCGACAAGCATGGCGATGCGGCGTTCCGACAGCGAACCGATCTCGCAGACCGCGAGCGCGATCATGTCGGCGGCGAAGGCCACCGGCTCGGCGTGGAAATTGCCGCCGGAAAGCGCGGTGTCGTCCTCGGCGAAGATCAGCGGATTGTCGGTGACGCCATTGGCTTCGGTGCCCAGCGTGTCGGCCGCCTGGCGCAGCACGGTGAGTGCGGCGCCCATGACCTGCGGCTGGCAGCGCAGGCAATAGGGATCCTGCACGCGTTCGTCGCCAACCCGATGTGATTCACGGATGGCGCTGCCGGCCATCAGATTGCGCAGGGCGTCGGCCGTCTCGATCTGGCCGGGATGCTTTCTCAGCACATGGATGCGCGGATCGAAGGGGGCGTCAGAACCTTTTGCCGCGTCGGTCGATAGGGCACCAGCGACCAGCGCCGATTGATAGAGCACTTCGGCCTCGAACAAGGCGGCCAGCGCATAGGCGGTCGAAAACTGGGTGCCGTTGAGCAGCGCCAGGCCTTCCTTGGCGCCCAGTGTCACCGGCTCCAGTCCATGTGAGACGAAGGCGACCTTGGCCGGGAAACGGCCATGCGGGGTAAAACATTCGCCGACGCCGATCATCACCGCGGTCATGTGCGACAGCGGGGCAAGGTCCCCGGAGGCGCCGACCGAACCCTGCGCCGGCACCACCGGGATGACGTCGTTGGCCAGCATTGCTTCCAGCAATTCGATGGTTTGCGGCCTCACGCCGGACGCGCCCTGCGCCAGGCTGGCGAGCTTCAGCGCCATCATCAGCCTGCAGACAGCAACCGGCATCGGCTCGCCGACGCCGGCGGCGTGCGACAGAACGATGTTGCGCTGCAAGGTCTCGAGATCCTCGGCCGGGATGCGGACGCTGGCCAGTTTGCCGAAACCGGTGTTGATGCCATAGACCGGTTCGCCCTTGGCGACGATCCTGGCGACGGCCTCGGCGCTCGCCTTGATCTTTGGCCGGCAGGCGTTGTCCAGCTTGGGCACGGCGCCACGATAGATGGCGCGCCAGTCCGCCAGCGTCGCATTGCCGGGCTTCAGGGTCAGTTCGGTCATTGTCCTCTCCAAATGCGGGCATGCAGCGGGTTGAAGCCCATGCGGTAGACGAGTTCGGCGGGGCGCTCGATGTCCCAGATCGCCAGGTCGGCGGACTTTCCGACCTCAAGCGTGCCGGTTTCTTCCAGCAAACCAAGCGCGCGGGCCGCCTCGCGGGTGACGCCGGCAAGACATTCATCGACGGTCAGGCCGAACAGGGTCGCGGCCATGTTCATGGTCAGAAGCAGCGAGGTCAGCGGCGAGGTGCCGGGGTTGTTGTCGGTGGCGACAGCCATCTTGACGCCGTGCTGGCGAAACAGGCTGATCGGCGGCTTCTTGGTTTCGCGGATGAAATAGTAGGCGCCGGGCAGGATCGTCGCCACGGTTCCGGCCTTGGCCATCGCCGCTGCACCTGCATCATCGGTGTATTCGAGATGGTCGGCCGACAGAGCGCCGTAGCGGGCGGCGAGTTCGGCGCCATGCAGGTTGGACAGCTGGTCGGCATGGAGCTTGACCGGCAGGCCGGCCGCTTTGGCCGCATCGAAGACGCGCGCCATCTGTTCCGGCGAAAAGGCGATGCCCTCGCAGAAACCGTCGACGGCATCGGCCAGCCCCTCGGCGGCAACCGAAGGAAGAATCTCATTGGCGACCAGATCGATAAAAGCGTCCTTGTCGCCCTTGGCTTCCGGCGGCAGCGCGTGAGCGCCGAGGAAGGTCGTGCGGATCGTCACCGGCCGTTGCTCGCCCAGTTGGCGGGCGGCACGCAGCGACTTCTTCTCGTTTTCGAGGTCGAGGCCATAGCCGGACTTGATCTCGACGGTGGTCACGCCTTCGGCGATCAGCGCATCGAGGCGCGGCAGCGATTGAGTGACCAGTTCGTCTTCGCTGGCGGCGCGCAGCGACTTGACCGAGGAGACAATGCCGCCGCCGGCCCGGGCGACCTCTTCATAGGTGGAGCCGGCCAGCCGCATCTCGAATTCGTTGGCGCGGTTGCCGGCATGGACCAGATGGGTGTGGCAGTCGATCAGGCCGGGTGTGATCCAGCGGCCCTCGCAATCGATCGTCTCGACGCCCTGGGCAAGTGTTGGGGGCAGCTCCGACTCGGGGCCGGCATAGACAATGCGGCCGTCACGCGAAGCGACCGCGCCGTGTTCGACGATGCCAAGTCCGGCAGACCCTGCGGCCATGGTCGCGAGCCGCGCATTGCGCCACAGACGAAGATCCCCTGCCCGGCTTTTGCTCTGTCCAGCCATCATCTTTTCCGTTTCAATCGATGACGATTATGTATATACATATCGAAACGCACTGCAAGTGCCATCATCGCATGAGAGACAGAGAACCGGAGAGAAAAGTGGCAGCGATCTTTGCGGAACAGGCGCTCCTTCCCAATGGCTGGCGCGATAATGTGCGGATCACCCTGGCCGAGGGGCGCATTACAGCCGTTCAGCCTGGTGCCGCTGCGACAGCCGACGACGAACGCCACGCGATCCTGTTGCCCGGCATGCCCAATTTGCACAGCCACGCCTTCCAGCGCGGCATGGCCGGCCTTGCCGAGCTTCGCGGCCCCTCCGCCGACAGTTTCTGGAGCTGGCGAGAGGTGATGTACCGCTTCGCCCTGTCGATGACGCCCAATCAGGTCGAGGCGGTTGCAGCGCAGCTCTATGTCGAGTTGCTGGAGGCCGGTTTTTCCCGCGTCGGCGAATTTCACTATCTGCATCACGACCGCGATGGAAAACCCTATGCCAACCTCGCCGAGATGGCCGAACGCATTGCGGCCGCGGCCGGCGAGACGGGCATCGGCCTGACGCTGTTGCCGGTGTTTTATGCGCACTCGTCTTTCGGCGGTGCCGTGCCAAACGAAGGCCAGCGGCGATTCATCAACGATGTGAATCGGTTCTCGCGGCTTGTTGAGAAATGCCGCGAATCGGTTCGTGCACTGAATCAGGCTGTCGTCGGCGTCGCTCCGCACAGTTTGCGCGCCGCGACACCGGAAGAACTGATTGAGGTGACTGCCATAGCACCGGATGGGCCTATCCACATCCACATTGCCGAGCAGGTGAAAGAGGTCGAGGATTGCCTTGCCTGGTCGGGCGCGCGGCCGGTCGAATTTCTGCTTGGGCATGCCAAGGTCGACAAGCGCTGGTGCCTGATCCACGCCACGCACATGACCGATGCTGAAACCGTTGCCATGGCCAGGAGTGGCGCCATCGCCGGCCTTTGCCCGATCACCGAGGCCAATCTCGGCGACGGCACTTTTGCAGCGCCACTGTTCAGAGACCATGGCGGCCGCTTCGGGGTCGGCTCCGATTCCAACGTGCTCATCGGCCTCCCGGACGAGTTGCGCCAGCTCGAATATTCGCAGCGCCTCGCCCGCCGCGCCCGTAATGTGCTGGCGGTCGCCGGCGGCTCGACTGGCCGCGCGCTGTTCGACGCCGCACTCGACGGTGGCAGCGTCGCGCTTGGCGCCGGTGCTTCCGCGATCGCCGCCGGCGCCTCGGCCGATCTCGTCTCGCTCGATCCCAAAAATCCCTCGCTGGCCGGCAAGACCGGCGACGCAATTCTCGACGCCTGGATCTTCGCCAATGGCGGCAAGGTCGACTGCGTCTGGGTGCATGGGCTCAAACAGGTTAGCGGCGGCAGGCATGTGAAGCGAGAGGCCATCGCCGGGCGGTTTCGCAGCGTGATGACGGCGCTTTCGGCATGAGCATGGCCGACACAGTGGTAGCGGAAGGTGGCGGCTCGCTGCACCAGCGCATCCTGACCGACATTAGCGAGAAGATCACGTCCGGGGCCTGGGCGCCCGGCCATCGCATCCCGTTCGAGCACGAATTGAGCGTGCAATACAATTGCTCGCGCATGACGGTGAACAAGGCGCTGTCACAGCTTGCCAAGGCCGGGCTGATCGAACGCCGCCGCCGCTCAGGCAGCTTTGTGCGCCGGCCGCAGTCGCAAGCGGCGGTGCTGGAAATCCACGATATCCGCATCGAGGTCGAAGCGCTCGGTCTGCCCTATCGCTACGAGCGCGTGATGCGACACAAAAGGCGCAGCAGCGCCGGGGACCGCGCCTCGCTGGAATTGGGCTTGGCCGGACCGGTTCTGGCGCTAGAATGCGGGCATTTCGCCGGCGAGCGGCCGTTCGCGCATGAGCAGCGGCTGATCAACCTCACCGCCGTGCCTGAAGCAGCCGATGAGGAATTCCTGGCCATAGCGCCAGGGCCATGGCTGATCGGCCGCGTGCCGTGGAGCGAAGCCGAGCACCGGATTCGCGCTGTCGCCGCCGACAGGCATATAGCGGCCGCACTCGACATCGAAGCCGGCGCGCCATGCCTGGTGGTAGAGCGACGGACATGGAGCGCCGAACATCCGGTCACCCATGTACGCTTTACCTACGCAGCCGAGAGCCACACGCTGGTGGCAAGGTTCAGGCCGTCGCAGGGGTGAGGCGTGTCCAGCCGCAGGCTGGCGAAAAGCCAACGATTTGGCTTTTCGAACGCCGAACGCCCGGAGCCATAGCGGAGGGCAGCGGCGCCGACCCCCACCCGGACCTTCGGTCCGACCTCCCCACAAGGGGGAGGTAGAAGGCCGCCGATCAAATCGCCGCGGTAATAATAATCTCGACCAGATAATCCGGGGTGGCGAGCTTTGCTTCGCCGGTGGCGCGGGCTGGCGTGTTGCCCTGCGGCACCCACTTGTCCCACTCCGCGTTCATCTCGGCAAAGGTGCTCATGTCGGCCAGCCAGATGATCGCCTGCAGTATCTTGGTCTTGTCGGAACCGGCCTTGGCCAGCAGTTCGTCGATGGCCGCCAGGATGTCCCTGGTCTGCGAAGCGACGTTGCCGGTTGGCTGGCCAACCTGACCAGCCAGATAGACGGTATTGCCATGGATGACGATCTGGCTCATGCGCGGGCCAACATCGATGCGACGAATGCTCATTGGATGGTTCCTTCCTGTGGCGGTTGCGCTTCTTTAGAGTCGCGACCGGCTTCGGGCAAGATCGTCAGGTCGAATCCCCTTGGGCCAATGGCATATGGATGTGCAAACACGGCAAGTTGACCCTGCGGCCGCAATTCCGCCGGATTGGCTTGTTGACTAATGTAATAACATCACATATCCAGTCGGCCGCTGCCAGCAGCCGGATTTCGCCGCCTACGGATCGCAGAATGACAAATACCTGCCTGACATTCCGCGACCTGACGCTTGGCTACGGCAGCCATCCGGCGATCCATCATCTCGACGGCACCATCCGCAAGGGCTCGCTGACCGCTGTGGTCGGCGCCAATGGCTCCGGCAAATCGACGCTGATGAAAGGCATTGTCGGCGTCCTGAAGCCGATGGCCGGCGAGGTTATCCGCGCGCCCGGTGTACGTGCCGCCTATCTGCCGCAGCAATCGGAGCTCGACCGCTCCTTTCCGGCACGGGTGGTGGATCTGGTTTCGCTCGGCCTGTGGCCACGGCGCGGCCTGCTTGGCCGCTACACCAAGGAAGATCGCGAAGACGTCAGCAAGGCGCTGATGGCGGTTGGCCTCGGCGGTTTCGAGAAGCGGCCGATCGACACGCTGTCGGGCGGCCAGTTGCAGCGCACGCTGTTTGCGCGTGTCCTGCTGCAGGACGCCGACCTCATCCTGCTCGACGAACCCTTCAATGCTGTCGACGCCAAGACGGTCGGCGACCTCATTGCCCTGATCAAGCACTGGCATGGCGAGGAACGCACCATCATGGTTGTCGTGCACGATCTGGACCTGGTGCGGCAGAATTTCCCCGAAACGCTGCTTCTCGCCCGCCAGCCGATCGCCTGGGGCGAAACCAGGGAAACGCTGAAGCCTGATAACCTGTTGCGCGCCCGCCGCTTCCACGAAGCCTGGGAAGAAAATGCACCCTGGTGCGAGCCGGGCGAGGACGCTCATGGTCACGATCACCATGGCCACGATCACCATGACCATCAACACGGCGTCGGACCGAGGGCTGCCTGATGGACATGCTTTACGGTCTTGTCATCGCGCCCTTCGCCGATTTCGGCTTCATGCAGCGGGCTTTGATCGGTTCGCTGATGCTGTCGCTCGGCGCCTGCCCTATCGGCGTCTTCCTGATGCTGCGACGCATGAGCCTGTCGGGCGACGCGATGGCGCACGCCATCCTGCCCGGTGCAGCCGCCGGCTTCCTGTTCTATGGACTGGAGATCCTGCCGATGACCATCGGCGGCCTGATCGCCGGCGTCATCGTCGCGCTCGGCGCCGGCGCCGTCTCGCGCTTCACCATCCAGCGCGAGGACGCCTCGATGGCGGCGTTCTATCTGATTTCGCTCGCCATCGGCGTGCTGATGGTGTCGATCCGCGGTTCCAGCGTCGATCTCATGCACGTGCTGTTCGGCACCGTGCTGGCGCTCAACGATGAGGCCCTGACGCTGATCGGCGGCATCGTCGCGGTGACGCTGGTCAGCCTCGCGATCTTCTGGCGGGCGCTGGTCGCCGAATGCCTCGACCCGCTGTTCCTGCGCTCGGTCAGCCGGCTCGGCAGTCCGGTGCATTTCATCTTCCTCGGCCTTGTCGTGCTCAACCTTGTCGGCGGCTTCCAGGCACTCGGCACGCTTCTGTCGGTTGGGCTGATGATGCTGCCGGCCGCAGCCGCCCGCTTCTGGACAGTTCGCGTCGAGCCGATGTGCGTGCTGGCGGTGCTGATCGGCTTCGCGTCCTGCGTCGCCGGGCTGCTTTTGTCCTATCACGCGTCGCTGCCGTCCGGCCCGGCCATCATCCTGTCGGCCGGCGTCGTCTATTTCGCCTCGATCCTGTTTGGCACGCGCGGCATTCTGCGCGCGCGCATCATCCATCACCGTCACAGAACGGCCTGATCCCCGCCCCTAGAAGGAGACCCGTCTATGCTGAAATCGATCCATGCCGCCTTGGCTATGAGCGTTATAACATTAACCGCCTTTGGCGCATCGTCGGCCTTGGCGGCACCGCTGAAAGTGGTCGCCAGCTTCACCGTCATTGCCGATTTCGCCAAAAATGTCGGCGGCGACCGCATCGACGTCACCACCATTGTCGGGCCGGATGGCGACGCCCATGTCTACGAGCCGAGCCCGGCCGATGCTGTGGCCATGGCCAAGGCCGACATCGTGCTGGTCAACGGCCTGCATTTCGAAGGTTTCCTGCAGCGGCTGGTCGATGCCAGCGCCACCAAGGCGTCTATCATTACCTTGACCAAGGGCGTGACGCCGATCGATTTCAAGCCTGAATTCGCCGACGCCGACGCGGCCGAAGGTGCCGGCACCGGCGGCGGCAAGACGGTCACCGATCCGCACGCCTTCCAGTCGATCGCCAACGCCAGGATCTACGTGAAGAACATCGCCGAGGCTTTCTGCGCGGCGGATGCGGACGGCTGCGTCAGCTACCAGACCAATGCCGCCGCCTACACGAGGAAGCTCGACGCGGTCGAAGGTGAAGTGAAAACTGCGATTGCCTCGATCCCGGAGAGCAAGCGCGTCGTCATCACCTCGCATGACGCCTTCGGCTATTTCGAACACGCGTATGGCCTGACCTTCCTCGCCCCGCAAGGCATCTCGACCGACTCCGAGCCATCCGCCGCAGACGTCGCCAAACTGGTCAATCAGGTGAAGCAGGACAAGGCGGCTGCGATCTTCGTCGAGAACATCACCAACCCGCGCCTGATCGAACAGATCGCCAGCGAAACCGGCATCAAGGTCGGCGGCACGCTCTATTCGGATGCGCTGTCGCAGCCCGACGGCCCGGCTGCGACCTATATCGACATGATGCACAACAACATCCGTCAGATCAAAGGCGCCATTCTCGGCAGCTGAGTATGAAGGATTGTCCAGCCGGGCCGCATCGGCCCGGTTGGATTTTCCGGCACGCAGTGTCTATTTGGCAGAGAATTCCTTCGGTATGGATTGCCGCCCATGTCGGGGAGTGGCAAGACTGCCGCCTGACCAGTTTGCGAGGATGCTGCCATGGAATACCGCGAAATCAGCGAGGACTATTCGGTTTCGGGCCAGATCCAGCCTGAGGACGTCGCCGCCATCAAGGAAGCCGGCTTCAAGAGCGTCATCTGCAACCGGCCCGATGACGAACAGCCCGGCCAGCCTTCTGCCGACACCGTCAAGGCAGCGGTCGAAGCCGCAGGGCTTGCCTTCCGCTACATCCCCGTCATCAGCGGCCAGATTACGGCCGAGAATGTCGGGGATCAGGCCGAAGCGCTCGACGAACTCGACGGCCCGGTCTTCGCCTATTGCCGCTCCGGCGCCCGCTGCACCAATCTCTATGGGCTGATCCAACAGTCGAAGGATTGAACGGCCTTCCGTCATTCCGTAGGCTGGCGATCCTTCACACCCCCCTCTGGCCTGCCGGCCAATCTCCCCCCTTGCAAGGGGGGAGATCGGCAGCTTCGCCGCCAAGGCTCTTCCTGCAACGTTGGCGATTGGCGAAGGGATTCGCGACATCCAATCTCCCCCCTGTTTGGACCGGAGACATCGCGAACAGGTGTGCGAGGACATCGCGAACAGTTTGGCGTGCTTTGCGCCGGGAGGTTCGCGATGCCATTTGGGAACACCAGCGTGATGGATGGGAAGTTGGAGTTTGTGCGTCTTGCGGTGCAGGATGGCAGCAATGTCAGTGCGCTTTGTCGTCGTTTCGGGATTGGCCGAACCTGTGGTCACAAGTTGATCGCGCGGTATCGCGCCTATGGCGAAGCCGGGCTTGCGGAGCAATCGCGCCGTCCAGCGACGAGCCCGGCGCGCAGCCCGGATGCAGTCGAGGCGGCGGTTCTTGGCATGCGCCGGGCGCACCCGGCCTGGGGCGGACGCAAGATCTCCAAGGTCCTGCAGCGCGAGGGAACCGGTTCGCCTGCACCTTCCACGGTGACCGGGATCCTGCACCGCAATGGCGTCGAGCTGGGTTTGCTCGGGGGTGGAGCCAAGCCGTTCGGGCGCTTCGAGCATGCCGCCCCCAACGATCTGTGGCAGATGGACTTCAAGGGCCATGTCGCATTGCGGCAGGGCGGCCGGCTGCATCCGCTGACCGCGCTCGACGACCATTCGCGCTTCTCCGTCGTGCTGCAGGCTTGCATCAACGAGACCGGCGAAACGGTCAAAGCCCACCTGATTGTCGCCTTTCGCCGCTATGGACTGCCGCAGCGCATGGCTTTCGACAACGGCCCACCGTGGGGAGATGGCGGACGAAGCAACTTCACACGCTTCACCGTCTGGCTGATCGAGCACGGCGTCGCCGTCTCCCATTCCAGGCCTCTGCATCCGCAGACGCTGGGCAAGGAAGAGCGCTTCCACCGCTCGCTCAAGGCCGAAGCGATGGCCGGACCTGCTTTCGAAAATCTCGATCGCGCGCAGAAAGCCTTCGATGCCTGGCGCGACCTCTACAACACCGAAAAACCTCACGATGGCCTCAAGGGTTGCGTTCCCCTCGACAGATACACACCCTCGCCGCGATCCTTCTGCGAGGCCGTCGAAGCTTTCGACTACCCACAAGACGCCATCGTTCGCAAGGTCCAGAAGGAGGGCCGCGTCGCCTTGTGCGGCTACATCCTGCGCCTCTCCAAGGCATTTGGAGGGAAAGCCGTGGCCTTCACCCCCACCGGCAAGGACGGCGTCTTCCAAGCCTTCTTCAGACATCAGAAAATAGAAACAGTCGACCTCAACCTCTGCAGACGATAAGTGACAAAACTGTTCGCGATGTCCTCGCACACCTGTTCGCGATGTCTCCGGTCCAAACAGGGGGGAGATCGGCAGCTTCGCCGCCAAGGCTCTTCCTGCAACGTTGGCGATTGGCGAAGGGATTCGCGACATCCAATCTCCCCCCTTGCGGGGGAGATGTCCGGCAGGACAGAGGGGGGTGCTGCCCCTCCGACGTATCAACTGAAATCCGTTCTGCCTAAATCGGTAACGCACCCGTCTCCTTCAGCGTTTCCAGCACGATCGCCGTCTTCACATGCTGCACCGATTCATGCGGCAGCAGCACGCCGTTAACGAATTCAGACAGCGATTTCAGGTCGGGCGTCACCACTTTCAGGATGTAATCCATCTCACCGGTCAGCGCGTGCGCTTCCTGCACCTCGGGCAGCCGTGCCACCAGTTCGCCGAAGCGACGCGCATTGTCGCGGTTGTGGGTGGCTAATGTCACCGAGATGACGTTCACCAGCGAAAAACCGAGTTTGTCGCGGTCGAGCACCGCCCGATAGCCCCTGATGAAGCCATCCTCCTCGAGCCGCTGGCGGCGGCGCGAGCATTGCGACGCCGACAGGTTCACCCGCTCCGAAAGATCATTGTTGGTCAGCCGCGCATCGCCCTGCAACAGCGCCATTATCTTGCGATCAAACTGATCAATGCGCGCTTCATCCATGGTTTTTCCTGACATCGTGCACGCTTCACGCATGACATCATCATTTCAAGCGTTTGAATGCAAGCACCGTGCGCCTCCTCCGCGTTATGATCGCAGGCTAGGCCAGCTTTCGGAGGAATATCATGGGTCCCTTCCCGCACGACGCCCCGCCCGCCAAGATCAGCAAGGACAACCCGGCCGGCACCGACGGCTTCGAGTTTGTCGAATTCGCGCATCCGGAGCCGCAGAAGCTCGCTGAGCTGTTCACCCGTATGGGCTATGTTGCGGTGGCCAAGCACCGCACGAAAGACATCACCATCTGGCGCCAGGGCGACATCAACTATGTCGTCAATGCCGAACCCGGCTCGCATGCAATGAAATTCGTCGACAAGCACGGCCCCTGTGCTGCCTCTATGGCCTGGCGGGTGGTCGATGCCAAGCACGCTTTCGATCACGCCGTTGCCAAGGGCGCCACGCCTTACGAAGGCGCCGACAAGGCGCTCGACGTGCCGGCAATCGTCGGCATTGGCGGCTCGCTGCTCTATTTCATCGAGACCTATGGCAAGAAGGGTTCGGCCTATGATGCCGAGTTCGAGTGGCTGGGCGAGCGCGACCCGAGGCCGGAAGGCGTCGGCTTCTACTATCTCGATCACCTGACCCACAATGTCTATCGCGGCCATATGGACAAATGGTGGGATTTCTACCGCAGTCTGTTCGGCTTCAAGCAGATCCATTTCTTCGACATCGACGGCAAGATCACCGGCCTGGTCAGCCGCGCCATCACCTCGCCCTGCGGCAAGATTCGCATTCCGCTGAACGAGTCCAAGGACGAGACTAGCCAGATCGCCGAATACCTGAAGAAGTACAATGGCGAGGGCATTCAGCACATCGCTGTCGGCACCGACGAGATCTACGCCGCCACCGACAGGTTGGCCGAGAACGGCCTGAAGTTCATGCCCGGCCCTCCGGAGACCTACTACGACATGTCGTATGACCGCGTGAATGGCCATGACGAACCGATCGAGCGGATGAAGAAGCACGGTATCCTGATCGACGGCGAAGGCGTCGTCGACGGCGGCACGACCAAGATCCTGCTGCAGATCTTTTCGAAGACCGTGATCGGCCCGATCTTTTTCGAGTTCATCCAGCGCAAGGGCGACGAAGGTTTTGGCGAGGGCAACTTCCGCGCGCTGTTCGAATCGATCGAGCAGGACCAGATCAAGCGCGGGGTGATCAAGGTTCAGGCTGCGGAGTAGGTAGATTCGAACCGGGCTTCTTGCGGCGCCACCAATTATGACCTAAATTATGGTCATAAGGATCGCGCTATGAATGTTTCCATCGCCGAGGCCAAGGCCAAATTGTCGGAGCTCGTCAGCCGCGCGGAAGCCGGCGAGGAGATCGTTCTGACACGCCACGGCAAGGTGGCCGCGCGCATCGTACCGCCGGCAGCGGCCGAACCACTGCCGCGTATTGGCGCCTTGAAGGGCAAGATTTGGATTGCGGACGATTTTGATGAACTCGGTCCCGAATGGGACGAGTACGTGAAATGACGGTCGGCCCGTTTCTCGCCGACACGCATATCATCCTGTGGTCGATTTCAGACGATCCACGTCTCAGCCAGCACCACCGCGCTATCTTGGCTTCGGAAGCGGTGGTGTTCGCGAGCGCGGCAAGCGTCTGGGAAATTGCCATCAAACGCTCAATCGGAAAACTCAACGCGCCGGACGATCTGCCAACGCTGCTTCCCAGAATGCAATTTCAGCCACTTGCCGTCACTTTGCAGCATGCGAACGCCGTCAGCAGCCTACCCCACCATCATGGTGATCCATTCGACAGACTGCTGATCGCGCAGGCGCAAATGGAGAACCTGACCATCTTGACATCCGACCCGCATTTCGCCCGTTACGGTGTCGCTGTGGCATGATCGGCCAAGCAATTGGTCTCACAAACCCAGCCGCTCAACCTCCACTTGTCTCAGCTTCAAATCATAATCGAGCAAGAACTCGTCCAGTTGCGGCGGCTTGACCGACGTGCCGGACAGCATGGCGTGCACCTGGCCGCGGTGATGGATGTCGTGCAGAAAGACATGGGCGAGGATATCGCCGATGCGCTCGGGGATCATGCCGTCCTCGCGCCGGTCGGTGATGACGCGGCGATCGAGATCGTCGGCCGACAGCCTATCGCAAAAGGCGATCAGCCGCCGGTCGGCTGCGACCTGCGCGGCAAACAACGCCGCCGGCTCGTCGAGGGGCACGAAGTCGTCATGGGCGGCAGCACCGAGACCACCCTCTTCGAGAAAATCGAGATAGAGAAGATCGACCGCAAGGATGTGGTTGAGCGTTGCCTTGATCGACGGAAAGAAGCTGGTGCGTTCGGCCTCGAACTCACCGGGCTGGAGGGACAGCACCGCGCGGTAGAGCCGGTCGTTCGACCACAGATTGTTGCCGGCCATACGGCGCAGATGGTCAAGCAGGTTCACGAGATCAGCCCCCTGCCCGCACCAGATACAAGCCCGCCCACATAGCTGCAAATCCCGCAAGAACGATCAGCAGCAGCCGGTTCATGCGCCGACGCATGGCTTGCGTCTCCTCATCCCGGGCGACTTTCATGTTCGTGATGGTGTGCAACATCATCGCCTTGCGCGGAAAGCCGCTGCGGTTGGTCAGGTCAGGCGAGCGCGCCTCGATGCGGTAACTCAGCCGGATCGCCTGGATGAAGACCGCCAGTATGGCGAGTGCCCAGACACCGGCCAGCAGATAGACCCCCGTCATTCCCTTACCTCTCGTATTTCTCGACCTTCTGCTCGATGGCGCCGAAAATCGAATGCCCGGCCTTGTCCCTCATCTCGATGCGTACCGTGTCGCCGAAGCGCAGGAACGGCGTTTGGGCTTCGCCTGACACGATGGTCTCGATCATGCGCAGTTCGGCGATGCAGGAATAGCCGGCGCCGCCGGCCGAGACAGGTTTGCCCGGCCCGCCGTCGAGCTTGTTGGAAACGGTGCCGGAACCGATGATCGTGCCGGCGGCAAGCGGCCTGGTCTTGGCAGCGTGAACGATCAGCGCCGGAAAATCGAAGGTCATGTCGACACCGGCATTGGCCCGGCCGAACGGCTTACCGTTGAGGTCGGCGAGCAACGGCAGGCTGACCTTGCCGCCGTCCCAGGCGTCACCCAGTTCGTTCGGCGTGACCGCGACCGGCGAAAACGCCGAGGACGGCTTTGACTGGAAAAAACCGAAACCTTTGGCCAGTTCCGGTCCGGTGAGTGCGCGCAGCGTGACGTCGTTGACCAGCATCACCAGCCGGATCGCAGCGCGCGCTTCTTCGAGGTTGGCGCCCATCGGCACGTCGTCGACAATGACGGCGACTTCGCCTTCCATGTCGATGCCGAAGCCTTCGTCAGCCATGCGGATCGGGTCACGTGGCGGAATGAAGGCGTCCGAGCCGCCCTGGTAGATCAGCGGGTCGATCCAGAAGCTCGCCGGCATCTCGGCGCCGCGCGCTTTGCGCACCAGCTCGACATGGTTCACGTAAGCCGAGCCGTCGGCCCATTGATAGGCGCGCGGCAGCGGCGAGTGGGCGTCATGCTCGTGGAAGCGCTCGGCCGGCATCGCATTGTTCTCAAGCGATTCGGCTATTGTCGCGAGATGCGGGGCGATGCGGCGCCAGTCGTCGAGCGCCGCCTGCAGCGTGCGCACCAGGAACGAGGCGTCGGTGAAGCGTGTCAGGTCGCGCGAGACGACGACGAGTTTTCCGTCGCGCGTCCCGTCCTTCAATGTGGCAAGCTTCATGCAGTTTCCTCTCCTTGTGCAGCTTTCTCGCTGCTTAACTCCACAACAAGGCCGTCGCGGGCGATCGTCAAGTCGCCGGCCCATGTTTTCCTGACAGCGGCAGTCCAATCGGCCTCCCCGATCCCGGGATCGTCGGCTGGAATGAGATGATTGAGCACCAGTCTCTTGACGCCGGCATCGCTGGCGATGCTGCCGGCCTCTTCGGCAAAGCTGTGGCTGGCGAGCAGGTGGCCTTTCAGCCGCGCGCCATTGCCGGTCCTAGCCACCAGCCGCTCGATGCCTTCCTCCAGCATGGCTTCATGGACGAGGATATCCGCACTCCGGGCGAATTCGGTGAGCGGCGGAAAGAAGGCCGTGTCAGCAGAGAACACCACGCTTTTCCCGCCGCGTTCGAAGCGCAGGGCAAAACAGTCGGTCACCGGCGGATGCTCGACGCGCAGCGCCGAAACCGTCAAGCCGCCCTGCTCGAGCACCTGGCCTTCGCCGAATTCGACGATCGAAACCAGGTCTCGAATATCCGGCCGGCCCTCGTCGACGACGCGGATTTCGATGTCGAAGTCCATCGCCTGGCAAAAGCGCTGCCAATAATGATCCGTGCCGGGCGGACCGAACACGTGGACCGGCGCCGCCAGACCCGCCGTCCAGGCGGTGTGGATCAGCGGCCCCAGTTCCAGCACGTGATCGGAATGCAGATGCGTGATGAAGATCAGGTCGAGCGATTTCAGGCTGATGCCGACATCGACGAGACCCCGCGTGACGCCAAGGCCGCAATCGACGACGATGCAGCGGCCGCCCATCTGCAGCAGCGACGAGCTCGGCCATGGACCACCCGGCCGCAATGCCGGGCCACCCTTCGAGCCCAAAAGCACCAACCGATCAGGCATTGGCTCGGTGCTCAAGACCAGTCGCCCTCGGGCGTGCCGTTGAAACGCTTCTTCAGATCCGCCCAGCAGTCGATGTAATTGTCCTGCCGGGTTTCGAGTTCGGCGCCGTAGCGGGTCAGCATCTGCGGAAATCGGGTCTCGAACATGAACGCCATGGTGTTGTCGAGCTTGACCGGTTTCAGGTCCGCGCGCGAGGCCTTTTCGAAGCCAGGCGCATCCGGCCCATGGGCCAGCATCAGATTGTGCAGGCTGATGCCGCCGGGCACAAAGCCTTCTTCCTTGGCGTCGTACTGGCCATGGATCAGGCCCATGAACTCGCTCATGATGTTGCGGTGGTACCAGGGCGGCCGGAAGGTATCTTCGGCCACCAGCCAGCGCGGCGGGAAGATGACGAAGTCGATATTGGCCGTGCCCTCCTCGCCGCTCGGTGCGGTCAGCACCGTGAAGATGGACGGGTCGGGATGGTCGAACAGCAGCGCTCCGACCGGCGAAAAGGTCGCCAGATCATATTTGTAGGGCGCGTAGTTGCCGTGCCAGGCAACGACGTCCAGCGGCGAATGGCCGATCTCGGTGACATGGAAATTGCCGCACCATTTCACCGTCAGCCGACACGGCGTTTCCTTCTCCTCGAACCAGGCACAAGGCGTCTTGAAATCGCGTGGGTTGGCAAGGCAGTTGGCGCCGATCGGGCCGCGGTCGGGCAGCGTCAACTTGGCGCCGTAGTTCTCGCAGACGTAGCCGCGGACTTCCTTGTCGACCAGCTCGACCTTGAAGACCAGACCGCGTGGCAGCACCGCGATCTCGCCGGGCCGCAGCTCGATGACGCCCATCTCGGTGACGAAGCGCAATGCGCCGACCTGCGGCACGACCAGCAACTCGCCGTCGGCGTTGAAGAAATGATCGTCGACCATCGAACGGTTGGCGACGTAGACATGCGCTGCCATGCCTGTTTGCCCGAGCACGTCGCCAGCGGTGGTGATGCTGCGCATGCCCTTGATAAAATCGGTCGGCTCCTTCGGCATCGGCACCGGATTCCAGCGATACTGGCCAAGCGCCAGTTCATGATCGCCGACATTGGGAGCGGTCTTCCACAAGGGATAGCTGGCCGCCTTGAAACGCCCAGTGTGCTTGACGCTCGGTCGGATGCGATACAGCCAGGAGCGCTCATTGGTGCCGCGCGGCGCGGTGAAGGGCGAGCCCGAAAGCTGCTCGGCGTAAAGACCGTAGGCCGGCCGCTGCGGCGAATTCCGTCCTTGCGGCAGCGAACCGGGCAGCGTCTCGGTTTCGAAGTCGTTGCCGAAGCCCGGCATATAGGAAAAGGCCATTGCTTCCTCCCGAAATGGATATCCATTGACCAAACTGGTTTCATTTGTAACCATTGAAAATGTAACCATCAATGGCGGCTTTGAAAAATGGTGATCAAGAGCGAAGCGTCCGACGCGCCTGAAATTCTCAATCTGGAAAATTTCCTGCCCTACCGGCTCCACCGGCTTGCCGAGGCCGTCAGCCGGGAATTCTCGAGGATATACAAGGATCGTCACGGCCTCACGCGTCCCGAATGGCGCACGCTGGCCGGGCTCGGACAGCGTGGCACGATGACGGCGACGGCGTTGGGCGAACAGTCGGCCATGCACAAGACAAAGGTTTCGCGCGCTGTCGCCGAACTCGAACGGCGTCGCTGGCTGACGCGAAAACCGGACGAAAAAGACCGCCGTATCGAACATCTGACGCTGACCGGAACGGGGCTTGCCGCCTATCGCGAGATGGTGCCGCTGGCGAAGGCGTTCGAACGGGATTTGCTGGCAAGATTAAGTGCTGAAGAGCGCGCGGCGATCACCAGCGGACTGGCTGCATTGGAGACCAATGCCTGGTCCCTAGCTAGTCCAAGATCAAGCCAATCACTCTGGACGACGGAGTTCGAGCGAGACTGCGTGGGAGCTCCCACCACAGCCAAAGCATAGCATTGCCTTCGATTTGATCGTGATTTGCGTTGTCAGGCCGCGTATAATGCCCATCACACCGACGGGAGGACTACGATGAGCATTCGCACATTAAGTGTCCTGGTGACGCTGCTTGTAGGCACCTGCACATTTGCGCAGGCCCAGCAGACAAAGCCGATGTCGATCGAAGTGTTCCCTTTCGAATTGGAGGATAAGAGCGCCGGGGCGGGAATAATTCCCCCGGATGAATATGACAGGCGCTATCTGTCGGAATCGGCACAAGTTGCGAGGGACATGCTCTCCCAGTCTGGGCGTTTTACAGTAATTGATGTGCCGGCGAGGGATACACAGGCTGCTGCGCCGCACGGATTGCGCAACTGCGCTGGTTGTGAAGGCCCGATTGCCAAGGAGCACGGCGCGTCGCTTGCCTTGCTTGGCGTCGTAACGCGCGTCAACCGAACAGAACATACTATGTTCATTCGCATCCTTGACGCCGAAACCGGGAGACATGTTTCGGAGGGGTTTACCGATCTTCGCATGGGTGCGAACTACGCGTGGCCCCGCTCCGTGAAATGGCTGATGAAAAACAGAATCCTGCGGTAGGGCGGCATCTACCAGTCCATCACCACCTTGCCGGAACTGCCGCTGCGCATCGCATCGAAGCCGGCTTGAAAGTCGTCGATGCCGATGCGGTGCGTGATGAGGCCGGAGACATCCAACGGGCCCTGCACAAGCGCGATCATCTTGTACCAGGTTTCGAACATCTCGCGGCCATAGATGCCCTTGAGATGCAGCATCTTGAAGATGACCTTGTTCCAGTCGATCTCGAAGCCGGTCGGCGCGATGCCCAGAATGGCGATCTTGCCGCCATTGTTCATGGTGTCGATCATATCGCGGAAAGCGGGGGCAGCGCCCGACATTTCGAGGCCGACGTCGAACCCCTCGGTCATGCCGAGCACCGGCATGACGTCGCGCAGCTTTTCCTTCGAGGCGTCGACGACATGCTGGACGCCGAGTTTCTTGGCCAGCGCCAGCCGCACCGGGTTGATGTCGGTGATGACCACTTTGCGCGCGCCGACGCATTGCGCGACGAGCGCGCCCATGATGCCGATCGGCCCGGCGCCGGTGACAAGCACATCCTCGCCGACCAGATCGAAGGACAGTGCCGTGTGGACGGCGTTGCCCAGGGGATCGAAGATGGCGGCGATCTCGTCCGGCACATCGTCGGGGATCGGCACGACATTGTGCTGCGGGATTGCCAGATACTCGCCGAAAGCGCCGGGACGGTTGACGCCGACGCCGAGCGTGTTGCGGCACAGATGCCCCCTGCCCGCGCGACAGTTGCGGCAATGACCGCAGACGATGTGGCCTTCGCCCGACACGCGCTGGCCAACCTTGTATTCGGTGACCGCGGCGCCGAAATCGGCAACGGTGCCGACGAATTCATGGCCGGTCACCATCGGCACCGGCACCGTCTTTTGCGCCCACTGGTCCCAATTGTAGATATGCACGTCGGTGCCGCAGATCGCCGTCTTCTTGATCTTGATCAGCACGTCGTTGGGACCGATCTCCGGTACCGGCACCTCTTCCATCCAGATGCCCGGTTCGGCCTTGGCCTTCACCAGCGCCTTCATCATGTTCGACATGCTTTTGTCCCTTGAATCTCTTGATCCGGAATCGCTTTTCGATTCCGGCCTTTCAGGAAATGACCCCGAGTTCGCGCCCGACGGCGGCAAACGCTTCCACTGCCCGATCGATATCCGCGCTGGAATGGGCCGCCGACATCTGCGTGCGGATGCGGGCTTGCCCTTTCGGCACCACCGGGAAGGAAAAGCCGATGACGTAGATGCCGCGCTTCAGCATGCGCGCCGCCATCTCCTGCGCCAGGCTGGCATCACCCAGCATCACCGGAATGATCGGATGATCGGCTCCGGCCAGCGTGAAGCCGAGTTTGCCCATCTGCGACCGGAAGCGCGCCGCATTGTCGTAGAGTTTGTCGCGCAGCCCATCGCCGTCTTTGATCAACTCGAACACTTTGATCGAAGCGCCGGCGATCGCCGGCATCAGCGTGTTGGAGAAGAGATAGGGCCGTGAGCGCTGGCGCAGCCAGTCGACCACCTGCCTCTTGCCCGAGGTGTAACCGCCGGACGCGCCGCCGAGTGCCTTGCCGAGCGTCCCGGTGATGATATCGACCCTGCCCTCGACGCCGCAATGCTCGGCCGAGCCGCGGCCGTTCTGGCCGACGAAGCCGACGGCATGGCTGTCGTCGACCATCACCATGGCGTCGTATTTCTCGGCGAGGTCGCAGACACCCCTGAGATTGGCGATGATGCCATCCATCGAAAACACGCCGTCGGTGGCGATCAACCGGAAGCGGCAGTCCCGGGCTTCTTTCAGTCGCGCCTCGAGATCGGCCATATCGTTGTTGGCGTAGCGGAAACGTTTGGCCTTCGACAGCCTCACGCCATCGATGATCGAGGCATGATTCAAGGCATCCGAGATAATGGCGTCTTCCTCGCCCAGCAGCGGCTCGAACAGGCCGCCATTGGCATCGAAACAGGAGCCGTAGAGGATGGTGTCTTCCATGCCGAGGAAAGAGGAAATCGTGGATTCGAGCTGCTTGTGCTCTTCCTGCGTACCGCAGATAAAGCGCACCGATGCCATGCCGTAGCCATAGCGGTCGAGCGCCTGGCTGGCCGCCGCACGCAAATCGGCGCTGTCGGCGAGGCCGAGATAGTTGTTGGCACAGAAATTCAGCACCTTGTCGCCGCCGACCTCGATCTCGGCCGACTGCGTCGAAGTGATCACCCGCTCCGACTTGTAGAGGCCTGCCGATTTGAGCTCCGCGAGCTCGCTGTCGATGTGGGAGAGGAATGCTGCGGTCATGGTCGGCCTCGTTTGATGTGGGCTGACTGTCGTCTCGTCCGCGCGAAAAATCCATCGCAAAAACGACCGACCGGTGGCAAGCAGCACGATGCGGTCCCGGTGTCGATCATCATGCGGCCCAGGAACGACACCACGACAAAGGGTTCTGGCCGACGACCGCTCAAATGCCGGTATGGCGCTAAACGAGCCGATAACCATTTCGCGATCTTTCGACAGCTGCCCCTTGCCGGGCAGCCGTCGATTTCCGGTCCTGTTAACGTTTGCAGTTCAATGGTGCTCATACAAGAATCTTTTGGCAACAATCCGTAGGCGAGAGGGCCGCCCCCGAAAATGTCGCAGCAGCCGGTGCAAACCGTTTCAGGCAAGCTCATACTGCTGATCAAGGCTGGCTATTGGCTGGCCCTGCTGATCATTGCGGCCATGGTGATAGCCTCCTTCATCCTGCTGCAGCAGATGATGGCCACCCAGCAGCACAACCACACCTTGCTCGACATCGTCAGCACGCAAAAGACGCTGTCGCAGCGCATCGTCTTCCTTGCCAGCGCAACGGGTGCCGGTTCACGCGACAAGCAACCGGCGCTGGTCAGCGCGCTCAAGCAGGCAACGGCGGAGTTCGAGACGAACTATGATCTGCTGCTCGATCAGACGGGAGCCGATCCGCAATCGCCGGCCAAGCTTGACCCGAAGTCGATCGAAAGCGTGCTTTTCGCCAAGCCCTTCCACCTCGACTATTTCTCGGTCGGGCTTATCGCCAATGGCGACCGCCTGATCTCGGCCTATGAATCGCAATTCAGCGGCAATGGCGGTTACAAGGGCGGCGGCGAACGCGTCAATCTCGACGCGTCTGTCGCCAACGCGACCTTGTCGGGCTATGCCGCGCTTGGCCAGCGCATCACTGCCGACGCCGACGACCGCTCCGAGAAGCTGCTCGCTCTCCACCGCACGCTGTTCTACGCCACAATCGGCGTCATCATACTGGTGGCGCTGTTCATCTTCAGGCCGATGTCGAACGCCATCCTGCGCAAGACGCATGAATTGATCGACGCGCGCAATTCCATGGCCTTCATCGCGGTGCATGACGGCCTCACCGGCCTGCACAACCGCACGTTCCTGACCGATCATTTCGACACGCTTATCAAGGGCACGCACCGGCGTCGCGAACGCCTTGCCGTCGTCCAGCTCGATCTCGACCGATTCAAGCAGATCAACGATACGCTCGGCCACGCCGCCGGCGACTATGTGCTGGTCGTCACGGCACAGCGCATGCGCGATTCCTGCCGGGCGTCGGATCTGTGCGTGCGCCTGGGCGGCGACGAGTTCGTCATGATCCTCGGCGGCGCCGGCGGCACCGAAGACATCAATATGCTGGCGCGGCGCATCCTGGCACACATCAACGAGCCGATCGTCTTCCAGGGCACGACCATTCTCCCAGGCGCCAGCGCCGGCATCGCGGTCTATCCGATCGACGCCGACAATGCTGGGGATTTGCTGGTCCACGCCGATCTGGCGCTTTACTCCGCCAAGAAGCTTGGCGGCGGCAACTTCTCCTTCTTCTCCGAGGAGCTGCGCCGCGAACTCGACTATCGCAAGCAGCTCGAGCACGACATCAAGGTCGCCATCGCGGAGCGGGCGTTCCAGGTCTATTTCCAGCCGCAGGTTTCGCTGACCAACGGCACGATCAGCGGCATCGAGGCGCTGGTGCGCTGGAACCATGCGGAGCGCGGCATGATCCCGCCCGGCGAGTTCATTCCGGTCGCCGAGAAATGCGGCTTCATGCCCGAGATCGGCCGCATCGTCATCACCAAGGCGATCAACGAGGCCGCCGAATGGAATCGCGCCGGCATTGCCTTCGGACGGCTTGCCGTCAATGTTTCCGGCACCGAGCTGCGCGAGCACGATTTCGATGCGTTCTTGTTCGAGACGCTGGAAAAGGCGGGGCTGCCGCCGCAGAAACTGTCGCTGGAAATCGTCGAGTCCGTCATCCTCGACGACGAAAAGACGGGCATCGCGGCCAAGCTGCGGCACATCCGGGCAGCCGGCGTCCATCTTGAACTCGATGATTTCGGCACCGGCTATGCTTCGCTCAGCCATGTCAACCCGAACGAGATCGACCGGCTGAAGATCGATCGCCGCTTCGTCCAGAACATCCATGAGAATGGCGACAACTCGAAGATCGTCCGCGCCATCACCGAGCTGGCGCGTGGCCTTGGCATCTCGATCGTCGCAGAGGGCGCCGAAACCGAGGCCGAGCTCAATTCGCTGATGGCGATCGGCTGCGACCAGGTGCAGGGCTACTCCATCGCCTTCCCGATGCCGCACGACAAGGCGCTGGAATGGCTGACCGCCCGCATGCCCAAGAAGGCCAAGCTGACGGTGCTGCAAGGAAGCCTGGCATAGGTTTGCCTTTTTGTTTGTGCATGTCGTTATCCCAAAACCGCTGCGCACTTTTGGGCGACATGCACCGGCTCGCCTTGACAAGCCGTTGTGGACATGGCGGCCTTGTCGTGATCGCAACCGGATATCGGGGCCGATGACACCGTTTCGGTTTGTGCTGGCGGCGCTTTTGATTTTTGCGGTTCCCGCCCAAGGGGCCGATCGCATAATCTATCTTACCTTCGACGATGGGCCGCTGAACGGCACAAGCAACATCCTCGATGTGCTGGAAGCCGAGCAGGTTCCTGCAACCCTATTCATGGTCGGCATGCACGCACAGGCTAGCGCCGCCAACAGAGCGCTCGTCCAGCGTGCCAGGCAGCTTCCTCTGGTGACGCTCGGCAACCACAGCTACAGCCATGCCTACAATCACTACCGGCATTTTTACGGCGACACCGAAGGTGTCGTCGCCGACATGGTCCGGGCAAACGCGGTGCTCGGGTTGAAGCCCCTGGTGCATGCAAGACTGCCGGGGCGCGACGTGTTCAGGCTGCCCTCCATGTCGAAGAACGACACTTCGCTTGGCCTCGCCCAGGAGGGGCGTGAAGAGCCCGATTACGAGTTTGTCGCGGCCTCAGGCTTCTATCTCTACGGCTGGGACCATGAATGGGTGCACAAGGACAACGGCGAGCCGGTGCAGAGCGTCGATCATCTGGTCAGCGAGATCGATCACCTGTTCGGCTATGGCCGCTTCGTCAAACCCGGCAAGCTGATCCTGCTGATGCATGACGAGATGTTCCAGAACGCGTTCGACGGCAAGACGAAGCTGACCAATTTGATCGCCGCGCTGAAGCTGCGCCACTACACCTTTGGGGCAATCAAGGATTACGACTGAGCGGCCGTTATGATTTGAGTTTGCCAGTCGGTTTGCGGGAACGAGGCGGGATATCGTCCCTGTCACCTGGAAAAGCCGCCAACAATTGCCCGAAGCTCGGCACCTCGACATTGGCCCGCAACGCCGCCAGCACCTGCGCGAACTCCGCCAGCCGCTCGTCGGACAATCCCACCCGCAGCCGCTTGTCGAAGGAAAGTGCCGCCTTGCGCAATGTCTCGAACATCGCTTCTCCGGCCTCGGTCAATTCGACCAGATGAACCCGACGGTTGACGGGGTCGCGGCGGCGCGTCAGCAACCCCTGCGCCTCCATTGCGTTGAGATGGTGGGTCAGCGTCGCCCCCTGGATACCGATCATGCCGGCAAGCTCGCGCTGGTTGGCAAGCTTGCTCGACTTGACCGACAGCAGAGTTAGCCAGACCGGCAAAGTACCGCCGGCCTCGACCAGGGCAGCGTCGAAGGCCTGGGCAACCAGCTTGGCGGTTCGACCGAGATTCATGCCAACTGGCGGGCGTTCGAAGGACGTCATTGCAAGACACTAGAACAAGGGAACGGTTGATGGAACTGGCTCCGATTTATACATTGACACCTAACCGTTAGATATCTAACTATATGAGGGTGGCGGATACGAGAGGAGATCGAGCCATGCAATATTTCTACATCGTCGTTATGGGCCTTCATGTCATGGCCGGTGTTTTCTGGGCAGGCACGACCATCGCGGTCGGCCGTGACCCGGACATCCGGGCGGAACGGTTCTTCCGGCCGCAAATGGGCGCTGCCGGCCTGGTTTTCCTGACCGGGATATTGCTCTGGTATTTCTTTCATGAGGGCGTTTTCGGCTCGATGGAGAAGGTGCTGGCGCTGGGTATCGTGACGGCCCTGATCGCCGCCGGCGTGCAGGGTGCGCTTGTGGGCTCAGCCAGCAGGCAGCTTGCCGGTGCTGATGCGGCAACGGAAAGCCAGTTGCGCGCGAAGATGACAAAGGGCGAGCGCATCGCCGGCGGGCTGCTGGTGCTGACCGTGCTGTGCATGGCCACCGCCAGAATGTTTTGAGCGCCCCCCACGCAGCACACTTCACAGGATCGTACGTTGTCTGGCGACGAGCCAATGACGTGCGGGCGCGCGGCCAGACCGTCGTACACGGGCTCTCGAATGCAGGTCCGGCCGCGTGCCACCAACTTCCCGATGACGCGTCAGATCCGCAAGCCGAACCTGATGCCATCATAGATGGCGGCATGGATGTTGCGCGAGGCGACCGCGTCGCCGATGCGGAACAGCACGAAGCCGCCTTCTGGATTGCGCTTGGGAAAGATGTCGCCACCACTCACCAGCCGTTCGTAGTCGACCGCACCGCCATTCTTCGACAGAGGCTTTAGCGATAGGTAGAGATCATCGAGCGGCAGCGTACCGTGCTCGACCACCACCTGGTCGACCCTGCGCTCGCCGCGCCAGCCATCGGCGAAATCCGAAGCCAGCTCTGCGATCAGTTGATTGCCCTCGCGCCGCACCGAACGCAGCCGCGTGTTGATGGTGATGGTGACGCCCTTTTCCTGAAAGGCCCTGATATAGGGCACATGGTTCATGCCGCCCATTTCCGGGGCAAAGAAACGCTCCGGCGATACAAGCTCGAGTTTCGAGCCGGCATTGGCGATCAGTTCGGCGGCGCCCATGCCCTGATGGCCGCCATTGTCGTCATAGAGCAGCACATTTTCGGCCGGCTTGACGCTGCTGGCCATGATGTCCCAACTCGAGGTGACAAGGTTGTCGCCGGCCGTCAGCGGCGGGTTCTGCGGCAGGCCGCCGGTAGCGACCACCACCACATCGGGCGACAGCGCCAGGACATCGTCTTTTTCCGCCCAAGTGTCGTAGCGGATCTCGACGCCGAGCCGGTCGAGTTCAGCCAGCCGCCAGTCGATGATACCGATCAGTTCCTTGCGGCGCGGGTTCTGCGTCGCCAATCGCACCTGGCCGCCGGCCTGGCTCGATGCTTCAAGCACCATCACCTTGTGGCCGCGCTCGGCCGCGACCCGCGCAACCTCCAGCCCGCCGGCGCCGGCTCCGACGACCACGATTTTCTGCTTCGGTCCTTCGGTCTTGACGATGATATGCGGGATTTCGGCCTCGCGGCCGGTCGCGGCATTGTGGACGCAAAGCGCTTCGCCGCCCTCATAGATGCGGTCGAGACAATAGGTGGCGCCCACGCACGGGCGGATCTCATGCTCGCGCCCCTCCATCACCTTTTTGATGATGTGCGGATCGGCGATATGGGCGCGGGTCATGCCGACCATGTCGAGCTTGCCGGTGGCGATGGCGTGGCGTGCGGTGGCCACGTCGGATATGCGCGCCGCGTGGAAGGTCGGGAATTTCGTCGCCGCCCTCACCTCTCCGGCGAAATCAAGATGCGGCGAAGAGCGCATGCCGGTTACCGGGATGACCTTGGTCAGCGCCGCATCGCTCTCGATCGAGCCACGAATGATGTTGAGGAAATCGACCTTGCCGGAGCCCGCCAGCCGCCTGGCGATTTCGATCCCCTCCGCCTTCGACAGGCCTTTTTCGAAATCTTCGTCGGCGACCATGCGGATGCCGACGACGAATTTGTCGCCGACAGCTGCCCGCACGGCATCGAGCACCATGTTGGTGAAGCGCAGGCGATTGTCCAGCGAGCCGCCGAATTCGTCGTCGCGATGATTGGTGGCCGGCGACCAGAAGCCGTCCATCAGATGGCCGTAGGATTCGAACTCGATGCCGTCGAGGCCGGCGGCCTCGCAGCGCTGGGCGGCTGAAGCATAGTCGGCGACGATGCGCTCGATGTCCCAGTCCTCGATCGTCTTCGGGAATGCGCGATGCGCCGGCTCACGCACCGGCGAGGCCGAGAGCACCGGCAGCCAGTCGGCCTTGTTCCAGCCGGTACGGCGGCCGAGATGGGTGATCTGGATCATCACCTTGCAGTCGTGCTCGTGGCAGGCGTCGGCGAGCTCGGCCAGCCACGGCACGATCCTGTCGTCATAGACATGCAGATTGCCGAAGGCGGCCGGGCTGTCGCGCGAGACGATCGCCGAGCCGGCGGTCATGGTCAGCGCCATGCCGCCCTTGGCCTTCTCTGCATGGTAGAGCCGGTAGCGCTGTTTCGGCATGCCGTCCTCGGAATAGGCCGGCTCATGGCTGGTCGACATGACCCGGTTCTTCAGCGTCAAATGTTTGAGCTGGTAGGGCTGGAGAAGCGGATCGTTGCTGGTCATCGTCTTCCTGCGGTTTCAAATTGTGCTAATGAGCGGCAAAATTCGTTTTCAAGCATGTCGTCCCGCACGCACTCCGGGCGCATGCGACAAGGATTGCGCCCATGATCGACACCAAAACTCTCACCCAGCTCGGCGCGCACGTCGAGACGCCACAAAGCCCCGAAGCAGCGGTCCTGGAGACCGTACCGTTTTCGCGTGGTGACGGACCGCCGGCGATCGTGCGCTTCACCTGTCCGGAATTCACCTCGCTGTGCCCCGTCACCGGCCAGCCGGACTTCGCCCATATCGTCATCGACTACGCACCCGATGCGGCTCTGGTGGAATCGAAGTCGCTCAAGCTGTTCATGACCTCGTTTCGCAACCATGGCGCCTTCCATGAAGACTGCACCGTCATGATCGGCCGCCGCATCGTGGCGGCAACCAAGCCGCTGTGGTTGCGCATAGGCGGCTATTGGTATCCACGCGGCGGCATTCCGATCGATGTGTTCTGGCAAACGGGCGCTCCGCCCGAAGGCGCCTGGCTGCCCGACACCGGGGTGGCGCCCTATCGCGGGCGGGGTTGAGCTCGCCCATCATTCGCACTGATATTGGCTGAGTGCCCATTCGCCGGTCACCGACAGCAGGTCCGATATCTTCCAGTCGCCGTCGACCCTCTTGAATTTCCATTCCAGCCGGTGCGGGTTGCCCGATATGACGAAGGCGACGATGACCTTGGCCTGGTCGCCGTTGATCGCCTCGAGCGTCTTCAGGCTCTTGTCGATCTCGGCCTTGTCGTAATCGGCATTATCGAGCGCCATGTTGGGGTCGAGGCACTCGCCCTGCCCGGATTTGCGCAAGGCGTCGCTCTTGTCGAGCACGGTTTTGGCCGGGTCGATGAAATGGCTTCGCTCGGCTGGATCGATCTCCAGCCCGACCTGATCGTAAAACGGCCGCACCACAGCGGTCGGCGAGCCCGGCTGGATCGGTGCGGCCGGCGCGGCTTCGGCTGGCGACCATCCAACAGGCGGCGTTGCCGGTTCCACTCCGGTTCCGGGTGCATTTGCGGGCGGAGCCCCGCTGTCGCCCGGCGCGGCGTCAGCCGGCGGCGCACCCAACAGGCCTTGCGCGGCGGCGCCGCTCAGAGCCGCCAGCAGACACACACCCGACAGGGCCAGCAACCGGCGATGGGCCATCGCTTCACTCCGGCGTCTGGCCGGCCATGCATTCCAGCGCACTGAGCGTCCAGTCGCTGGTCTTGGAAGCGATGTCCGATATCTTCCACTTGCCGTCGATCTTCTTGAGCGACCAGAGCATTTCACGTTTGGAATCATCGCCCTCGGAGAACAGGCTGAAGGATACCGTGACCTGTGCGTTATCGCCATCCAGCTTCTCAGACAGTTTCAGCGTTTTCGAGACGGTTTTCTGATCGAAATCCTGGGCGTCGAGACCAGGATCGAAATCGATGCAGGCGACCTGGTCCGGGTTCTTCTTCGTTGCCTGGTCGTTCAACTCGAACAGTTTCGTCACCGGTTCGGTGAACCGGTCCCGATATTGTTCGTCGGCCTCGAACTTGACCGCCGGGACATAGAAGAACTTCACCGCATCGGACGCCGGTCCGGCGACGGCGGCGGCCGGCAGGGCTATCGAAAGGGCGGCAACGAGCACTGTCAGTCTCATGCAGAATCTCCGGCTTTTGATGGCTTGAGCCTATCAATACCACGTATCCTGCATATCGGCTTTTTTGCGGCTCATGAAGTCCTGCAGCGCCTTGTTTCAGCCGTCCAGCCAGACGTTCTGAAGGTCCATCTCGAATGTCTGGTGGACACCATAGTTCTTCACCTTCTTGTTCTGGTGGCTGTAGAGCTTCTGCCAGAACGGCTGAATAATGACGCCCGAATCCTGCAGGATCTGCTCGACATCCTTCATGACCTCGCGTCGTTTCTCCACGTCGATGAGCGATAGCGCCTGCTTGAGCTTGGCGTCGAAATCGGGGTTGGAATATGCCGATTCATTCCAGGCCTCGCCGGTGCGATAGCCGAGCGCCAGCACCTGGACGCCAAGCGGGCGCATGTACCAGATCGTCATCGAATAGGGATATTTCGTCCAGTCGTTCCAGAAGGTCGAACCCGGCAGCACCGTGCGCTTCACCTTGATCCCGGCATCGCGCAGCTGGCCGGCAATGGCGTCGCCGGTATTCTTCTGCCAATCGTCCTCGATGGTGATCAGCTCATGCTCGAAGTCAGCCTGTCCGGCTTCCGCCATCAGCTTCTTGGCGCCGGCGGCGTCGCGTGTCTTCTTGGGCAGCGGATAGTATTCCGGATGGATCGGGGCAACGTGGTGGTTTTCACCAGGGGTGCCTCGCCCGGCGTAACCAAGTTGGAGGACCGCATTGTTGTCGACGGCCATTTGCAGGGCGTTGCGCACCCGCTTGTCGTCATAGGGCTTGTGGGTAATGTTGGTGCGCGCAACCAGCGTCGTCGCCGTCGCCACCTCCGATTTCACCAGATCCATCTTGTCGAGAATGTCGATGAAGTCGGCGGGCGACTCGAAATTGAGGTCGATCTCACCCGATTCGAACGCGTTAACGGTGGCGTTGAAATCGGTGCCGTAGTCGATGAACTCGACGCTGTCGAGCGGCGCTTCACCACCCCACCATTTGCCATTCTCACGACGCTTGACGACCGCCTTCTGGCCGACATCGTAGGAGACCAGTTCGAACGGTCCCGTGCCGATCGGCTTCTTGATCGGATCGGCACCATCGGCATCGAAGCTGCGATGGACGACGAGCGCCGGATAGTCGGTGAAATTCGGGATCAGTGAAATGTCTGGTTCGCTTAGCTTCAGCTTGACCGTGTTGTCGTCGACCTTGGTGATCGCACCATCCCTGGCCTTGCCGGTCTTTGTGTCGATCAGCGCGCCGACACGGGCGGCCATGGAATTGCCGGCGACATTCTTCTCGCACCAGCGCGTCAGATTGTGAGCGACGTCATCGGCGTTGAAGGCATCGCCGTTGTTCCATGTGATGCCCTTGCGCACATGCAGCACATATTCGGTGGCGTCGTCATTGATATCCCAGCTTTCGAGCAGAACCGGCTCGAAGGTGAACTGCCTGGTATAGCGGACAAGCGGCTCCAGCCAGCAACGCGAAATGTTCGCCAGTTCCACCCAGTCGTAAGTGCGCGGATCCTTCTGTCCCTTCACCGACATCGAGACGCGCAGCGTTCCGCCTTTCTTCGGCTCTTCGGCCAAGGCCCGATCCGGCACGGCAAGACCGATCATGCCATAGGCAAGCGCCGTCGATGCGCCGAAGGCGCTTGCCAGCGCCAGGAACTCGCGCCGGTCGACACGACCCGCGCGTGCTTCGACCGCCATTGCCTCGATAGCGCTCGGCACGCGATCGCCACTGCTTCTGAAGAATGCCATTTTTTCCTCCCGTCTGGTTCCCTTGATCTTGGTTCTTCGCGTCAACTGACGCTGTCCGGCAGCCTCTCCTCGCGCCGCGCGATGAAATCCATCAGGCCATCGGCGATGCCTTCATCGAGCTTCGGCTCCTCGTAATCCGCCAGCATGTTGCGCGCCTTCTCGCGGCCGCGCGTGTCGTGGTCCTTCGCCCCTTCCGCCTTCCACTGTTCGAACGAATTGAAGTCCATGATCGAGGGCATGAAGAAGGCGGATTCGAAATGTTCGAGCGTATGCTGGGTGCCGAGGAAATGGCCCTGCGGTCCCACCTCGCGGATGGCCGCCATGGCTTCCTTGAAATCGTCGAACGGCAGACCGCCGGCATATTTGTACCAGCCGATGAGCTGTTCGCAGTCGGTGGCGAATTTCGAATAGCCGCAGGTCAGGCCGGCCTCGAGCCATCCCGCGGAGTGCCAGATGTAGTTGGCGCCGGCGAGGATGGCGGCATGCATCAGCATGTTCGCCTCGTAACCCGCTTGGGCGTCGTTGAGCTTCGACCCGACATGAAAGCCGGACGTGCGCCACGGCAGCCGGTATTTCCGCGCCAAGGCTCCCATCAGATACATCATCTGCGCCGCCTCGGGCGTGCCGCCCATCGGAGCGCCGGTCTTCATGTCCACCGTGACCATGAACTGCCCGTAGATCTGCGGCGACCCTGGGCGCAGCAGTTGCGTGAAGGCGACGCCCGCCAGCGCTTCCGCATTGACCTGCGCAACCGCGCCCACGGCGGACGCCGAAGTCGAGGCGCCGCACAGTGCGAAGGGTGCGAGGATCAGCGGCTGGTTGCTTCGCGCATAGACCTTCATCGCGTCCAGCATGGTGGCGTCCCACACCAGCGGCGAATTGCAGTTGGTGATCGACACCAGGACCGGATTGTCGCGGACGTAATCCTCGCCGAACACGATGCCTGCCATCGCCATCGTGTCTTCCGCCCGCTCCTTGGACGTGACGATGCCCATGAACGGCTTGTCGGAATGCTTAAGCGCGGAATGGATGATGTGGAGGTGACGCTTCGGTACCGCGATTTCCATCGGCTCGCAAATGACCGAACTCGATGAATGCAGCGCCGGCGCCATGTAGGCGAGCTTGTGGAAATTGTTGAGGTCGGCCAGCGTGCCGTAGCGCCTGTTGTTGTCGAGATCGCGAACATAAGGCGCGCCATACATCGGCACGAAGATGGTATTGTTGCCGCCCACCCGCACCGTACGCTGCGGATTCCTCGCATTGAGCGTGAACTCCGACGGGACCTTCGATACCAGCTCCATCAGCAGGGCCCGGTCGATCCGCACACGAGTTTCCGAGACATCCGCGCCCGCCGCCTTCCACAGCGCGATAGCCTCGTCGTCGCGGAATTCGCATCCCACCTCTTCGAGGATCAGGAGCGACTCCTCGTGGATCAGCTCGACCGCCTCATCGGGGACCATCTGGTAGACGGGGATCTGGCGGACCAGGGTCGGGAACGACGTTACGGGGGCTCCGCGCAGCGCCTTGCGCCCCAGGCGGCCGCCACTGCGGCGGTTGGCATGTTCGGTCACTTCAGGGGCCGGTGCGTTCATGGCAACTCCATTCCACTCATGAAGGAGCCTAGCGCGACAAAATGGTGATGTGACGCTGGAAAATCCTGATCTCTTGTATAAGCTCAGCTTATGCGAAGCCTGCGCCACCTCCTGCCCTCGGCCGGCAGCCTGATCGTCTTCGAGGCGGCCGGGCGGCTTTCGAGCTTCACCGCCGCCGGCCGCGAGCTCGGCATGACGCAGGCCGCCGTCTCCTATGCCGTGCGCGGGCTGGAAGAGCAGCTTGGCGCCAAGCTGTTCCAGCGCCGCCACCGCCAGGTTCTCCTGACCGAGGCCGGCGAGCGCTTCCATGCCGATGTCTCGCTTGGGCTTTCGCATATCCGCAAATCGGCGGAGGATCTACGCCTGCAGGCGACCGGCGGTCATGTCACGCTGGCCGCCTCGACCGCGTTCGGTTCGTTCTGGATGATGCCGCGCCTGCAGCAGTTCCGCGACGAACTGCCGGGCATCGACCTGCGTATCCAGACCGCCGACCGCGACCTCGACATCATCGCCGAAGGCATTCCGCTCGGCGTGCGCGGCGGCGCGCCGCGGGACTGGCCGGACTATCACTCGTTGCCGCTGGCGGACGAGGAGATATTTCCCGTCGCCGGCACCAGCTATGCGGCAAAGTTCGGCCTGCCCAAATCCGCTGCCGAACTGGCCACGCACCGCCTCATCCATCTGGAGGAGCCGTATCGCGAGGCGGCCAGCTGGGACGAATGGTTCCAGTCGGCGGGCGCCAATCTCAGCGATACCGCGCGCGGCCTGCGCATCAACGATTACGGCCTGGTGATTCAGGGCGTCATGGAAGGCCAAGGCATCGCGCTCGGCTGGCGGCACCTCGCCGAGCGGTTGCTGGCGTCGGGCTTGCTGGTGCCGGTGACGGATCATGTGCTGAAGACCGGCAAGGCGTTCTATGTCGTCTGGCCGAAGAACCGGGAACTCAGCGACAACGCCCGCAAGGTGCGAGACTGGCTGGCGGCTCAGGCGTGAGGGGCAGTGCCTCCCTGTCCCTTGGAAGTCGGCGGGACAGCACCCCCCTCTGTCCTGCCGGACATCTCCCCCGCAAGTGGGGAGATTGGCAGTTCCAGCCTCGCCACCCTTCCTGCAGCGCTGCAGATTGGCGAAAGCCGTGGCGACATCCGATCTCCCTCCTTGCGGGGGAGATGGCCGGCAGGCCAGAGGGGGGTGCTGTCCTGCCAGCATCATCGCTATTCCGCCGACATCGAATGCTTTCTCATCGGCGTCGAATCCGCCTATAGTGGCGCCATGCCCATCCGCCAGCTTTCCGAAACGATGATCAACCAGATCGCCGCCGGCGAAGTCATCGAGCGTCCGGCGAGCGTGGTCAAGGAACTGGTCGAGAATGCGCTCGATGCCGGTGCTTCGCGCGTCGAGATCGTCACAGCCGGCGGTGGGCTGAACCTGATCCGCGTCACCGATGACGGCTCCGGCATTCCCGAACGGGAGCTGGCGCTGGCGATCGCACGACACTGCACCTCCAAGCTCACCGAGGATATCAACGACATCCGCTCGCTGGGCTTCCGCGGCGAAGCGCTGCCGTCGATCGGCTCGGTGTCGCGACTTTCGATCCGCTCGCGCACGGCAGCAAGTGACAGCGCCGCCGAGATCGGCATCGAGGGTGGCCGCGTCCTGCCTGTCAGGCCGGCGGCGGCCAATCGCGGCACCACGGTCGAGGTGCGCGACCTGTTCTTCGCAACGCCGGCCCGATTAAAGTTCATGAAGGGCGAGCGCGCCGAAAGCTCGGCCACCAGCGATGTGGTCAAGCGCATCGCCATCGCCTTCCCCGCCGTGCGCTTCACGCTGGCCGGCTCGGACCGCTCGACGCTGGAATTGCCGGCGGCGGATGACAGCGCGGAAGGCAGCCTGCGCCGTGTCGCCCAGGTGATGGGCGCCGACTTTCCGGACAATTCTATTGCCCTCGACGCGATGCGCGAAGGCGTGCATCTGACCGGCCACGTGTCGATCCCGTCCTTCACCCGCGCCAACGCGCTGCAGCAATATGCCTATGTGAACGGCCGCCCGGTGCGCGACAAACTGATCGCCGGCGCCATACGCGGTGCCTACGCCGACGTCCTGCCGCGCGACCGCCATGCGGTGACGGTGCTGTTCCTGACGCTCGACCCGGCCATCGTCGACGTCAATGTTCATCCAGCCAAGGCCGATGTGCGCTTCCGCGATCCCGGCCTTGTGCGCGGACTGATCGTCGGGGCAATCCGACAGGCACTGGCCGATGCCGGCGTCCGCGCCGCCACCACGGGGGCCGCCGGCATGATGGCGGCGTTCCGGCCAGGGGCCGCATCCTACGGCCACGGTGGAGCGGCAAACGGCCACCGCAGCTACGACGCGGCCTACCGCGCCTCGGGTCCGTCCGGCTTCGATCCCGCCCGGTCGTCGCAGCGGCCGCTCGATATGGGTTTCGAGGGTGCGGGCTTCCAGCAGCGCGGCTTGCATGAAAACGAGCAAGCGGCTTTCGATGCCGGTCCGCAGCATAGCGCCGATGCACGCGCAGGGCAGGATGAAGCGGCCGAGACGCTGCTCGGCGCGGTGCTGGGCGCGGCGCGCGCCCAGGTGCATGAGAACTACATCGTCGCCCAGACCAGGGATTCGCTCATCATCGTCGACCAGCATGCGGCGCATGAACGGCTGGTCTACGAGGCGCTGAAGAATGCGCTGCACTCGCGCCCGGTGCCCTCGCAGATGCTGCTTCTGCCCGAGATCATCGACCTGCCGGAGGAGGATGCCGAGCGGCTTGCGCTGCATTCGGAAACGCTGGCCCGCTTCGGTCTCGGCATCGAGCGCTTCGGCCCCGGCGCCGTCGCGGTGCGCGAGACGCCGTCGATGCTGGGCGAGACCAATGTCGGGCAATTGGTGCGCGACCTCGCCGACGAGATCGCCGACAACGACACGGTCGACACGCTGAAGGAGCGGCTGGACAAAATAGCCGCGACCATGGCCTGCCACGGCTCTGTGCGCTCCGGCCGCCTGCTCAAGGCCGAGGAGATGAATGCCCTGCTGCGGCAGATGGAGGCGACGCCCGGCTCGGGCACCTGCAATCACGGTCGCCCGACCTACATCGAACTTAAGCTGGCGGATATCGAACGGCTTTTCGGGCGGCGATAGCTGCGGACGGATTGCGGGCCATCGCTTCACCACTTGAGACCGGCAAGCCAAGGAGATCGGCCGACAATGCGGTCACCCGCGATTTTCGCCTGGCGGCCCGAGCAGCGCGATCGCAGCCGCCGCCAGCAGGAGGATCGCACCGGCGATTTCAGCCCAGCCGACCGCCTCGCCGAAGAGCCAGGCTCCGGCCGCTAAAGCGACGATCGGCGAAACGAAGGCGTAGAGCCCGGCACGGACGGTGCCCCAATCACGCATCAGCACGAGATAGAGCGTATAGGCGACGATCGTGCCAAACAGCGACAGGAACAGCAGACTGCCGATGGCGGCCGGCGTGTGCAGCGCCTCGAGCGTCTCACCCGAGATCGGCTCCAGCACGAGCGACAGCGCAAGCAGTGCAACACCGCCGATCGCAGCCTGGACCATTGTCAGCGCCAGTGGTTTGACCGCGCCCACCAGCGGGCGCGAAACCACGCTGCCGAAGCAATAACAGGCGGTCGCAACGACGATCGCAGCGAGCCCGATGCCGCTCGAACCGCTTCCCGCGCCAAGCCGCGTCCAGAACAGCCCAACCAGCCCGATGCTGCCGATAGCGAGCGCGGAAGCGTGGCGCCAGGTCGGTCGCTCCTCGCCGGTGAATGCGGCAATCGCGAACAGCAGGATCGGGATCAGCGCCAGGTTGACCAGCCCCGACAATCCCGAGGGCACGTGCTGCATTCCCCAGAAAAGCAGACCGTAGGTGCCGGTATTGACCAGCAATGCCGAGACCACCGTCCGCCCCGTTCGCCCGTGGGCGAATGCCGCGCCGGCTCCACGCACCGCTGTTGCCAGAAGCGCGGCGGTCAGCAAATAGCGCGCCGCCGCCAGCAGTAGCGGAGGCACGTCATTGAGACCGAGCTTGATCGCCGCCCAGGTCAGCCCCCAGATCAGCGACATCACCGCGAAGAAGGCGAGATTGCGAACCACCAGATTCGCCGCTCAGCGCAGTCCCTGACGATCGACAAGTATCCGGTGGATGTCGATCCGCTCCGGCAGCTCGATCAGGAACTCGGCATCGCGGTCCAGATGATGGACTTTGGTCGGTTCGCCTCTGGTAAAGGCCGTCATCGCTTGCATGTCGGCCCAATACGAGATGGTTGTGAACCACGTCTCGGCATCGCGGTCTTCGCGCAGCAATTGGACGCCAAGCGCCGTCTTCTCGAGGGGCGGAATACCCTCGGCACGCAGGTATGGCTCATAGGCGTCGGCGACGTCGCGGCGGGTGCGACCGCGCCAGATGCGCGCGATGGTCGGTTTGGTCGGCATGAGGTTCTCCTTCAGACAGGGGACAACAACTGAGCGCAGCAAGCGACGCCGGGTGAGATCAGCCGTGAACACGAGCCAGGAAATCGCGGACCAGCGGCAGCGCGTCGTCGAAATGTGTCTCGAGCAGCCAGTGACCCGCCCCCTCGATCAGATGCAGTTCCGCATCGGGCAGATCGCGATTATAGGCCTGCGCCGACGCCGCGGGCATATAGCCGTCCTCTGGCCCCCAAACGATCAGCGTGGGCGGGTGGTGTTCACGCAAATAAGCCTGGTAACGCGGAAACCAATTGAGATTGGCTTCCAGCTTCTCCATCAGACCGACGGCGATCTGCCGACGAACCGGCGTGTTCATCAATGGCCAGTGAAGGCTCCAGAGATCGGGCGGCACGCGGATTGCAACGTCGTCAGCCACTTCCCCGATGAACTCGCCCCGGAACCCGTCCTCGCTCACGGCGGCCTCGAGCGGACGGTGCTTGTCGGGCGACTTGTCGGTCCACCAAGCCTTGATCGTGGCGTATTTGGGTCCAAGCACGTCTTCGTAGATGTCGCCGTTCTGGATGATCAGGGCGCTGATCCGCTCCGGGTGCGAGATCGCATGCCGGAGTCCTATCTGCGAGCCATAATCATGCAGCCACAAGGCGTAGCGTTCGAGACCGAATTCACCGGCAAGTTTGGAAAGCACGTCGGAATAGGCGTCGAAATCATAGCCAAAGGCGGCCGGATCTGGTGTGCCACTGTATCCGAAGCCCGGCCAGTCGAATGCAATCGTTCGCCAGCGGTCGGCGAGCGCCGGCATCAGTCGGCGGAATTGGAACGAAGAGCAGGGATAGCCGTGCGGCAAGAGCAAGACAGGTGCTTCTGGCGGCCCTGCCTCGCGATAGAAAATGGATAGATCATCCAGTTGGATGCGTCGGTGCGTCGTTGCACCCGGCATTCGGACCTCCGTCGAATAAACACCGGCTAAACGCCTTTGACCGAGGGATCGTTCCGAATGAGGGAAGCGGACGGACGGCAATATTCATCTCTTCAAATTCACCACGATGACACCGCCCAGGGCCAGCGCGCCCCCGATTATGCCGAGCAGCGTGGGGACTTCGCCCAGCCAGAAGAAGCCGATCAGCGCGGACATCGGCGAGACCAGATAGAGGAAGTTGGAGGCACGTGCGGCGGGCAGACGCGACAGCGCGGTCGCCCAGGCGGCATAGGCGATGAGGCTGGGCACGATGCCGAGAAAGATGACGGCGCCGAGGCCTGCCGTGTCGGCAACCGCCGCCTGCGAAAAGGCCGACGGCAGGAAGGGCGCCAGGCATAGTGCGCCGAGCACCATGTTCGAAGCCGAAATGGTCAACGGATGATGGCGGGCAAACAGCGGCTTCTGGACGATGGTGTTGACGGCCGAGCACAAGGCCGAGCCAAGCACCAGAAGAGCACCGGTGTTAAATGACAGGCCATGCCCGTCGGCCATGGCGATGACGCCTATGCCGGCGAAGGAAATCACCGTGCCGGCCCAGGCCATGCCCGAAAAGCGCTCGCCCAGCAGGACCATCGCCATGATGGCGGTGAAGATCGGGCTGACATTGATGATGAAGCCGGCGGCACCGGCCGAGACGGTCAGTTCGCCGAAATTGAGCATGACGGTGTAGAGCGCGACGAAGATGGCGCCGCCGAAGACCAAGCGCCACACTTCGTCGAGCCTGGGCAGCGCCGGGCGCTTGACGGCCAGGAAGATCGCCGCCGGCACCGCGGCGATGGCAAAGCGCAATGCACCCAATTCCAGCGGCCCGAAGGCGGCGAGACCGGCTCGGATGGCGGGAAAGGCAGAAGCCCAGCCGACCACCGTCAGCGCGACAGCAATGGCTGCCGTGGTGTCCATCCGCTGTGTCGAATTCAACGTGCCCGTCATCGCGCTCATCTCACTGCCCTCGCATTCTTCGGTCCTGAGAGGCAGAAAACGCCATTTCAGGCCGGTTGACAAACGACCAAATCGAGGATCACCTGTGACTATGGATCACAGCTCGGACACAATGGTGCCGCTCGAGACGCTCCGCGCCTTCGATGCGGCGGCGCGGACAGGCAGCTTTTCGGCGGCCGCCGAAAAGCTCAACATCACCCATGGCGCCGTCAGCCGGCAGATCGCCAAGCTCGAGGACTGGCTGGGATTGAAAGTCTTCGACCGTGGTGCGCGCGGCGTCTCGCTGACGATCGAGGGGAACCGGCTGCATCTGCGCACGGCGGAAGCCTTTGCGCTGATATCGACCCATTCCGACCGCTGGGTCGAGCCGCGTGGCACCGCCGTGGTGCGACTGACCTCGATCCCCTCGGTCAGCGGACTGTGGCTGATGCCGCGCATGGCGGCTCTGGAGAACAATCCCTCGAAGCTGCGCATCGTGCTCGATGTCGACATCCGCCAGGCCGACCTTGCCGATGAGGGCATCGATCTCTCCATCCGCTGTGGACGCGGCGGCATTCCGGGCCGCGTCTCGGTGCAGCTTTTCGAGGAACATGTCTTCCCCGTCGCGTCACCCGGGCTTGCCCGCGAGATCGGCCGCGGCGACCCGGCCCGGCTGCTCAAATATCCGCTGATCAACGATTCCGACGCGTCTGCCTGGCGCGCCTGGTTTGCCGCGCAAGGCATGGATTATCGCCCGCGCCCGCAGGACCGCCGCTTCGAGGACTACAATCTGGTGCTCGACGCCGCCGCCTATGGGCTGGGCATCGCGCTGGCACGCCCACCCCTGACCGGGCATCAATTGCAATCGGGCCGCATCACTCCCGTCGATGAGCGCACCGCGCTCAATCCGGTGTCCTACTGGCTTGACCGGCCGATCGGGCGGCCGCGTGCCGCAGCCGCCGACCTCGCCCGCCGCATCGCGGCAGAGGCCGGGCTGGCTCCGGACAAGATCGAGGCGTTCATCGAAGCCGAGCGATAGGCCTCTCGGACATATATCGAGAACCGGCCGATTCGAAGCTCAGCGAAGCAACAACAGAACGAACCCGAGGATCACGGCTCCCAGAAAACCGGCCATTATCGAAACAAAGCCAATTTTCACCAGCAACTGCTCAGGGTTCGGCACCGCACCATGGGATTGATTGGCCGGCCTGTGCCTGCCCGCCAATGTACCCAGGGCGGCAGCGTTGCGCGGGACTGGAGCCTGCGGCGGGATAAGCGACAGCAATGACAGCCCCGCAACCTTGGCAGGGGCATTGTCATTGGCCGTTGTCGAAGGCGGCAAGAAGGCTCGCAGCGTTTCGGCTTCGGGTTCTGCCTTTCTCGCCGCGATCGTTGCCAACGCCGCCTCTTCGCCCGTCTCAAGTTGGGCAAGATAGGCATCGACGATGCCAGCCGATGCGATCTGCTGCGATTTGACGGCCATCGGCGCGGCCGGCAAAGTCAACAGCGCTGGCGCTGTCTGTTGTGCGAGCAGAGACGGCGCCGGCGGCTGGACCAGCGCCTTGACCAGTGCCGTCATGACTGGATCAGCCTGCCCCGAGGGCACTACCTGCGGCGTCATCACTTCCCTGAGCAAGGCGGGAAGACGAGTGGAGGAAATGTCCATTGCGGCCTGCCAACACCATTTTTCCGCCTCACAATAAGCGTTCAGCATTGTCTCAGGCTTGTCGCATGCTTGACCTCGCCGGGAATTTATGGCGATGAAATCCTCATGAACCCTGGCGTCCCCGCATGATGAACCGTTTCGAAGGCCCCGGCGGCAAGGAAGCCCGCATCCGCTATCTGGATGGCGACTTCCAGGTTACCAGTCCCGGCGCGTTCGTGCGTTGCGCGGTGACAGGCGAAAGCATTCCGCTCGACGAGTTGAAATACTGGAGCGTCGCCAGGCAGGAGCCCTACATCAGCGCCACCGCCTCGCTGCGCCGCGAAATCGAGATGCATCCGGAGCTGCGTAAGCGCGGTTAGAGCAGTTCCCCGTTTCACGGAACGGCGAACCGCTCCAGCTCTTTGTTTGACGCAATTCCCAAGGGAAAGCGCTATGCGCTTTTTCCCAGGAAAACCGTTTCACACTTTTCCTGGAATTGCTTTAGCCCTTCAGCTTGCGCTGGCGCCAGGCATCGAGCGTCTCGTCGATGATGCGCTCGGGAACGTGGTCGAGTTCGAAGACCGTGTCGATCTCGAGCACCTCGAGCCGGTCGAGGAAGTCCTGTGAGGCGCCGTGGCGCAGCCGGGCGGCGTCCTTGGCGGTGGTGATGAGCACCAGCCCTTCGGCGTGCGCGGTCGCCGCCAACTCGGCAAGTTCGTCCTCGGCATAGAAATGATGGTCCGGAAACGGCCGCGTCAACGCCAGTTCGCCGCCGGCTTCGCGCACCGTGTCGAAGAATTTCTCGGGATGGCCTATACCGGCGAAGGCGAGGAACCGCTTGCCGGCAAGCCCTGCCTTGCTGCTTGGCTCTGTATGGGCCTCGAAGATTGGCCGGCCGGCGCGTGCCGCCTGGCGGACCACGCTGTCGGCGGCGATGCCCTCGCCCATTTTCAACAGCCCGCTGGTGAAGACCAGCTGGTCGACGATTTTGGCCCTGAGCGGACCGCCCGGAATGACGCGGCCATTGCCGATCCCATAGCGCGCATCGACGACGACCAGCGCATAGTCGATGTGGATGCGGGCGCTCTGGAAGCCATCATCCATGATCAGGAAATCGCAGCCATTCCGTTCCAGCAGCAGCCGGGCGCCGGCGGCACGATTCGGCGTCACCGCCACCGGCGCGTGTTCGGCCAACAGGAGCGGCTCGTCGCCGACATGCCTGGCGCTGTCGTGATGGATATCGACGACATGCGGCTCGGCGAAGGAGCCGCCATGGCCGCGCGACAGAAAACCGGGTTTCAGATGCATGCGCTTGGCCTTTTCGGCGAGCGCGATGGCCACCGGTGTCTTGCCGGTGCCGCCAACCGTGAAATTGCCGATGCACAGAACGGGTGCTTCGATCTTCTCGCGCTTGGCCCGCCGCATGCCGCGACCGGCGGCGGCGGCATAGATGGCCGATAGCGGCGACAGCGCCAAGACCCGCCAGTCCGGCTCTTCCCACCAGAATGGTGGTGCTTCGGAGGCCACGCTAGCGCCCGTTCGCGCCCTTCAGGCGCGACTTGACGACCAGCGGCTGGATGTAGGGCTCAAGCGATTTCAGCGTGCGCGCCAGCGCGCCGCGCATCTCGTCGACGGTCGCTACACCCGCCGCCATCATCTCGTGGCGCGCCACTTCGTTGGTCAGGAGGAAATTGACGGCGCCGGCCAGCATGTCGCGATCGCGCACCAGCTTGGCGCCGCCGCTGTCGAGGAGACGCTGGTAGGCCTCGCGAAAATTCTGAACATTGCGCCCGGCGAGAACCGCCGTGTCGAGCATGGCCGGCTCCAGCGGGTTCTGGCCACCCTCGGAGGTCAGCGAGCGGCCGACGAAGGCGATTTCGGTCAGCCGGAGATAGAGCCCCATCTCGCCGATCGTGTCGCCGAGCAATATATCCGTGTCGGCGGCGATCCTGTCGCCCTTGCTGCGCCGCGCGACCTTCAGGCCCATGCCGGAAATCTGCGCCGCAAGCGCCTCGCCGCGATCGGGATGACGCGGAACGACGATCGTCAGGAGACCATGGTGGCGCTTGTGCAGCGTCGCGTGGACTTCAGCCGCGACCACTTCCTCGCCGTCATGGGTCGAGATCGCCGCCCAGGTCGGGCGCGTGCCTACCTGCCGCCGCAGCGTCGCCAGCGCCCGTTCGTCGACGGGCGGCGGCGAGGTATCGACCTTGAGATTGCCCGACACGGTGACCGGCCGCGCGCCTAGCGCCAGAAACCGCTCGCCATCGACATCCGACTGCGCCACGACGTGAGCCAGGTTCTCGAACAACGCCTCGGCGATGTTGGCCCGTTTCTTCCACGACTTGAACGAGCGGTCGGACAGCCTGCCATTGACCAGCACCTGCGGCACGCGGCGCGCGCCAAGCTCGAGGATGGTCATCGGCCAGATCTCGGATTCGGCGATGATCGCCAGGTCCGGCTGCCAGTGATCGAGGAACCGGCTGACCGCCGGCTTGAGATCGAGCGGTACGTATTGGTGGATGATCCGATCACCGAGACGCTCGTCGGCGACCTGCGCCGAGGTGACCGTGCCGGTCGTCAGCACGATGTTGACGCCGTAGTCGAGAATGCTTTCGACCAGCGGCACGACGGCTATGGTCTCGCCGACGCTCGCCGCGTGGATCCAGATCACCGGCCCGTCGGGGCGCGCGCGGCCGGCGACGCCATAGCGCTCGCGGCGGCGGTAGCGGTCTTCCTTGCCGCGCGAGGTGCGCCAGGCAACATAGGGCCCGACCAGCGGATAGGCTGCCGCACCCGCGAACCGGTAAGCCGACAGCATGGCCCGTGCCCAGCGGCCGCTCATCGCGGAGCATCCACGAGACGGTAGGCCTCGGCGGTCGCGGCATTGAGCGCGGTCGTCACTTCCTGGCGCTTGCGCTCCATTTCGGCGTCATCGGCGCCGGCCGCCACGAAGATCGGCTGGCCAATGACGATCGACGAACGGCCAAACGGCAGGTTGATGGTGGTCTTGTCCCAGCTCTTCTCCAGCACCTTGCGGCGGCTGGTGGTGATGGCGACGGGCACAAGCGGCCGGCCCGAGAGGCGGGCCAGGAGAACGATGCCAAGCCCTGCGTCTCTCGGCGTGCCGTGCGGAATATCTGCGATCATGGCGACGTTCTTGCCGACGGCGAGCGACTTTTTCAGGGCGATAAGCGCTTTTGCCCCACCTTTGTCGAGGTGCCTGGCATTTTCCCGCCCGCCGGAGCCGCGCACCGCCTCGATGCCGAATTTTTCCAGCATCAAGGCGTTGAGCTCGGCATCGGCGCTGCGCGAAACCATGGCGACCAGCGGCTTGCGCTTGGGATAATAGGCCGGCGTCAGCAGATGCTGGCCGTGCCACAAGGCGATGATGCCAGGCTCGAACTCGGTATAGGCCCCGCCCGAAAACCGCGCCGATCCCTCGACGACGCGATTGGTGAGGCGCACGAAGCGGACGAACTGGGCGAGAAGGCTGGCGATGGCGTTCTTGACGAATCGCGACTGCGCCAGCGGTTGGCGAATCTTGCGCCAGAAGGCCTTGGTCGTGCGGCTGCGTCCCCTGCCCGTGGGCGCGGCATCGCTTGCTGGCCCTTTCGCCAGGTCATGCTCCATCGAAGTCAACCGGCAGCCTTGTTGTCGGGGTCCAGCAGCCGGTGCAGATGAACGACGAAATAACGCATGTGGGCGTTGTCCACGCTGGCTTGCGCCTTGGCTTTCCATGCCGTGTGCGCGGATTGATAGTCGGGATAGATGCCGACGATGTCGAGCCCGTCGAGATCGCGGAAATCGGTGCCGCCAAGCTTCTTCAGTTCGCCACCGAACACCAGATGCAAAAGCTGTTTCTTTCCGTCTTCCGCGGCCATGTCGGTCCTTCACATATCGTGAGTTTGTGACAGGTCTAGACCAAAGCCGCCGACTTTGGAACCTTTAGGGCGAGATGAATTCATCTCGCCCGGGAAAACGCTTTCACGCGTCCAGACCGGCGATGACGCCGGCGAGCACGGCCAGCAATTCACCGCTGCCGGCAGCAAGTGCGCCGTGACGAGTCACCTCGCCGGCATAGAGCGGAGCGTGGCCATGCTGGTCGAGCAGCTGGCCGCCGGCCTCGCGCAGGATGAGGTCGGCCGCCGCAATATCCCAGTCATGCGCATTCGGCTTGACGAAAGTCGCATCCAGCGAGCCATTGGCGATCATGGCCAGCCGATAGGCGAGCGAAGGGCTGTAGGGCGCCCGCTTCAGGCGCGCCTGCCATTCGGCCGGCATCAGGTCGGTCAACTGCTTCAACCCGGAGATCTCGGCCGTGTCCGGCAGCTTGCGAACCGCAATGCGCTTGCCGTTGCGGAAGGCGCCCTGGCCGGGCAGCGCCCAATAGGTCTCCTCCATCGCCGGGCATTCCAGCACGCCGGCCAGCGTACGGCCACGCTCGACGACGGCGACGCTGACGCACCAGGTGCGCTGGCCTTCCAGAAAACCGCGTGTGCCGTCGATCGGGTCGACGACGAAGGTGCGGCGTGCCGAAAGCCGGACCGGATCGTCAACTGTTTCTTCCGACAGCCAACCATAATCCGGCCGCGCCGCCAGCAATGTTTCGCGCAGATAGGCGTCGGCGGCATGGTCGGCCTCGCTGACCGGCGATGTGCCGCCCTTCATCCAGACTTGTGGGCTGTTGCCGAAGTAGCGCATGGCGATGACCCCCGCCTCGCGGGCGGCATCGCGCAGCAGCGGCAAGTCCCCAGAGGCGCCGGAGATGGCCCCGGCTATGGTCAGGTCATGCTCCGGCAAGGGTCATGCCTTCGATCAGGAGCGTCGGCGCGGCGGTGCCGAAATTGCGGTCGAGGTCATCGGCCGGCACCATGTTGAGGAACATCGTCTTCAGGTTCGAGGCGATGGTGACCTCGGCGACCGGATAGGCAAGCTCGCCATTCTCGATCCAAAAACCGGAAGCGCCACGGCTGTATTCGCCAGTGATCATGTCGACGCCCTGGCCGAACACTTCGGTGACGTAGAAGCCGGTCTTGAGCGATTTGATCAGCTCTTCCGGCGACCGCTCGCCCGGTTCGATGGCGAGATTGGTGGAGGATGGTGTCACGGAAGAGCCGCCGCGCGCGCCGCGGCCGTTGGTGACGAGGCCCAGTTCCCTTGCAGCCGAGGTCGACAGGAACCAGTGGTTGAGCACGCCCTTCTCGACCATCAACAGCTTTTCGCCCTCGACGCCTTCACCGTCGAACGGCCGCGAGGCCTGGCCACGCAGCCGGAGCGGCTCGTCGGTGACGGTGATGGCGGAGGCGGCCACCTGCTTGCCCATCATGTCGCGCAGGAAGGACGTCTTGCGCGCCACCGAGGCGCCGTTGATGGCGCCGGCCAGATGGCCGGCTATGCCGCGCGCGACGCGCGGGTCGAATACCACGTCGACCGGCCCGGTCGCCGCCTTGCGCGCGCCGATGCGGCGCACGGCGCGTTCGCCGGCCTTGCGGCCGATGTCCTCGGGCGCATCGAGATCGGCAAAATGCTGGCGCGAGGAGAATTCATAGTCGCGCTCCATGCCGGTGCCCTCGCCGGCGATGACGCTGGCCGAGCGCGAGAACCGCGAGCCGACATAGTGGCCGAGGAAGCCGTGCGAGGTGGCCAGCACCAGACCACCCAGCCCCGCACCGGCGCTGGCGCCGGCCGAATTGGTCACGCCCTTGACGGCAAGCGCTGCCGCTTCCGCCGCCAATGCGGCTTCCTTCAACTGGTCTGCCGACACTTCGGTGGCGTCGAACAGATCGAGATCGCGCGTCTGTTTGGCCAGCAATGCCGGGTCGGCTAGCCCCTGATAAGGATCCTGCGGCGACACTTTCGCCATCGCCACAGCGCGCTCGGCCAGTGTTTTCGGGTCGGACGCCGCGGTCGCCGAGACACTCGCCACGCGGCCGCCGACGAAAACGCGCAGCGCGACATCCTCGCTCTCGGAGGCTTCGGTAGCCTCGACCTTGCCGAGACGCACCGACACCCCAGTCGAGCGGCCGCGCACGGCCACCGCGTCGGCGGCATCGGCGCCGGCCTTTTTGGCAGCCTCGACCAGGGCCGCGACGCGGTCGGTCAATTTTGCTGCGTCTGATATATCGGTCATGCCTGAAATCCTGCTGATGCGGCCGGTGTGCGGCCGTTGCCCACCCATCTATTGTTCCGGTCCGGCTTGTGCAATGGCATAGGCTTCAATCAAAATGCAGGGTGGACGGTTCAAATCGCCAACCCTGTGACGCAAAATCGGTTCGCAGCCTGCACGGAGCATTTCGATGACGCCATTCCATCTCGCCTTTCCGGTCCGTGATCTCGATGAAACCCGCGTTTTCTATGGCGAGGTGCTGGGCTGCGCCATCGGCCGCTCGTCAGCGACCTGGGTCGATTTCGACCTTTACGGCCACCAGATGTCTGCGCATCTGCGGCCGCAGGCCGCACAAGCTCCCAGTGACGGCAAGGTCGACGGCATTGTCGTGCCGATCCCGCATTTCGGCGCTGTGCTTCTGATGGACGACTGGCAGCGCCTGGCGACGCGGCTGGAGGCGCGCGACGACATCGACTGGCTGGAACGGCCGATGGTCCGCTTCAAGGGCGAGCCCGGCGAACAGGCAACGCTGTTCATCCGGGACCCCTCGGGCAATGCCTTGGAATTCAAGGGCTTTCGCTCTTTGGAGCAGGTTTTCGCGCATTAGCTCAGGATCGAGGGCATCGGTCGATCAACGGCCGAAACGGCCCGCCGCGAAGGGTGCGAGCCGAGCCGGATCTTCGCGTCCAGCGATCAAGTCGGCGACCAGCCGCGCCGTGATCGGGGCGAGCGTCAGGCCGAGATGGCCATGACCGAAAGCATGGATCACCCGGGAACTGGCGTGTGAAGGGCCGATGACCGGCCTGGAATCCGGCAGGGACGGCCGGAAGCCGAGCCATTGCGAGGCAGGCGAGCCGAGCCCGGGAAAAATTTGCCTGGCGCCACGGTCAAGCAGCGCCAGCCGGCGCGGATTTGGCGGCGCGACCAGGCCGCCGAGTTCGACGGTGCCGGCGACCCGCAAGCGGCCAGCCATCGGCGTCAGGTAGAAACCAAGATCGACGGGACACACAGGCCGGTTGAGCAGCGGCGCGTCGGTCTGGAATTCCAGATGATAGCCGCGCTCGGTCTCGAGCGGAATCCTGTCGCCGGCCTGCGCGGCCAGTGCGCGCGACCGTGCACCGGCGGCGATCACCACCGTGCCAGCCTTGATGCGAACGCCGGGGCCGCTGAGCTGGACACCGCCAGCCTCGACCTGCAGCCCGGTGATCTCAGCCTGCTTTACCGATGCACCACGGGCGCTCACCGCGCCCAGCAACCGCCGCATCACCATTGCCGGATCGGTGACATTGATCGAGTCGGGAAAATACACGCCATGCGCTACTGTCGCAGGCAGGCCCGGCTCAAGTGCCGCCACCTCTTCCGGGGTCAGCACCTCTTGGTGGATGCCAAACCCAGCGCGCATTGCCCGGCCGCCGGCGCCAGCGGCAAAATCGCTCTCGCGGCGATAGAGGTAAAGACAGCCATTGCGGCGCAGCAGGTCCTCCAGCCCGGCCTCCCCAGCCGTTTCCTCCCAGGCCGGGAGGGCGTCGGCCAGCAGTCCGGCGAGCGCCAGCGCATTGGCCCGGGTGGCCGCCGGCAGCGACTGCCGCATGAACCGAACGAGCCATGGCGCCAGCTGCAGCAGCGCCGGCCAGCGCAGCGAAAACGGGCTGTCGGGATCAAGCAGCAGCTTTGGCAACGCCCGCAGCACCGCAGGAGTGCCGACCGGCATGCAGGCATATTCGGCGATCGTCCCGGCATTGCCGAACGACGCGCCGGAGCCCGGCTCGTTCGGATCGATGAGCAGAACTTCGCGGCCGTCCGCGACAAGGCGAAGTGCCGTCGCCAGCCCGACAACTCCGGCGCCGACAATGGCGATTTCGACCGTTTCAGAAGCAGCCACTGTGGATCTTCCCGATTGACCTTGAAATCCCGTACCGATCATGTGGTCTCTTGGTTCGGGGTCACGGTCCAGTCTTGATCCCTGGAATCGAATAGGCCAGATCTTTCCGCGCCTCAGGCGACCGGCGTCCAGATCACGTCCTCGATCTTTTGCGCGCCGGTTGCCAGCATCGCCAGCCGGTCGAAGCCGAGCGCGATTCCGCTGGCCGGCGGCATGATGGCAAGGGCGGCAAGAAAATCCTCGTCCAGCGGATAGCGCTCGCCATAGATGCGCTCTTTCTCATCCATCTCGAGGATGAAACGCCGGCGCTGCTCGTCGGCGTCCGTCAGTTCGCCAAACCCGTTGGCGAGTTCGACGCCGCAGCAATAGAGTTCGAAGCGCTCGGCGACGCGCGGGTCGCTCGGGCTCGGCCGCGCCAATGCCGCCTCGGCCAGTGGATATTCGCACAGGATGGTCGCCCGCCCCTGCCCGAGCAACGGCTCGATCTTTTCCACCATCACACGGCTGAACAAATCTGCCCAACTATCGTCGGGCGCAGTGCGCAGGCCGGCCTGGGTCAACGCCGCATACAGCGCGTCGCGATCGGTGCTGCCGTCGGCGGCGACCGTTGCCAGCAGATCGATGCCGGCGTAGCGAGTGAAGGCCTCCGCCACCGTCAGCCGTTCCGGCTCGGCAAACGGATCGCAGTCGCGGCCCCGAAACGAGAAAAGAGTAGCCCCTGCCCTTGTCGCGGCCAGCGCCAGGAAGGCCGCGCAATCCTGCATCAGGCTCTCATAGGCCTCGCCCACCCGGTACCATTCGAGCATGGTGAATTCGGGATGGTGCAAAGGCCCGCGCTCACGGTTGCGGTAGACCGGACCGAAGCTGAAAATCCTGACTTCACCGGCGGCGAGCAGCTTCTTGCAGGCGAATTCCGGAGAGGTGTGGAGATAGAGCGGCGCCCTTGCACCGTCCGGCCCGACCGCTTCCGTGGCGAAGGCCGTCAGATGCGCCTCGTTGCCGGGCGAGACCTGCAGCGCTGCCGTCTGCACCTCGACGAAATCATGGGCGGCGAACCAGTCGCGCAGGCTGGCGGCGATGCCGTTGCGCAGCATCAGCCGCGGGCGGCGGTCGGCGTGGACATGCGGCGTCCACCAGGGCGAAGCTTCGGTCATGCGGCTCGGAACATGGTGGAAGGGGGCTGGCGGCGGCGGCCAAGATGCGGTAGGCCCCCATCCAGCGCCGCACAAGCCGGCAAACGCCAGTCAACTCTTCTTGCAGGATATAAAACCGTGGTGAAAGTCATCGCCAGTTCGCTCCGCAAAGGCAACGTCGTCGAAAAGGACGGCAAGCTTTATGTGATCCTCTTTGCCGAAAACATCCACCCAGGCAAGGGCACGCCGGTGACGCAGCTCGATATGCGCCGCATCGGCGACGGGGTAAAGGTTTCGGAGCGCTACCGCACCACCGAACAGGTTGAGCGCGCCTATGTGGAAGAGCGCGAGCACACCTTCCTCTACCGTGACGGCGAAGGCTTTCATTTCATGAACCCGGAAAGCTACGACCAGGTCGCGGTGTCGGAAGCCGTGGTCGGCGACATGGCGCCTTACCTGCTGGAAGGCATGGCCGTGCAGGTGTCGCAGTTCAACGGCATCGCCATCTCCCTGGTGCTGCCGCAGCGCGCCACCTTCGAAGTGGTGGAAACCGAGCCGACCACCAAGGGCCAGACGGCCTCGTCCTCCTACAAGCCGGCCGTGCTGTCCAACGGCGTGCGCACCCTGGTGCCACCCCACATCGCGCCAGGCACCCGCGTGGTCGTGATGACGGCGGACGGGGCTTATGTGGAGCGCGCGAAGGACTGAGGGGGCTGGCTTTTAGCTTCAGGGTGAAGGCGGTTATTCCTCAGCGAGCGACCCTTAGAGACGAGGCATCGAAGGCCCGCAATCAGACCGACGGCTTTCGGCGCCCGTGCGCCGGAAGCTGACGTTGAGGTCATAGGCGGCGACGTGATGGCGGTTCCGCTATCAGATCATGTTTGACATACCGAGCGCAGTAAGCAGGTTGTTTTGAATAGGAGCGACGGCCTGATTCAGTCCCTCCACCCCGAAGTCCATGCCCTCTGGCATGACGACGGTGCGCAATGGGCGCCGTTCCGTAGCCTCGACTAGCCGTGCGATGGCGTCAGCCACCAACTGAGGGCGGGGTGGATTCGCAGGATCAAGTCCCTGATCGGAGTTGTTTTTGATTTGGCCTGGGACCAACGCAACTGCGCCATATGTCGCCAAGACCTGCTCGTCCGAGGGCGCTGGGCTAGATGGAAGCAGATTGCTCGGAAATGGCCCGGGTTCCACGATCACCGAGTCTACGCCGAAGCTGGACAGTTCATATCGATATGCCTCGGCAAGCGCTTCAAGCGCGAACTTGCTCGCGGAATAGACACCAAAGAACGGAAAGATGACACGCCCCATCAACGAGGTGACATGGATCAGCACGCCGCTGCCCGCAGCACGCATATGGGGTAGGACGGCGCGGTCGGCCCTTACGGCCCCAAAAAAGTTCACCGCAAATTGCTGCTCGATGTCTGCCACCGTGTAGGCTTCGGTCACGCCGACGAACATCGTGCCCGCGTTGTTGATGAGCGCATCAATCCTGCCGTGTTGCTCGACGACCCGATCGATCGCAGCGTTGACCGACGCTTCGTCCGTCACATCCATCTCAATGACCTGGAGCTCATGCCCTTCGGCTTTTGCAGCGTTGATTAGCTCACTGCCCGTCTGGCTGTTTTTGCCTTCGATGTCGCGCATGGTCGCGACCACTACGTGCCCGCGCCTGGCGAGCTCCAAGGCGGTGAGCTTTCCAAAACCGCTGCTCGCGCCGGTACCAACTACAACCTTGCTGCACATTTTCTCGATCCTCTCGCTTGCCCACCTAACGGGGCAAGCAGGAATATACAGACCTGTATGTCCGTTGCAAAGAGAAAATAGACAGACTATTCTGTTTCTACACCGAACGCGCACCCGGCAGGCGAGAATGAAAACTTTGGATGTGAGTGAGTACCTCGACCTGGAATCGCGGTCGTTGCACGCCTTGGCTCCGCGAGAGCGAATTCTGAAAACAGCGTCTGAACTATTTTACCGAAACAGCATCCATACGGTGGGAATAGATCGCATCATCGCCGAGAGCGGCGTCGCAAAGATGACGTTCTATAAGCACTTCCCCTCGAAGGCCAATCTTGCCGCTACCTATCTGCGCCACAAAAGCGCGCTGTGGTTCGACATGCTGGCGACTGCGACAGAACAAGCCGGACCGGTGCCGCTGGATCGCGTGCTGGCTATTTTCGACACACTGAACGCGTCCTTTCAGGAGCCTACTTTCCGCGGCTGTCCTTTCGTTCGAGGGCTGGCCGAGTTCGGACCGGACGCGGAAACGCCAGAGGTGCAGGCAACGCTCGCAGCATATTTCCATAACTTACATGAGTTTGTCGTGTCGCTCATCCAGCCCTTGAAGTTGAAAAATCAAGAGAGCGTGGTCGTCCAGATCCTAGCGCTCATCCAGGGCTCGCTCGTGAACGCACAAGCCATGAGGGGGGGCGTTGAACCTCTTGCAACGCGCGACGCGGCCAAGATGCTGCTCAAGGCTGCGGTTGAGCCGGCTGATCGAAACTTCGACGTCTGCAGCGCCTGATGGTCAGCTCAGACGAAAAACGCGGCCGCAGGCCGAGCGCCAGAATTTGGCGGCGAATGGAGCAAATTCGGCCTCCGCTCGATGAAGAAAAAGTAAGCGCAACATCAATGAGGACGATCGATGCATATTCCAGCTAGCAAATCGAAAGAATAACGGCGAAATTGTCGTTGACGACAAGACGCCCTGGGCCACGGTTTCGTGAGGCATCAACCCTTCCAGAAATTTTCAGGGCATGTGGAGAGCGAGGGTCCATGGCGATGGCCCTAGTGAAAGAGGCGCCCCAGTAAGTTGGCGAAGGCTGCGTGCCGCCCGCTTATCGCGGGCGGCCGCAATCTAAATCAGGCAGAGAGAGATCGATTGGTTGCGACTGCGCCAGCTCGGGTGAACTCTGCATCCGGCTTGGAGAACGATGCCATGATGGCGTCGCGGTTCGAAGGAGCGCGTTTCCTGTCAGCGGCGGTGAGCGCAGTCTTGAGTTCGTGGGCGGTCAACTCAGTGCAATAGGCGGGAGTGCCCGGCTGCAGTCGCCAGGACTCCTCAAGAGTACCCGCATCCACCGCATCGAAGCCAGTGACGCTGATGAGATCGGATACAAGTGCTTTGGCCGCGGCGTCGTCACCCGAAATCGGGATGGCAATGCGACCTGGAGCACCGGCCTCCAAACCGGCCTCTGCCAATGTCTGCGTTAGCAGTGCGTTCCAAGCCTTAACAAGGGGGCGCCCCACCTGCTCGCTGGCCCAAACGGTCTCCGGCTTGCCGCTATCAACCTCGAAGATTTTGCTGTCACGGGTTGGATAGTAGTTGGAGGTGTCCACCACGATTGCGCCAGCAGGGGCGCCGGCAAGAATCGTTGCCAGGTCTGGGTTCTTGGCAAAGGGCACTGACAGGATGACCACATCGGCATCCAGTACTGCCGCCTCTCTCCCAACGGCCTGGATGCCGGTGCCGGCAACTGTGTCCGCAAGACTTTCGGGGCCACGCGAGTTCGCCAGTTTCACCTGGTGGCCAGCGGCGTCCAGCTTCTTTGCAACCAGCGAGCCGATGTTGCCGGCCCCAATGATTCCGATTTTCATTTTACATCCTTTGGTTTTCAAATTTTAGCAGGGTGAGCGAAGTCATGAAGAGTGTCTCGCAGCGCTATGATCTCGTCCTCGGACATTTGACAGGCACTCTTGATCTTGCCGGAGATGCTCCAGACCTCGTCTTTGATGCTGTGAGCGGCAGGTGTGAGATCGACAAGGACCCGGCGTTCGTCCTCGGGATCTCGCATTCGCGTCACCATCCCGCAGGTATCGAGCCGCTTGAGCAATGGGGTGATCGTGCCGGTGTCCATGCCCAAAGCGTTTCCAAGATCACCTACGGACCGGGGCGCGGACGCATAGAGCTCCAGCATCACAAGGTACTGTGGAAAGGTCAGGCCCAGTGGATCGAGGAACGGCTTGTGCATGCGTGCCATCCGGCCCGCCGCCCCGTACAGGGCGAACGAGATTTGCATTCGAACCAAACGTGACGCGCTTTTTTGAGGTGCCATACCATAGCCCAAAGAGACAAGCCGACTTCACTGGCGAACTAGTATCTAGTGCACTAGATAATGTTACTGTGGAGGAATGCAACCCTCCAGCTGCACTTGGAGTCAAACCGCATGCCGCGCCTCCAGCACCTTCTCCATCTGCCGCTTCAGCTCGCCATTGATGTCAGACGTCTCGTTCATCAAGGCGTCGATCTTCAGGAATCAAGCACGCGATATTTCGACACTGCCGGGCGAACCAGGATGTCAGGGCGGCATTGTTTCAGCTTGTTGGCGATGATCGACTGCACATCAATTGCGTGGCGCCGTCAGGCCAGTGAGGTCAATGCGTGTCTATGGCGTTGACCGAAAACGACAAGGCGCCGTGCTATTTTTCATGAAACGTGTCGCAAAAGGCCTGCGCATTCCGTCCTTTGACCAAAGAAGGAGCGCGCCATGCGAAAACTTATCGTCACCGAATTCATCAGCGTCGATGGCATTGCCGAGGTCGAGAAGCTGCCCAGGGTGATCTGGAACGACGAGATGAACAGGTTCAAGGAGGAGGAGCTTGCCGACAGCGGCGCCATGCTTTTGGGGCGCACGACCTATGAGATCTTTGCCGGGTCCTGGCCCACGGAAATCGGAGATTTTGCCGACCGGTTCAACGCGCTGCCGAAATATGTCGCCTCGACCAGCCTGAAGGCGCTCGACTGGAAGCCGGCGCAATTGCTGAAGGGCTCCCTGCCGGAAGCGGTCAGGACGCTGAAGCAAGACAGCGGCGGCAACATCTATGTGCATGGCAGCCTGAGCGTCGCGCAGGAATTGCTGCGCCACGGCCTGGTCGACCGCGTCAGGCTGCTCAGCTATCCCGGCGCCGTCGGCCAGGGCAAGCCGCTGTTCCCAGCCGGCGAGCCGGTGTCGCTCGAATTGATTTCGGCAAAACCATTTAGCAACGGCGTGGTGGCGCTAGAGTATGCAACGGTGATGGCTAAGTCGTAAGACGGTTGGGCTCTCTCCTCTCAGGTGAAGGAAAGATGCACCTCACCCGACCTGTTTCCCCCGCCTCCCTTTAACGGCGGCGCTATTCCTCGCCTCCAGCACCTTCTCCACCTGCCGCTTCAGCTCGTCCTTGATATCCACCGTCTCGTTCATCAAGGCGTCGATCTTCAGGAAATCGAGCACGCGGTATCTCGACACCGCCGGGCGGACCAGGATGTCGGGGCGGCATTGTTTTAGCTTGTTGGCGATGATCGACTGCATCATCAGCTGCGTGGCGCCGAACATCAGGTCGACGGAGGTCGGGTGCTTGCGGTCGACTTCCTCCGGCGCGCCGACCACGTCGACGCCGATGATGATGTCGGCATCGTTCTCGATCAGGTCGAACGGCACGGGGTTGTAGATGCCGCCGTCGATCAGCAGCCTGCCGTCGCGCATCACCGGGCGGAACACGGCGGGAATGGCAGCTGACGCCGCCAGCGCCGAGTGCAGGTCGCCGTCTTCGAAGACAGCGAGCTTGTGGCCGAAATAGTCGGTCGCCGTCACCTTGAGCGGGATTTTCAGCTCGGCGAAGGTTTCGGGAATGGCCTCGGGCAGAAAGGCTTTCAGGATGCGCTCGACGTTGAACTGGCTGACGCGGACCTGCATGGCTTCGGCGATGGTGCCCGGCCGCGCCCGCCACATGCGGCTCGCCACTTGGGCGCGGCGGCCGAGGATCGAGCGGGCATAGTCGTGGATGTCCTTGCCGGTCATGCCCGATGCCATGCCGGCGCCCATGATGGCGCCGATCGACGAGCCGGCAATCGCCACCGGCTTGATGCCCAACTCGTCCAGCGCCTCGATGACATGGATATGCGCCAGCCCGCGCGCGCCGCCGCCGCCGAAGGCGATGCCGAAGGTCGGGCTCATCCCTTGCCGGCTCCGGCCAGTTTCGGGCCGATGACCATGATGGTCGGCTCGGCGGTCAGCAGCTTCTTCGCCGCCGCCTCGACCTGGTCGAGCGTCACCGCGTTGATGTAGCCGGCGCGGCGTTGCATGTAGTCGATGCCGAGATCGTCGAGCTGCAGTTCGACCAGCGTCGAGGCGATGGCGCTGGAGGAGTCCAGATTGTTGATGGCGTAGGCGCCGATCATGTATTTCTTGGTCGCCGCCAGTTCCGCCTCGGTCGGGCCTTGTTCGGCCAGTCGCTTGACCACATCGCGGATGATGCCCAGCGTCTCGGCCGCACGGTCGGAGCGGGTGCCGGTGCTGACAATCAGCGCGTTGGCGTGGTCCTGGTTGATGAGCGAGGAGTTGACGCTGTAGGCCAGCCCGCGCTTCTCGCGCACTTCCTGGAACAGGCGCGAGGTGAAGGTGCCGCCGCCGAGGATCTCGTTCATCAGAACGGCGGGGAAGAAATCCGCCGCTTTGCGCTTCACGCCGGGAAAAGCGAGCTGAAGCGAGGTCTGTGGCAGGTCGTAATCGACCTCGATATGCTGCGCCAGCTTCGGGTCGATATCGGCCACCGGCCTCAGCGCCTGGTTTTGCGGCAGGTCGCCGAACACCATGTCGAGCTTCTTCTTCAGCGTCTCCGCGTCGATGGCGCCGACCACGGCGACACGCAGGCCGCCGCGGGCGAACACCGCTTTGTGCAGGGCTTTGAGATCATCGGGCGTGATGGTGGCGATGCTTTCCTTGGTGCCCTGATCGGAGCGGGAATAGGGATGATCGCCATAGAGGGCACGCGCCCATTTGTTCTGCGCCACCGTGTCGGGATCATTCTCGCCGGCAATGATGCCGGAAAGGATCTGGGCGCGGATGCGGTCGATCGGCAGCTGGTCGAAGCGCGGCTCGTTGACCGCCAGCCGCAACAGGTCGAAGGCCTGGTCGCGCTGCTCGGCCAGCATGCGCATCGAGCCGTAGATGCCGTCGCGGCTCTCGTCGAAGCTCATCTCGGCGCCGGCATCGTCGAGCTTGATCTGGAAGTCTTCGCTGTCGAGCGGTCCGGCGCCTTCGTCGAACAGGCCGGTCATCAGATTGGCCAGTCCCTCCTTGCCGACCGGATCCTGCGTCGAGCCGCCGCCGAAAACAAAGCGGATGGCAACGACCGGCACGGAATAGTCCTCGACCAGCCAGGCGGTGATGCCCTTCGGCGAGGTGACGGACTGGATGTCCATGGCCCGCGCGGTGAGTGCCGGCAGGATGAGGAAGAGGATGGAGAGGAAAAGGGTGGTGAGGGGTGCGCGTACCGCGTTCGTGCTCGTCATCAAATCAATTCCCCGCCTGTTGCTGCGGCAAGAGATAGCCGGTGGTCGACCGTGCGAGCACGAGATAGCGCGCGGCGACGGCCTTGACCTCGTCTGTCGTGACCTTGCGGATGCGGTCCGTCCACTGCTGGACGTCCTGCACATTGCCGCCGGTGGCCAGCGTCGAGCCGTAGATGTTGGCCATGGAATCCTGCTTGTCGCGGGCAAAGATCATCGACCTGACATAGCGGTCCTTGGCCTTTTCCAGCTCCGATGGCGTGACGCCATCCTTGACGATGCGCACCACTTCGGCATCGACCGCCGCTTCGACGTCGGAAATCCTGGCATCGCCGCGCGGCGCGCCATAGACAGTGAAGTTGGTGTCGTCGAGCATGGTGCCCTGGAAAAAGGCGCCGGCGCTGGATGCGATACCTTGCTGGACGACGAGCGCCTGGTAGAGCCGGCTGCGATTGCCGCCGCCAAGGATCTCCGCCAAGAGGTCGAGCGCTTCCGCCTCGCCCGGCTTGCCGGTGTGATAGGACGGCACCACCCATTGCGTGGAAAAGCTCGGCACGCTGACGCGGGCATCGGCGAGCGTCACCGTGCGCTTGGTGTTCTGCTCCGGCTCGACCGGACGGATGCGCGGCGGCAGATCGGGGCCGCGCGCCACCTTGCCATAGGTCTTTTCGGCCAGCGCCCGCACCGTGTCCGGTTCGACATCGCCGGCAACGATCAGCACCGCGTTGTTGGGCCGGTAATATTGGTCGTAGAAGGCGACAGCGTCGGCGCGGTTCAGCTGCTGCATCTCCTGCATCCAGCCGATGACCGGGATGCGATAGGGCTGGTTCTGCCAAAGCGTCGCATCGACCTCCTCGTCCAGCACGGCCTCGGGGCTGTTGTCGATGCGCGAGCGGCGCTCCTCGAGGATGACATCGCGCTCGGTCTTGATCACATCGTCGGTGAGAATGAGATTGCGCATGCGATCGGCCTCGAAGCTCATCATCAGCTCGAGCGCCGACGGCGCCACCGTTTCGTGGAAGGCGGTGTAGTCGTAAGAGGTGAAGGCGTTGTTGGAGCCGCCGATATCGGAGATGGCGCGGTCGAACTCGCCGGCCGCATGGTTGGTCGTCGCCTTGAACATCAGATGTTCGAAGAAATGCGCAATGCCGGATTTGCCTGGCGGCTCGTCGGCGCTGCCGATCTTGTACCAGACCATGTGGGTGACGATCGGCGCACGGTGGTCGGGAATGACGACCACCTCCATGCCGTTGTCGAGCAGGAAATCCGTGACCTTGAACTCGGCCGGAACCGTGTTGGGCAAGACGGGGCTCTCGGCCAGCACCGGACCGGTTATCGCAAAAGCCAAAGAGGTCGCCAACAGCGTTCCGCGCAGCCATTCAGCCTGAAATGTCATCGATGGCTCCGGTTTCTTGGCGGACGATAGGCAAGGTGCTGGCGACAAGCAAAGTGAATTGTTGGTCATGTTGCCGGCAAAGGCGGCGGCAAAGAGGCCGGCTCATGGATGCACGGCCAAGGATACGAGGCGTATCAGACCGCCTCGACAAAGCGGATAACGGTCTCGCCATAGTTGCGCTCGTCCAGCACCGAAAACCCGGGGCCCGGCTCGAACGGCGCCACTGCCGCCTCTTCGACCACGCACAGCGCGCCGGGGCGAAGCCAGCCGCCGGCTTTCGCCGACTGCAAGGCGCGCTCGCCAAGACCCTTGCCATAGGGCGGGTCGGCAAAGACGAGGCCGAACGGCGCCAGCGTGCCCGCTTCGCCAAGGCCGGTGGCGTCGCGGCGGAAGATCTTGGTGCGGCCGGTCAGGCCGAACGCTTCGACATTGTCGCGGATCAGGCCACGGCCTTCGGCTGATTCCTCGATGAAGACGCCATAGGAGGCACCGCGCGACAGCGCCTCAAGCCCCAGCGCACCGGTGCCGGCGAACAGGTCGAGCACGCGCGCGCCGTCCAACTGCTCGGCAAAGCGATGCGCCAGCACGTTGAAGACCGCCTCGCGGGTGCGATCGGTCGTCGGACGAATGGCGCTCGAACGGGGCGTCGCCAGCGGACGCCCGCGAAACTCACCACCGACGATTCTCATCTCGCTTTGGCGCCTCGGGGACCATTGCGCGGACGCTCACCGCCGCCGGCCCCGCCCGGACGTTCGCCCCGCGGCTTGCCGAACGGCTTTGCACCGGCCGGTTTGCCATAGGTCGGCTTGAACGATGCCTTGCGCGCCTTGGCTTCAGCTGCCTTGGCGGCATCGGCGTCGGCCCTGCCCTTGCCGATCGGCCGCGCGCCCGGTGCCATCCAGACATTGGCCTTGCGCTGGCCGGGCGGCTCGATCGGCCGCTGCTCGCGCTCGGACTTTTTCCCGCCGCCCGGCTTGCCGCCAAAAGCACCACGCGGTTTGTCGCCGAAGCCGCCGCGCGGTTTGTCGCCAAAACTGCCGCGTGGCTTGTCGCCGAAGCTGCGTTCGGGACGCGGGCCGCGTTCGCCAAAACTCTTCTCCGCGCTTCTGTCAGGGCTTGTCGACAGCTTGCCCAGAGCCTCGTCGCGGCTGCCTTCGCGGCGTTTGCGGTTCTTGATCAAACCGCCCTCGCCGATCGGGCGGCGCTCACCGTCGCGGGTGAATTTCGGCCGCTCCGGCTCCGGCTCGCGAACTTCGGTGCGCCGCACCGGCTTGTTGGAAAACGGCTTGGTGACATCGGCGTCGAAATTGGCGCCGGATTCCTCAACCAGGCGCTCGCCGAGTTGGTCACGCAGCACGCGCCCCTTGATCTCCAGCACATGGCCCTCGGCGAGGTCATCGAGCTGGAACGGCCCGTAGGAGATGCGGATCAGCCGCGTAACGTCGAGGCCGAGCGAACCCAGGATGTTCCTGACTTCGCGGTTCTTGCCCTCGCGCAGGCCGATCGTCAGCCAAGCATTGGTGCCTTGCTCACGGTCGAGCGTCGCTTCGATGGCACCGTAGAACACGCCGTCGACGGCAATGCCTTCACGCAGGCCCGCAAGCGCGCTTTCCTCGACCTTGCCGTGGACGCGCACCCGGTAGCGACGCAGCCAGCCGGTGGCCGGCAGTTCGAGCACGCGCGAGAGGCCGCCATCATTGGTGAGCAGCAGCAGGCCTTCGGTGTTGATGTCGAGCCGGCCGATGGTCATCAGCCGCGGCAATTCAGCCGGCAGCACGTCGAAGACGGTCTTGCGGCCCTCGGGATCGCGGTTGGTGGTGACGACGCCGGCCGGCTTGTGGAACAGGAACAGCCGGGTGCGCTCGATCGGCGGGATTTCCATGCCGTCGAGATGGATGATGTCATCAGGCATGACGTTGAAGGCCGGTGAAGTCAGGGCGCGGCCATTGACCTTGACGCGGCCGGCGGCGATCAGCTCCTCGGCATCGCGGCGCGAGGCCAGGCCGGCGCGCGCCAGCCGCTTGGCGATGCGCTCGCCTGCCTCTTCCGCGCCCTCGGCGGGACGCGGGCGTGGCTTGAAGCTGCCACCCGATGCGCCTTGCGGCCGATCGCCAAAGTCGCGCTTGGGGCGGTCGCTGAAATCGCGCTTGGGGCGGTCGGCGAAGTCACGCTTCGGGCGATCGCCGGCGTCGCGCGGCGCGCGGTCACTGAAATCACGCTTGGGACGGTCGAAACGCTTTTCGCCGCCCGCTGCCGCCGCAGCCGGGCGATCGCCACGGGGGGCATAAGGCTTGCGCGGCCCCTCGCGCTTTTCATAGGGCTTGCGCTCGCCTTCGGCGGCCACCGGGCGATCTCCACGGGGCGCATAAGGCTTGCGCGGCCCCTCGCGCTTTTCATAGGGCTTGCGCTCGCCTTCGGCGGCCATCGGGCGGTCGCCGCGCGGTGCGTAGGGCTTGCGCGGCCCTTCGCGCTTCTCAAAAGGCTTCCCTTCGGGTCGCGGGCCTTTGCTGAAAGGCTTGTCGCCGCCCTTGAAATCGCGCTTCGGCCGCTCGCCATCGGCGGCCATCGGCCGATCGCCACGCGGTGCGTAAGGCTTCTTGGCGCCAAAGGACGGCTTGCCGCCCTTGCCGGCGGCGCCATCACGGCTGCGCGGTCCCGCGGCTTTCGGCCCACTCTTGGCCGGACCCTTCCTGGGTCGGAATTTCTTGTCGTTGTCGTCCATGTGGCCTTTATCCGTTTGCGCTGCTACAGCGTGGCGCATCCTTTCGGGCGCGCAACGAACGCTGTAGCACTTTTGATGTGGCGCATGATCATTTTCGAAAACCGAGTCCCGATTTTCGAGGTCCTGCGCTCCATAACAGGATCACCGTCAGGTGGCGAGGAGATAATCAGAGTGGAAATCGCGTGAAGCGGCCCGATTTCATGGCGCTGGCGCTGAAGGAGGCCGAGGCTGCCGCCTTGCGAGGCGAAGTGCCGGTCGGCGCCGTCATCGCCAATGGCGCTGGTGTTGTCGCCAGCGCCGGCAACCGCACACGCGAACTTGCCGACCCGACCGCGCATGCCGAGATGCTGGTCATCCGCGAAGCTTGCCGCAAACTGTCGGCCGAGCGGCTGACCGGCCATGATCTCTATGTGACGCTGGAACCTTGCGCCATGTGCGCCGGCGCAATTTCCTTCGCCCGGCTGCGCCGGCTTTATTTCGGTGCCGCCGACGACAAGGGCGGCGCGGTGGTCAATGGCGTGCGCTTCTTCGCATCGCCAACCTGCCACCACAGGCCCGACATCTATCCAGGCATGGGCGAGACCGAGGCGGCCTTGTTGCTCAAAGGATTTTTCCGGGAACGGCGCGGCTGAGCCGGGCGCCCTTCGGCAAGAAATAAGAAAGAAGCGGTTTTTACAGGGACGGCATCCAGTCGAACCAGCCGCTGCCCTTCTTGCCTTCCGCCTCTTTCTTGAGACGGCGTTCCTTCTTGTACTCGTCCTCGCCAAGCTCGTTCTGCGGCGCCGTGCCGGCCGCGACACGATACTGCACTGGAGGCTCGCTCAGATATTTGCGGGTGTTCGGATCGCCCTGCTTGCTGTCGGCAAGGCGGCGCTGGATCTCGGCGGCGCGACCCTTGTCGGAATCGGCCGGTGTCCATGCCGGCGGGTGGCTCGAGCCTGATTCCGCCATTGCCCTCTTCACCGAGGCCGGATCGGTCTGCACGTCGTCGACGATCTCCGACTGGTAAGCCGGGTCGTTCTGATGGGCGGTGGCGTCGGCGCGCAGGCGGGCGCGGCGCTGCTCGGGCGATTCGGGCCATTCGGCGCTCGCCGTCTCGATGCTGTCCTGCGGGGCCGGCAGCGCTTCCTTCTGGCCTGGCGCCGGCTTCACAAGCGTCGGACGCGGCTTGTAGTCGATCTGTTCCTTGCGCTTCGGCGCGAATGAAAAGGCACCTGAAATATCGCCGGCCAGCTGTTCGCCGGCGGTCTTGTCGGTGCCGTAGGTCGGAGAGCCCATGCAGCCGGACAAAGCGAGGCCCGACGCGACAAGCGGCGCCAGCAGCGCCAAGCGCGCGTTATATCTCTCGGTCATGCCAAAAAGTCCCACTCTAGACAGCCTCTCGATTGCCGCCGGCCTTGTGGCCGGTCCCCATCGTCCAAGCACTTGCGACGGAAATCCGGCGACAATTTGTCTTCCGGAGTTTCGCGTGTTTACCTCAACCACTCGTTAAGGGCAACGCGCGGGCGGTTTTCGCCCGCCCGGCGTGGCATTTGTGCACCGATCCAGCCGACTAACCGTTAAAGTCGGCCAAGCGTCTTCAATTCATGCAGCACCGCCGCATCCCTAGCCGAAACATCCGGGAATTCCGGATCCTGGCCGACATCGGCGGTGTAGCGCCAGGAGCGTGCACATTTTAACAGGCCACGATCCTCGGCCTTCTCGACCACCACGGCGACACCCTTGACGTCGTCGATCGCGAAGGCACCAGCCGGTGCCTCGCCATGAGCGATGACCAGATCGCTGGTGATCGCCATCTCGGCCATGTCGACATCTGAAATCGCCGCTTCGAGCGCTGCGTCGTTGATTGTGACGACCGGCACCGCTTCCAGCGACGATCCGATCACCTTCTGGGCGCGCGCGATCTCCAGCGCGCCGGTGACGACGCGCCGCACTTGCCGCACCTGGCGCCACTTTTCCGCCAGCGCCTCGTTCTTCCAGTCCGCCGGGATTTGCGGGAACTGGTCGAGATGCACCGAGACGGCGTCGGGATGACGGTCAAGCCAGGCCTCCTCCGTGGTGAAAGGCAGCATCGGCGCCAGCCATTTCACCAGGCAATCGAAGAGATGGCGCACCACCTGCACCGAAGCCTTGCGCTTCAGGCTCGACGGCGCGTCGCAGTAGAGCGCATCCTTGCGGATGTCGAAATAGAACGCCGACAGCTCGACCACCATGAAATCGAGCAGCATGCGGGTGATGCGCTTGAATTCAAAGGCGTCGTAGCCCGAACGCACGACCTCATCGAGCTCGGCCAGCCGGTGCAGCATCAGCCGCTCCAGCTCCGGCATTTTCTCCATCGGCACCTCTTCGCCATCGTCATGGGCAAGCGTACCCAGCATCCAGCGGATGGTGTTGCGCAGCTTGCGGTAGGCGTCGATGTTGGTCTGCAGCACGTTCTTGCCGAGCCGCTGGTCCTCCCAGTAGTCGGTCGTCACCACCCACAGACGCAGTATGTCGGCGCCCGACTGCTTGATGACGTCCTGCGGCACGACGGTGTTGCCGAGCGACTTCGACATCTTGCGGCCATCCTCGTCCATGGTGAAGCCATGGGTGACGACGGTGTCGTAAGGCGCCCTGCCCCTGGTGCCGCAGCTCTCCAGCAGCGACGAATGGAACCAGCCGCGATGCTGGTCGGAGCCTTCGAGATAGACGTCGGCTGGCCATTTCAGGTCAGGACGATCCTCCAGCGTGAAGGCATGCGTCGAGCCCGAATCGAACCAGACGTCGAGGATGTCCATCACCTGCTTCCACTTCGAAGCGTCGTGATTGCCAAGGAAACGCTCCTTGGCATCAGCCGCGAACCAGGCGTCGGCGCCTTCCTGCTCGAAGGCGTCCATGATGCGCTGGTTGACCGCCTCGTCCTTCAGCACATTGCCGTCGGCATCGGCGAACACGGCGATCGGCACGCCCCAGGCGCGCTGGCGCGACAGCACCCAGTCCGGGCGCTCCTCGATCATGGCGCGGATGCGGTTCTGGCCTGCGGCGGGCACGAAGCGGGTGTCGTCGATGGCCTTGAGCGCCCGGCTGCGCAACGTCGAGCCATCGCCGAGGTCCTTGTCCATGTAGACGAACCATTGCGGCGTGTTGCGGAAGATGATCGGTTTCTTGGACCGCCAGGAGTGAGGGTAGCTGTGCTTCAGCCGGCCACGCGCGAACAGCGCGTTGCGTTTGATCAACTCGTCGATGACGGCCTGGTTGGCGTTGCCCTTCTTGCCATTGTCATCGATGACGCGTGCCGGTCCACCCTCGCGGTCGGGGCCGAACCCCGGCGCGTCCTTGGTGAAGAAGCCGCCATCGTCGACGGTGAACGGGATGGCGGGATCGATGCCGCGTGCGCGCAGATCCACCGCCGCGTCCATCCAGGCGTCAAAGTCCTCGCGGCCGTGACCGGGCGCGGTGTGGACGAAGCCGGTGCCGGCATCGTCGGTGACATGGTCGCCGACGAGCATGGGCACATCGAAATGATACCCTCCGTTTAACGCAAAAAACGGATGATCTAACGTTACGTTGGCAAGTTCCTCGCTTGTCACGGTGCGAAGTCGCTTAAAATTCACCTTGGCTTTGGCTGCGCTTTCATCGGCAAGCGCGTCGGCAAAGACCAGCTTCTCACCGGGCTGAGGGCCAAAGTCATTTTCGGCTGCCACGATCTCGTAAAGTCCGTAGGCAATGCGTGGCGAATAGGCTACCGCCCGGTTACCCGGGATCGTCCAAGGCGTTGTCGTCCAGATGACAACTGAAGCATGGGACAAACTGTGCGGCGGCTTTACGACAATTTTCCTGCCAGTTCGCTCACCACCTTCGTCCTCGACGTGTAAAATCGTATCCCCATCAGCAGACTGGATCGGAAACTTCACCCAGATCGTGTCGCTCTCATAGTCGTGGTACTCGATCTCGGCCTCGGCCAGCGCCGTACGCTCGACCACGCTCCACATCACCGGCTTGGAGCCGCGGTAGAGCTGGCCCGACATGGCGAATTTCAAAAGCTCGCCGGCGATCCGCGACTCGGCATGGAAAGCCATCGTCGTATAGGGATTCTCGAAGTCGCCGATGACGCCGAGGCGCTGGAACTCGGCCCCCTGCACCGTGATCCAACCTGCGGCGAACTCACGGCATTCCTTGCGGAATTCGTTGACCGGCACCTCGTCCTTGTTCTTGCCCTTGGCGCGGTACTGCTCCTCGATCTTCCATTCGATCGGCAGGCCGTGACAGTCCCAGCCGGGCACATAGTTCGAGTCGTAACCGCGCATCTGGAACGAGCGGGTGATGACGTCCTTGAGGATCTTGTTCAGCGCATGGCCGATATGGATGTTGCCGTTGGCGTAGGGCGGGCCGTCATGCAGCACGTATTTCGTGCGGCCGGCAGCGCTCTCGCGCAGCTTGCGGTAGAGGTCCATGTCCTGCCAGCGCTTGACCAGCAGCGGCTCCTTCTCCGGCAAGCCGGCACGCATCGGGAAATCCGTCCGCGGCAGGTAAAGCGTCTTGGAATAGTCGATCGTTTCAGTTGTATCGGTCATTGGTCTGCCATGTGCATTGCCCGGCGGCAAAAGAGCTCGGGCGTTGAACTATACTTTTGCGCATGTCGTTTTCCCAAAACCGGGGCCACTTTTGGGCGACATGCCTGATGATCTGGAAAAAGCGCGAGAGGCCGCGCGCAGAATTCCCGGCGGTTCCGGCGACCCTCAGGCCGCCCGGAACACCGGGCCGGTAATTCGTATCGTCAGCACGCGAAGGCGCGAAAAGCTCGTCATTGGTGGGCTTTTAGCGGAGATAGACGCAGGAATAAAGCGTCTCTCGTTCGATTCACCTACATCGTGAAATCGAAGCGGTAGGTGGTCGACACGCCAATCATAAACTGGTTGCGGTCGCCACGCTCCTTGACCAGGCTGGAATCGGCCGCCGGTCCCATCAGGCGCGAATATTCGCCAAACAGGCTGGCAGTCATCGGCTCGGTCACCTTCCAGGTGATAGCGCCGCCGAGGCCGGTCGATTTCAACCCGCCACCGGGATGGTATTCGCTCAAGCCCGAGGCCACCGCTTCCTGCGCGTTGACGCCATAATAGGCGTCGAAATAGTTGCCTGAGGCGAAGGAAACACGCGGTCCTCCCGAAATCCTGACGGTCGGCGTCACGTCGTAAAAGGCGTCGGCGGCGATGTCGGCGACAAAGCCGTTGTGGGCGCGAATGCCGTGGCGCAGCTCGGCGCGGGCGCGCAGCCAGTCCGTCGGATAGAATTCGAAGAAGCCGCCGACTTCGCCGCCCCAGCGCACCGGATCGAGGCCCTTCAGCTCATCGGCGTTGTCATCGTCGCGGGAAAACAGGAACTTGCCGGTCAGGCCGGCGCGGACACCGCCATCATCGACCAGCGCCAGCGAGATGTTGTCGTTGCGCGAGACAAAGCGGGCGGCAGGTCCGGCCTTGCCCAGCGAAATGATCGGCGAGGCGCTGAGCAGGTACTTCTTGCCGCCCTCGAAATTCGGCGCCACCATGCCAGTGGCGCCAACGGTCAGATACCAGTCGCCGGACAGCCAGCTGCCCTCGCCCGCATTGGCAACGCCCGCGCCACCCAGCATCGCAGCGGCCAACACCAGAGAGATTCTTCCGACCGGACTCATGGCCACTCCACTAACACAACACACACGGTTACCGACGACAGCTTTGACGGCCGTTTGGTAAAATTTGATTTAAACCCGAGACATACGCTCGCGCTTTGCCGCGATCCGGCTGCCGGTCATCGACTGGACGTTGGCCCGCGCCCGGATTACCTTCCATTCGCAGTATTCCGCAGCCCTCGATGGAGACCGCGACAATGACCCTGCATGGCGACGCCTTGAAAATCGCGATCGAACAGACACGGACAAAATGGGGATGGTTTGTCGCGCTCGGTGTGCTGCTGCTCATCTTCGGCGGCATTGCCTTTGCCAATCTGTTCGTCGCCACGGTGGCTTCCGTCTACGTCGTGGGATGGCTGATGCTGATGGCGGGCATCATCGAGATCGTGCATGCGTTCGGCGTCAAGACCTGGAGCCGCTTCTTCTACTGGCTGCTCAGCGGACTGCTGTACGCCGTTGCCGGCTTCTTCGCTTTCGGCAATCCGTTGCTTGCCTCGGCGGTGCTGACGTTCCTGCTGGCGATCGCGCTGGTCGCGTCAGGGGTGCTCAGGGCCTGGGTCGGCTACAGCCATCGGCCGGAACGCGGCTGGGGCTGGATCGTCGCCGCCGGTGTCATCAGCGCCCTTGCAGGTCTGATCATCGCCATGGGCTGGCCGGTCAACAGCCTGTGGGTGCTCGGTCTGTTCCTTGCGATCGATCTGATCTTCCAGGGCTGGACCTTCATCGCCGTCGGCCTCGCGCTGAAAAAATAGCCGGGATCACGCCTGGACTCAAAAAGCCATGGCCGCGTCGAGATCGGAGAGCGGCTTGACGCCGGCAAGCAGCGCGCGTGCCTCGGCTTCATCGCGCTTCATCTGCGCGACCAGCGCATCGAGCCCTTCGAACTTCACCTCCGGGCGCAGGAAACCGAAGAAGGAAACCTGACAGACCTCGCCATAGAGGTCTTCGGAGAAGTCGAAGACGAAGGTTTCAAGCAGCGGCGCGCCATTGTCGTCGACCGTCGGGCGACGGCCGAAGCTGGCGACGCCGTCGTGAAGCGTGCCGTCGGCGCGGCGGAAGCGGACGGCATAGATGCCCTCCTTGAGTGCGGCTTCAGCCGACAGCCTCATATTCGCGGTTGGAAAGCCAAGGGTGCGGCCAAGCTGCTGTCCGCCGACCACCTCGCTTTCGACGGTGAAGCGGTAGCCGAGCAGACCGGCGGCTTCAGCCACCTCGCCCTCGCCCAGCAATCCGCGGATGCGGCTGGACGACACCACCTCGGCGCCCTCGTCCCGGAAGGCGTCGACGAGCGTGACGCCGAAGCCATGACGTTCGCCGGCCGCCATCAGGTAGGCCGGGCCGCCTTGACGATCCTTGCCGAAGTGGAAATCGAACCCGGTCACGGCGTGGGTAATGCCAAGGTTCGTTTCCAGCACATCCGTCACGAACGCTTCCGCCGACAGCGAGGCGAAGTCGCGCGTGAACGGCTGTTCGACCAGCGCGGCAAAGCCCAGCAGCGACAGGAGCCTCGCCTTCATCGGCGGCGGCGTCAGCACGAACAACGGGATATCAGGCCTGAAGATCTTGCGCGGATGCGGTTCGAATGTCAGCACCAGGGCCGGCACTCCACGCCGTCCGGCCTCGGCAGAGGCCCGCTCGAGCACCGCCTGATGGCCGCGATGGACGCCATCGAAATTGCCGATCGCCACCACGCCGCCGCGCAGGTCGGCGGGAAGCGGCGCGGTTGCCAGGATGCGTTGGAAGGCTGCCATCGTCACCTACCGAAGTCTGGGAATGACGGCCACCGGACCATAGCCATGCTTTTCCAGGAACGCCGCCAGTCTTGCCGGGTCCGGGTACAGGGCATCGCCATAGTCGCGGGCATGGATGCCGCCGGAGACATAAAGAACATCGAAGCCATTGTCGGCGGCGCCCTTCACATCGGTCATCATGCCGTCGCCGATGGCCAGCACCTGGCCGCGCTCGACCGGCTGGCCAAGAATCTCGGCGACCTCTTTCATCGCGAGATTGTAGATCGGCGCGTAAGGTTTTCCAGCGATCAATGTGCGGCCGCCGAGCTGGGCGTAGTCACGCGCCAGCGCGCCGGCACACCATATGATGCGTTCGCCGCGCTCGACCACGATGTCGGGATTTGCGCAGATGAAAGGCAGGTTCCGGGCGCGCAGCCGCCGCAGGAGCTCCGTGTAATCCTCGGGGTTTTCGACCTCGTCGTCGAACAGGCCGGTGCAGACGATGCCGGACGCCTCGAACTCCTCGACAAGCTCGACGTCGAGACCTTCATAGAGGGTGAAGTCCCGGTCGGCGCCGATATGGAAAATCTTGCGCGGCCCTTCGGCGATCAGATCCCGCGTCACGTCGCCTGAGGTAACCACCCGGTCGTAGGCTGACGGTGGAACACCGATCGCGTTCATCTGCGCCACGACATCCGCACTTCTGCGCGGCGAATTGGTGATGAGGACGACGGGGATTTTCGCCTCTCGAGCCCTTGCCAATGCCGAGGCCGCCGCCGGGAAATGCGTTTCACCATTGTGCACCACGCCCCAGACGTCGCACAGGATTGCCGAATAGGCCTTCGACACGTCTTCGAGCGAGCTGATGATTTCAGGCGAATCCGCCATGCCGTTTCCTTCAGTCATGATCGTTGCGATCGCCGCGACCGACGGTTCGCCGCAGCCGGTTCGGATTAGCCGAACCGCCCCGGCCTGTCATCAGCTTTCGCCAGGCACGATTGGTTAGCGGTTGGTGAAGCGCTGCCCCGGCAATCGAGCGATTTCCCAAACACGGCCTTCAGCGTTTTGTGGAAAGCTGGCATTGATCGAGAATCCGCCGGCGGGGGCCGCTGCAAGACATGCATGGACTTTGGCGTCAGTTCTGCCGCGACCAACGCGGCAACTATGCTCTTATGACCGTCGTCGCGATGGTTCCGCTCATGGGCGCCCTGGCGATGGCCGTCGACTTCACCGAGATGAGCCGCGAAAAACAGGCGGTTTCGAATGCGCTCGATGCCGCAAACTTCGCCACGGCGCGCCGGCTGACGGAAGGTGCTACCGACGACCAGTTGAGAGCCTATGCGCTCGATTTCTTCAATGCCAACCTCAACAAGATCAACCCTGCCAACACGACGCTCAGCGTCACCTTGCCAAGCAACACCGCCGGCGGGGGCTTGCTCAAGATGAGCGCGCGGCTTGACTACAAGCCCTATTTCTATCCGGTCTTCGGTCAGCTCGTCGGCAAATCCGAAACCGACGCCAACCAGAAGATCAGCTTCAACGTCTCCTCGGAAGTGCGGCTGAAGAACACTCTTGAAGTCGCCCTGGTGCTCGACAATTCCGGGTCGATGACCAAGACCGGAACGGGCTCGGGGCAAACGCGGATCGACCTTCTCAAGACCGCGGCCAAACAGCTGGTCGACACGCTGGCCCAGCAGGCGGCGATGATCAAGCAGGTCGACAGGCCGGTGCAGTTCGGCCTCGTGCCGTTTGCCGCCTCGGTCAATGTCGGACCCGGCAACGGTAACGCGTCCTGGATGGACACCGAAGGACTGTCGCCGGTATCGAACGAGAATTTCGACTGGTCGACGCTGAACGCGGTCGACAAATACGCCCAGCAGACCAACGGTATCTGGTACAAGCGCGGCACCGGATGGGGTACCGGCGAAGGCCAGATGCTGACCCGGTTTTCGCTCTACCGAGACATGAAGGTCGTCACCAACCATGAGCGTGTCACCAACAGCAAGCGCGTGGTTTGCGACGAATACAACTCGAACAACACCTGCAAACGCGACCACGACGAATACGACTACATCGATTCCTATGGCCCGTTCGCCAGTTGGCAGGGTTGCGTCGAGGCCAGGCCCTATCCCTACAATGTCAACGACGCGGCGCCTTCCGGCGGCTCTGCGAACACCGGCATAGGGATTGGCGATCCGGCGACGATGTTCGTGCCGATGTTCGCCCCTGACGAACCCGGCAACCATTGGAAGATCACTCAGGATCCGGATGAGGCCGCGCCGACGGCCTATGGCGCTATCAACAGCTGGTGGAATGACGACCCGACAAGCAGCACCGGCCAATCCCGGTTGCGCAACATGGCCAAATATTTCCAGCCGCGGCCGATCAATGCGCCGGCGCTGGCCGCCGGCAACGGGCCGAACTACAGCTGCTCCACCAACCCGATCACGCCGCTGACCGATGTCAGCGTTGCCACTGGGCTCACGGCGATCAAGGCCGCGATCGACCTGATGAAGCCCGATGGCGGCACCAATGTTCCCGAAGGCATCGCCTGGGGATGGCGCGTGGTTTCGAGCGGCGAGCCCTTCACGCAAGGACGCCCGGAAACCGAGAGGGGCAACGACAAGGTCGTGATCGTGCTGACCGACGGCGCCAACACCTACTACACGCCTTCCTCGCTCGGCTATTCCGACCCCGCCGATTCGAAGTCGACCTATGCGTCCTTCGGCTATCTCAAACCCGGCTACAACGGCACGTCGGTGGGCCGCCTGTTCATGGGCACATCGAGCACCATTGGCCAATTCGATTATTCTAACGGCAATTATACCAACGCGCTCAACGAGCAGATGGCGACGCTTTGCAACAACGCCAAGGCAGCCAACATCATGGTGATGACTGTGGCGCTCGATCTGTCGACGACTAAAATCGCCGACCAGCAGGCGATCGAGGCGCTGAAATCCTGCTCGTCGAACTCGCGCTTCCGCAAGGATCCAACGGACGCGAGCAAGCCGGCAAAACTGTTCTGGAACGCCACCGGCGCCAGCTTGTCGAACGATTTCAAGGAAATCGGCAACGAACTGTCGAACCTGCGCGTCGTCGGCTGATCCGTAGGCACCGGCGGCTAGCTGGAACAACGGCTGGCGCCGCCATGCACTTGCGCGCGCCTGCCGGGACAGGCACATGTTGGCCGCCTGCCGGATCGTGCATCCATTCGCGGCGCGCTGGGGAAGAACAGATGCCCGAAACGGCCAATCATCTCGCCTTCGCGCTGGTCTGCCTCGGCATGGTGCTGACGCCTGGCCCCAACATGATCTATCTGATCTCGCGTTCCCTGTCGCAGGGGCCGAAGGCGGGGCTCATCTCGCTTGGCGGCGTGGCACTCGGCTTTGTCTTCTATGTGCTGGCGGCGGCGTTCGGCATCACCGCGCTGCTGCTCGCCGTGCCCTACGCCTATGACGCGCTGCGCTTTGCCGGCGTGCTCTATCTCCTGTGGCTGGCCTGGCAGGCGGTGAAGCCGGGCGGACGCTCGCCGTTCGAAGTGCGCGAATTGCCGAGGGACAGGCCGCGCAAGCTTTTCGCCATGGGCCTGATGACGAATCTGCTCAATCCGAAGGTGGCCGTGCTCTATCTGTCGCTGTTGCCGCAGTTCATCAGCCCCGGCAAAGGCCACGTCCTGTCGCAGCTACTGGTGCTCGGCGCGACGCAGATTTCGATCAGTCTCAGCGTCAATGCCGTCATCGCGGTGACGGCCGGCTCGATCGCCACCTTTCTCGCCGGACGGCCTTTGTGGCTGGTCATCCAGCGCTGGATGATGGGCACCGTGCTGGCGGCACTTGCGCTGAAGATGGCGACAGAGGCGCAGCGCTGAATTCGCCTTGGACGATGATCGCGAGCTGAGCTAGAAACGTCAGGGCGCCAGCAGCTGCACGAATTTCTCCGCGGCTGGCGAACGATTGGCCCTTGCAAGACTGACAACGAGCAGCCGCCTCTGAACACAAGGAACAATGGGAATTCGACACACGCGAGCGTCTCCTTCCGGAGTGGAAAGCTCAGGCATCAGTGTCACACCGATCCCCTGCGACACCATTTCCACCAGGGCAGCCGTATCGCGAACCGTAAGGACAACCTTAGGCGAGATGTTCACGGATGCGAAGAGCTGACGGATGACCGGCTCGCAACCAGAGCCCGACATGATGAAATTCTCGTCGGCCAGGTCGCACAATTTGACGCGCGCCGTCGCTGCTAGCGGGTGGTCGCAAGCAGCAAGAAAGACGAAATCATCCTCCAGGACTACATCCCCGACAGTTTCGGCTGATTGTTCGGAGGTCAGGCCGACGTCGACGACTGCTGTTTCAACCCATTCCAGAACCTCATGATCGGTTCCTTCCAGCAAAACCAGTTCGACGCCGGGGAAAAGCCGCTGGAAGCGGGCAAGTATTTGCGGCAGCAAACGCTCTACCGCGCTTGCCACGCTTCCAATGCGCAACCGCCCGGTCTGAGCGCCTGAAGCTGCGGCGCTCCTTTGCTGGATTCGCTCGATGGCCAGAACGGCCTCTCGCGCATCCTGAAGCACTGCTTGTCCAATTTCCGTCGGAAACACCCCGTTCTTGCCGCGAACCAGAAGCTTCACTCCAAGAACGCCTTCAAGGCTTCTCATCGCCTGGCTTGCGCCCGACTGCGTCATGCCGATCCGCGTAGCGGCCGTCGAAAAGCTCGCGTCTTCGACAATCATGGTCAGGACCCGCAGCTGAGCGAGAGTGATATTAGTGATAGTCATGATAGATATCATCCGAATGCATTTTACTTATGCATCTCCGATAACGCATCTGGAAGCTCACTTCAATTCATAGGAGCTCTCATGACACAACGACTCGCATTGGCGCTGATCGGTGAATACACGCCATCTTTCGAACCACACGCCAAGATGGACGAAGCGCTGGATCATGCCGGGTCCACGCTCGGTATCCAGTACGAACACCAGTGGATTTCGACCGAAGAACTGATCACCGGGGTCAGCGACAAGCTGGCACCTTTTGATGCGATCTGGATCGCTCCAGGCAGCCCGTACAGGAGCATGAATGGCGCTCTGAATGCCATCCGGCATGCCAGGGAAAACGAAATTCCTGCTTTGGGAACCTGCGGCGGTTGCCAGCATATGGTCGTCGAATATGCCCGCAACGTGCTGGGTTTCCAGGACGCCGAGCATGCGGAATACGATCCCTATGCTTCCACCCTGTTCGTCACACAGCTGACCTGTTCACTCGTTGGGCAAACCATGGACGTATTTCTGACGCGAGGGAGCCGGGCAGCGCGGATTTATGGACAAACGAACACGAAAGAGCGCTACTATTGCAACTTCGGCATCAATCCAGCCTACCAGAAAGAACTGGACGCCGGCGGCTTTCACATTGTCGGCAGGGATTCGAATGGCGAGGCTCGCGTCCTCCTGCTGCCATCCCACCCATTCTACCTTGCCACGCTCTTCGTGCCGCAGCTGACGTCGACAAAGCAGCACCCGCATCCAATCATTGTCGCCTTCCTGGAAAGCGCCCGGTCAAGACCGCGCGCCGCGTTTTGGGGCGGTGATGTTTCCCAGCTCAATCGCTGAACGGCCTATCGTCGTTGAGTGATTGCAAGAAGTTAGCGACAGCGCACCCTACATCGGCCGCCTTGTCTGCTGCGCCCGCTCGGGCTCGACCACCTTGCGGTAGAGATGCCAGGTGGCATGGCCGAGCACCGGCATGACGACGGCTAGCCCGGCAAACAGCGGGATGGAACCGATCACCAGAAGCACGGCGACCAGCAAGCCCCACAGCGCCATCTGCAGCGGGTTGGCCATTACCGCCCGGGCCGAGGTCTCGATCGCCGAAACGGCGCCGACGTCACGGTCGAGCAGCAGCGGGAAGGCAACCACGGTGGTGGCCAGCACGATTACGGCAAAGACAAAGCCCGCGGCATTGCCGGCAAGGATCAGCGTCCAGCCCTTGCTGGTGGTCAGCACGTCGCGGATGAAGCCACCGATCGAGGCCGGCGGCTGGTCGCCGAACAGGCCGGTGTAGATCGATTGCGCGGTGTAGAGCCATAACAGGAACAGCGCCACCAGCATGATCCCGATGACGGCGATCGACGGAACCGCGGACGAGCGCCGCACATCAAACGCGTGCCGCCAGGAGGTGTTCATGCCGAGTTCGCGCCGGCGGCTGATCTCGTAAAGGCCGAGCGCCGCAAAGGGCCCGACCAGCGCGAAACCCGACATCAGGGGATAGATGAGCTGGATGGCGTTGGCCCCGGACGTCCACTGCGTCAGGATCAGGCCGACGATGGGATAGATCAAGCACAGGAACACATAGTGCGAAGGTTTTGCCCAGAAATCCTCGACGCCGAGGCGCAGCGCATCCCAAAGGTCCGACGTGGTGATGCGGCGCACCGTTGGCTGCACATGCATTCCACGTGCGTCCGCCATGACATGAAAGCCGGCCATAACCTTCCTCCCGTGTGTCGGGGCGGTCACCGCCAGGATGGCCGCCAGAGCTGCCACTTCAAGAACGAGAGGCACGATAGCAGAGTTGGCGGCGATTGTCGCCGCGTCAATTGCCTGGGGAGCAACTCCTCGTAGTGTTCAACTCTCCGTATGGCCTCTCATATGGCGTACCTTGGCGGTCCTTCATTTTGACCAATCATTGTGCTGCATTTTAGCATTTACGCATTTTAGCATTTACTTAAATTGCTCGTAGGGATCTTTGGCGTATCACCTGAGCTTTACGAAGTTCGGCGAGGAACTATGTTCGCATTGAAAGGCTTTTGGTCTTCGGAGCGTGGCAACTTTGCCATAACGACCGCCATCGGGATGCTGCCGATAATGATTGGTTTGGCCGGCGCCGTTGATCTGATCGGCACGAGCCATGACGCCTCGCAACTACAGAACTCGCTTGACGCGGCGGGGCTCGCCATCGGCACGAAGTTCTCTCCCGATATGGCGGCCGGCGATGTCCAGCAGCTTGGGCTGCAATTCTTCGCCGCCAATATGAGCGTGGCCGACCAGCAGGAATATCTGGGCAGCGTCTCCGCTTTCGCGGCAACGGCAAGCGGCAGCCCAAGCGCCTACTTTATCTCGCTGTCGTCCAGCATAAGCCGCCCAAGCTTCATCAGCGCCTCGGCCCCCTGGCAGGCCTACCGCTCGGCCTCGGTCAAGATAAAACCTGGCGCGCAGGCCTGCGTGCTGGCGCTCGATCCGCATGCGTCCGCCGCCGTGAACCTGCAGGGCTCGACCAACGTCTCGATGGACAATTGTGTGATCGCGGCGAACTCGGACGCCCCCGATTCCGTGAACAGGGGCGGCTCCGCCCTGGTTTCAGCGGGCTGTGTCTCAACTGTCGGCGGCACCAGCGGGCTGTTGCCACCCAGCGCCAGTCTCGCCTGCGGAACGCCGCACGAACATCGGTACGCATCCTTTGATCCGCTGGCCGACGTCGTTCCTCCCCCTTACACATTGTGTTTGCCGGTCCCGAACGGCAAAACCTACACGCTGTCGCCAGGCACTTATTGCGACAAGACATTGTCGGGAAACATCACGCTTAATCCGGGCGTCTACATCATGCGCGGCACCACCATAAAGCCAGGGGGAAACGGCAGCCTGACTGGCCAGGGCGTGACCATATTTCTCATGGAAAGCGCTCAGATCTACATAAATGCCAATGAGAAGGTGAACCTTTCCCCGCCCACCAGCGGCCCTTATGCCGGTATCACCATTTTTCAGGATCACGGCAACACGTCTGCTCTGACATTGAATGGCGGCGCAAATTCCGTGATCAGCGGTTTTATCTACGCGCCGGACGCGCCCATTTCCTACGCCGGCAACTCTGATATGAGCGCCCAGGGCAACTGTCTCAGGCTTGTCGGCAATACGATACAGATGACCGGAAACTCGTCCGTCAAGTCGGACTGCGCGGCGGCGCTTGGAAATCGCACAATGTATGCCGATCGGATGATCACTCTGGTGAAATGAGAAACGACAGGCGGCCCAAGCGGTCGCGTTGAGAAAAATGGCGGTCGCGTTTAACAATGCCGGAGTGCGGCGACCGCACTCCGGCAGATCAGTGCCTCTCACAAAGGCACATCCTGGTTGAAAATGGGGTATCGCTACGATTGCGCCGGTGCAGCGAAGCGATCGATCACCTCAGTCAGGGGGACGTGGCCAAGGCAGGCGCCAGAACCGGCGGGTTGTTCGCCATCCTCGACAGCCAGGGCATAACGCACGGCCGGATCGGCTTCGATGCGAAGGCGCAATCCGGCCAGCTTGGGATAGGCAGCGCCGTCGATCGCCTGGTGAAATTCCGCCCAGCGTGCCACGCCGATCAGCGTGGTATCGGCAAGAGTCAGCCCGTCGCCGACCAGGAAATCCGTACCGGCGATCATCGCCTCGAGCCGATCATGACGTTCCGCAACGGCCTTGCGGCCGAACTCCCGCAAGGTCGCCTTCAGCGCGGGTTCATCCGCCGCCATTTCCAATGCCACCCAGAGCGGGCTGAAGGCGGCGGTGAAACCGGTGTTCACGAAGGCCATCAACTGGTGCATGCGGTCGGCTTGCGGCGTGCGCGGTTCGAAGCTGATGCGACGCTGTGTGTCGCGGGCTTCGAGCCATGCGGCGATGGCCATTGTCTCGGTGAGCACCCGGCCTTCGTCGGTGATCAGCACCGGCGTTTCCTGACGGTCGTTGATGCTGGCATAGGCATCGTTTTTCATCTCGGTGAGCATGTCGACGCGGCACAGGCGATAGGGTTGCCCGACGCGTTCGAAGGCAGCGACGAGCCCCATCGAGCTTCCCGCCGGGAAGCCATAAAGCAGGATAGGTTCCATTTGTTTTCTTCCGTGATTGAGGAGATCACGCCGCGCAGCGAAACTTGACCCTAAACGCTGGTCGTCCCATGTAAATTACGCACAATTCTGTAACCAGGATCCGCCCATGAAAGACGTCGTCTCACGCTGCCCGATCGAAGAGACCATGCGCGTGCTCAGCGGCCGCTGGCCCACGCTGCTGCTCTATTATCTGAAGGACGGGACCAAGCGGTTCAGTGACCTGAGACGCGACAACCCCACCGTGTCGCACCGCATTCTGGCTCTGGAACTGCGCAAGCTCGAGGACGCCGGTATCGTGAGGCGAACGGCCCGCTCGGGCTATCCGCTGCGGGTCGACTATGACCTCACGGCGCCTGGCCGCAAGCTTGTACCGCTCATCGACGCGCTGGGCTCGTGGTGGGTGCATACGGAAGACGACCGGATGCGCGGTTCCTCGGACGCAGATCTCGATACTGCCGCCTAACATCTTCGATTTTCGCCGCCCTGCCCGGCAAAAGCCATGATCGACGTTATCTCAGGGGCATGACCATAGCGAAAATCGAAACCTACCCGATGCCGAATCTGAACAGGCGCATGGTGTTGACCGGCCTCGCCGCCCTAGCGGGACTCGCCGCCTGCAGCACTGTTTCACTGCCAACCGGCGAAGGCGCCGGGGTCTCCTCCTCCGCCACCGGCACGCTGGCCAGTATCCGCGCCTCGGCCGGGCTGGCGCCGATGGTCCCCGACCGGCAGCTCGAACAGGCCGCCCTGCAGCAGGCCGGCTACATGGCGCAGCGCCGCCGCATGAGCCACACCACCGGCTGGGGCAAGGATTTCGCCTCGCGCGTCAGGGACAATCGAATTTCCGGTGCCGCGGCGGAGAACATCGCCGAGGGCCGTTTCGATCTTGAGAAGCTGTTCGACATCTGGGTGCATTCGCCCGGCCATCGCCGCAACATGCTCGACCCGCGCTTCACCCGCTTCGGCCTTGCCTATGTGCGCGACGGCGGCGACAGCAAGCTCCGTTACTGGAGCCTGGTGCTCGGAAAATAGGATGGAAAGCTAGTCCATATGCGCTGCCGGCGCGCCGCCGGCAGGCGCCTGCTTCGGCTTGCGCAGCAGGAAAACAAACGGAATGGCAAGCAGCGTCATCACCATGAGCATTTTGAAGTCGTTGACGTAGGAGATCATCATCGCCTGGAGATTGACCATGCGATCGACCTGTGAGAGCGCCATAGGATCGCCGCTCGCGGCGGCTGGAGAGACCGCCCACAGATTCGGATTGAACGGGTTGATGAAGGCCGAAAGCTCGGTGTGGTTGACCTGCGTGTTGCGCACCATCAGAACCGTCACGACCGACACGCCGATGGATGAGCCAAGATTGCGCACCAGGCTGAACAAAGCCGTGGCATCGGTGCGGAAGCGCACGTCAAGCGTGGCGAAGGCGACGGTCGACAGCGGCACGAACACCATTCCCATCCCCAGGCCCTGGATGACGCCGGAGCTGAGGATCAGCCAATTGTCCATCTGTGGCGTGAAGCTGGACATGGTGTAGAGCGATTGCGCCGTGAGCAGAAAGCCGATGACGACAAGAATCCTGGCGTCGATCCTGCTCATGAGCCGCCCGACGACAAGCATCGAAATCATGGTGCCGACACCGCGCGGCCCCAACACGACACCGATGGTGACGGTCGGATAGCCGAAGATGGTCGACAGCATCGGCGGCAGCAGCGACATCGAGGCCAGGATCAGCACGCCCATGACGAAGATGAATGCCAGCCCGGTCACGAAATTGCGGTCGAGGAAGATCTTGGGATCGATGAAAGGACGTTCCGCCGTCAGCGTGTGGATGATGAACACCCAGAATCCGGTGATCGAAAGAGCAAGCTCGATCCAGATCTCGACCGAGGAAAACCAGTCGACCTCGCCGCCGCGGTCAAGCAGCAACTGCAGCGCACCGACACCGAGCGATAACATGGCGAAGCCGAAGAAATCGAAGCTGCGCACTCGCCGGGCAACCGCCGGCAGATAGGCGGCCATACCGAGGAAGGCGATGATGCCGACCGGCAGGTTGATGAAGAACACCCAGCGCCAGTTGAAATTTTCGGTCAGCCAGCCGCCGAGCGTCGGACCCAGGATTGGCCCCAGCATGATGCCAGCGCCCCAGATGGCCATTGCCTGGCCGTGGCGCTCCCTGGGGTTGATGTCGAGCAGGAAGGTTTGCGACAGTGGCACGATGGCGGCGCCGAACACGCCTTGCATCAGCCGGAAGAACACTATGCTCTCCAGGCTCCAGGCGATACCGCACAGCATCGAAAACACGGTGAAACCGACAACCGCCCCCAGGAACAGTTCCTTGCGGCCGAAGCGATCGGCCAGCCAGCCGGTGACCGGCGTCATGATGGCGGCGGCAACGATGTAGGAGGTCAGCACCCAGTTGATGTTGTCGGGTGAGGCGCCGAGATCGCCGGTCATGGTCGGCAGCGCGACGTTGGCGATCGTCGTGTCGAGCGCCTGCATGATCGTCGCCAGCATGAGCGCGACCGTGATCAGGCCGCGATGCGGCACTTCTTTGAAGGGTTCGGGCGTGCTCATGGCATGAAACTTCCAGCAGGTAACAAAAACGTGTACAAGGGGTTTCCGGGCGGCAACGCCTTCCGTTGAGAGACCCTCGTCGCGGTGGGACGCGATTGTCGATGTGGGGGTTACATCGACTGAAAGTCTCTGATGAGCGGATGCCTGCCGCCCGGAAACATGAGGACCGACGGGTCCGCGTCGGAGATTTCAGATTTCGGCCAGGCCGCTACGCGGCGCGCCCAAACGCTGATCCTCCAGCTCCTCCCATCAGACCAATCCTGCTATTCACCTCCGCCGCTGGTCCTGCGGCATTCTGACGTTACTGCGCGGCCTCGCCAGCCGTGGCGTGACCGAAGATCGAAGGCAGGCCACGCGCCACGCCGGTGTCGACGGTAACGGTGGCGCTCATGCCGGTGCGCAACGCCATCTTGGCGTCCGCATCGGTCAATTCGAGACGAACCGGGATGCGCTGCGTGACCTTGACCCAGTTGCCGGTGGCATTCTGGGCTGGCAGCAGCGAGAACTCGGCTCCCGTGCCGGCGCCGATCGCCTTGACCGTCGCCTCGAAGGTGCGCCCTGGATAGGTGTCGACCACGATCTCGGCCTTCTGGCCGGGCTTCATGTGGGTGAGCTGCGTTTCCTTGAAATTGGCATCGATCCAGGTGTCGCCGGTCTCGACCAGCGAAAACAGCGGCGTGCCGGAACCGACATACTGGCCGACCTTGAACGACGAGGCCTGGCTGACGATGCCGTCCGCCGGCGCCTTGACCGTGGTCTGCGCCAGGTCGTAGGCCGCCTTGTCGCGCGCGGCGAGCGCGGCCATCACGGTCGGGTGCTTGTCGGTCTCGATGTCGGGATTGCCGCCAAGGGCTGCCTTGGCGCTGATGATGCCTTGCTCGGCAACGGCCAGCTGCTGCTTGGCCTTGTCGAGATCGTTCTTGGCCTCGTCCAGCGACGATTTGGCGTTGATGCCCTTCTGGGCAAGATCGGCGGCGCGGTCGAACTGCGACTGGGCGAAGACGACCTGGCTGGCATCGGACTTCTGCTGAGCCATCGACTGGCCATAGGCCGCGCGCAGCTGCTCGACATTGAGACGCGCGCCCGCCACCGCCGCGTCGGCCTGCGCCAGCGCGATCCGGTATGGCTCGGGGTCGATGGCAAACAGCTCGTCATCCTGTTTGACCAGCTGGTTATCGAAGATGTCGACCTTGACGATGCGGCCTGCCGTGTCGGAAGCGATCGACACCTTGGCCTGCTGCAGGTTGGCGTTCTCGGTCTCCTGGTAGCGGCCGCCGGTGACCCAGACGTAGCCGCCCCCGACAGCGAGTGCCGCGGGCAGCGCGACCATCAGCAGGAAGCGGCCCAGCCGGCGCTTTTTCTTCACCGGCGCCGGGGCCGGCTGCACTGGGGGAGCAACCGCCACCGGGGCCGCGGCCGGCTGCGCCGGCGCTTCCATCTCCAGTTCGGTCGTGTTCTTGTCTATCTTGGCTACCGCGTTCATGCTGCTGCGCCTTCTGTATTCTTCACTTTTTCAATGGACGGCGTCTCGTCGTCGGTCAGGTTGCGGACCATCGCCTCGAGCCCTTCGACGAGGACGCGACGGGCTTCCGGCTTCACGCCGACCAGCGATTCCTCATAGACTTCCCCGGCAATGCTCTTGATCACGGCGTAGGCGTCGCTCGCCTTGGGCGTCAGGAAGATCATGCGGACGCGACGATCGGCGGCGTCGGCACGACGCTCGATCCAGCCTCCCTCCTCCATGCGGTCGACCAGGCGCGAAACGCTGATCGGCTCGATTTCGAGAAGTTCGGCCAGCCGTGCCTGCGCGACGCCGTCTTCCTTGGCAACGCGGACCAGAAGCCGCCATTGCGCCGAAGAAAGCCCCAAGCCACTGGCCCTCGCCTCGAAGCGCTTGCGCATCAGGCGCTGCACGTCGTGAATCAAGAAGCCCAATCTGTCGATGCCATCGGAAACCATGAGCGGGATATATAATAAGCGTGCTCACTATTCAAGATGCCGCGTTGCATAAGAAGCCGGCAGATATGCACGACAGTCATGCGATGCAGGCATGGTTACCGATTGGTGAGCGCCTGTCGCCATGCCAGCCGGCTTCGCCGCTCCGCCACGTCATGCTGGTCGGGTCTGACATATTGATGTACAGCCGTTGGTCAGGATCGGGGGATCACGAAAATGCCGACGCTCTACGCTCTCAAGCCGGCCTTCCAGGGACGGCTGCGGCCGCTGGTCAATCGGCTGGCGGCAATCGGGGTCACCGCAAACAGCATAACCATCCTGGCGGCCGTGATGTCGATAACCGCCGGCGCGGCCATCGCGATCCTGCACGAATGGCGCTGGCTGCTGTTGCTTATCCCCGTGGTGATGTTCGTGCGCATGGCGCTGAATGCCGTGGATGGCATGCTGGCACGGGAACATGGGCAGGCGTCGACGCTCGGCATGTATCTGAACGAGTTGTGCGACGTCGTTTCGGACCTCGCACTGATTCTTCCTTTTGCCGTCTTTCCGGAATTTGGCGCATGGGGCGTCGTCGCCTTCGCGATATCGGCCGTGCTGACCGAATTCGCCGGCGTGCTCGGCATCGCCGCCAAGATCGGACGCAACTATGCCGGGCCATTCGGCAAGAGCGACAGAGCGCTGGCGCTCGGTGTGGTCGCCGTGCTGTGCGCCGCCGGGCTCTGGCCGGCATCGATAGCACCGTTTGTGTTTCCGGCCATGGCAACGCTTTCGCTGCTGACCGCCATAAACCGGATACGCGCCGGCCTTATTGGCAGCGCCAGCTGAGCATCGAGGCTCGCCATGCCGCCAGAGGGAAAGACCATGATGCACGAACCGATCGCCGCCGCGGCCACGCAAAGCTTTGCGCGGCAAGCGCAGGAGCGGGTCTTCCGCAGCCATGACGGGGCGGAGATCTTCTACCGATTCTGGCCTGCGGCTTCGGCCGATGCCAAAGGCGCGGTGGTGCTGTTCCATCGCGGCCACGAGCATGGCGGCCGCATGGCCCATCTCGTCGACGAATTGCGGATGCCGGACCACGCCTTCTATGCCTGGGATGCCCGCGGCAATGGCCGTTCGTCCGGCGAGCGCGGCTATGCCCCTTCCTTCTCGGCCCTGGTGCGCGACATCGACTGCTTCATGCGCGAGATTGCCGCCAGGGATGGCTTCGCCACTGGGGATATCGCGCTGATCGCGCAATCCTTCGGCGCTGTGCTTGCCGCCGCCTGGGTGCATGACTATGCGCCGAAGTTGCGCGCCATGGTGCTGGCCTCACCGGCCTTCTCGGTGAAACTCTACGTGCCCTTCGCCAAGGAAGGCATCGCACTCTGGCAGAAGATCAAGGGCCGCTTTTTCGTCAATTCCTACGTCAAGGCGAAATTCCTGACCCATGATCCCGTGCGCATCGCCTCCTTCGAGAGCGATCCGCTGATCACGCGGCCGATCGCTTCCAACATCCTGGTCGAACTCTACCAGCATGCCGCACGCATCGTCGCTGACGCCCGCGCCATCCGCGTGCCGACCCAGCTTCTGCTTTCGGGCAGCGACTGGGTGGTGCGCCACGGCCCGCAGCACGAGTTCTTCGTCAATCTCGGCAGCCGCGCCAAGGAACGCCATGTGCTGCCGGGCTTCTTTCACGACACGCTGGGCGAACGCGACCGGGCGCAGGCCCTCGAGCTGATCCGGCCGTTCCTGGCCAGGCAGTTCGCGGCACCGGACGCGCCGGTCGACCTGAAGCAGGCGGATATTGCGGGCTACACCCGCGACGAGGCCGACAGGCTTGCCTCGCCGCTCGATCTGTTGTCGCCCAAAGGTCTCTATTGGGCATTCAGCCGTGCCTCCATCCGCATGGGCGCCTGGGTCTCGCAGGGCATGAAGACCGGCATCGCCACCGGCTTCGATTCCGGCTCGACGCTGGATTACGTCTACGAGAACGACGCGCGGGGTCTTACACCTCTTGGCCGCGTCGTCGACCGCATTTTCCTGGAAGCCATCGGCTGGCGCGGCATCCGCCAGCGCAAGCTGCATCTCGAAGAGCTCATCGGCTCTTGCCTGGCGACGCTCAAGGCCGCTGGTCGGCCGGCGCACATTCTCGACATCGCCGCCGGCCATGGCCGCTATGTTCTCGATGCCATCGCGAAGAGCCCCGACCAGCCAGCGAGCGTTCGCCTGCAGGATTATTCCGACCTCAACGTCCAGCTTGGCCGCAAGCTGATCGCTGAGCGGCAATTGCCGGCTGATGTCTCGTTCCAGCGTGCGGACGCTTTCGATGCCGACATGCTCGCCGGCGCCGATCCAGCGCCCGACCTCGCCATCGTTTCCGGCCTTTACGAGCTGTTCTCGGACAATGCGATGATCGCCCGCTCGCTCGGTGGGCTCGCCCGCGCCATGCAGCCGGGAAGCCTTTTGCTCTACACCAACCAGCCCTGGCACCCGCAGCTCGAGATGATCGCACGCAGCCTGACCTCGCATCGCGGCGGCGAGGCCTGGGTCATGCGGCGTCGCACGCAAGGCGAGATGGACCAGCTCGTCGAAGCCGCCGGTTTCGAAAAGCTCGACCAGCGCATCGACCAATGGGGCATCTTCACCGTCTCGGTCGCGCGGCGCCGCTGAACAGCATGGTCTCATCGCCTGCATCCACCGCGCGCGCCGAGCCTTATGGACGGGTGGTCGTCAGGGCAGCCCTGTGGCTGGCCTTGCTGGCACCGTTCTTCTATCTCAGCTACGGCTTCGCCAACTGGCTGGCGTCGCGGCGCGACGATGTCGGCAGCATCGTGTTCTCCTGGGAACACAGCATCCCGTTCGTCGCCTGGACCATCGTCCCCTACTGGTCGATCAACCTGTTCTACGGCCTGTCGCTGCTGCTCAACGACAACAGGCAAGGGGTCGACCGCCTGGCCGGGCGTTATCTCACCGCGCAAGTCGTCGCCGTTGCCTGCTTCATCCTGTTCCCGCTGACCGCGACATTCGTGCGGCCGGCGACGACCGGCCTGCCCGGCTTCCTGTTTGCCGTGCTCGGCGGTTTCGACAAGCCGTTCAACCAGGCGCCCTCGCTGCACATCGCCCTTCTGGTGATCATCTGGGATCATTGGCGCCGTCGGCTCGGCGGTTTTCTCCTGGCGCTCTGGCACGGCTGGTGCTTCCTGATCGGCGCCTCGGTGCTGACGACCTGGCAGCATCATTTCATCGACATCCCGACCGGCGCGCTGCTCGGATTCTTTGCGTTGTGGCTGTTTCCGCGCAGCGGCGCGTTGCCGTTTTCAGGCTTCCGGCTAACCAGCGATGTGCAAGCGCGGCGGCTGGCGCGGTTCTATGCGCTGGGCGCCGTGCTCGCGCTGGCGGGCGTCGCGCTCGGTGCATTCGTTTGCGCTGTCGCGCTGTTCCTGCTTTGGCCGGCGCTGGCGCTGGCCATCGTCGCCCTCGCCTATGCAGGGGCAGGCGAAAAAGTGTTCCAGAAATCCGCCGATGGCAGCATCACGCTCGCAAGCCGTGTCCTGCTCTTGCCTTACCGTCTCGGCGCCAGGGCAAACATATGGGCCTGGACGCGCAAACTTGCTCCCCAGGTGGCGATTGCCGATGGCGTCTTTCTCGGGCGCTTTCCCACTACACGCGAGGCCAACGGCTTCGGCACGGTCATCGACCTTGCCGCCGAACTTGAAAGACCGGCGGCACCCGATTGCCGCTGGATCAGCTTTCCGATGATCGACCTGTTGCCGCCGCCCGTGTCGGTACAGCAACAGGCAGCCGGCGCGCTGGAAAGCGCGCGCCGGGATGGCACCGTGCTGGTGTGCTGCGCGCTCGGCTTCCAGCGCAGCGCCGGCGTCGTGGCCGAATGGCTGGTGGTGACCGGCAGGGCCAAAACGTCGACGCTCGCCCGCGAGATGCTCGCGGCCCTCGGCCGGCCGGTTCATCTTGCAGAAGCCACGGATCCGGCGGCGTCATGACCGGCAATGCCTATCAGGACCGCACCCATCGCTTCGCTGGCATGCTGATGCGGCAGGCAGCGTGGCCGGCCGCAATCGTGGTGGCCGCGAACATCCTTGCGCCGCTGGCTGCCTCGACGCGCGGCGCTTTCGAAAACTTGCCCGCGGCCGTTGCTTTGTCGATCACCGCCGCGAGCGCGGTGGCGGTGCTGATGCTGTCGACACTGCTGGCGTTTGACGCGCTGCTGTTCCGGATCATGGCCAGCCATGATGACGAAGCTTCCGGCGGTGCCGCAGTGGACGACATGCTGGCGCGCATGCGCCTGAAAACGGCTCCGTCCGCGACACGCTCGCTCGATGACCGCATGGCCGGCACGCGTCGTCTGCTGTTCAAGCAGCGTGCCGCCCTGGCTCTGTTTGCCGCAGCACTTCTGGCGGCAGGGTTTTGGGCGCCGCGATGAACAGGCTTTCGCTCAAGACCTTCACCTTGCTGCAGACGGTAACCTCGGTCGGCCTGTCGGCGCTGGCCCGGATGGTGACGGGCGTGCGGCCGATCTGGAACGGCAGCCTGCCCTCCGACCGCCAGCGCATCTATTTCGCCAACCACACCAGCCATGGCGACTTCATCCTTTTGTCGGCCTGCCTCAGCGAAAGGGAGCGCGCGATCACCCATGCTGTTGCCGCAGGCGAATATTGGGGGAAGTCGCGGCTGCGCCGCTTCATCGCGCAGGACATGCTGTCGTCGGTGCTCATCAACCGGCAGTGGACGAGACCTGAGGAAAATCCGATCGAGATCATGCTGTCGGTTCTCGACCAGGGGCACTCGCTGATCCTGTTTCCCGAAGGCACACGCAACATGACCGAAGAGCCGCTGCTGGCATTCCGCTCCGGGCTCTACAATTTGTCGACGGCGCGGCCTGAGGTCGAGCTGATCCCGTGCTGGATCGAGAACATGTCGCGCGTGCTGCCCAAGGGCCAGTTCCTGCCGGTGCCGCTGCTGTGCCGCGTCGTCTTCGGCGCGCCGGTGGCGATCGGTCCGGGAGAAGAACGCCGCGCCTTCCTCGAACGCGCCCACGCCACGCTTCTGGCGCTCAACCCGCGTCCCGAGCGAGACGATTGATGCGCCACGAAATCTCCATCCTGATCATCGGCCTGCTGGCGGTTTTGACCACCGCCAGCATCGTCGCCACCATCCTTTCGGCGCGGGCGCCGAAGCCGCTCAGTTCGACGCTGGTCAATCTGACCCAGCGCATCAACGCCTGGTGGGTGATGGTGGCGCTGATGACGGTCGCCTTCTTCTTCGGCCGTTACGGGATGACCATCCTGTTCGCTCTGATCTCCTTCGCCGCGCTGCGCGAATTCGTGACGCTGACGCATACGCGCCGCAGCGACCATTGGGTGCTGCTCGGCATGTTCGGCATCATCATACCGTTTCAATACTGGCTGGTGTGGACCGCCTGGTACGGGCTCTTCGTCATCTTCATTCCGGTCTATTGCTTCCTGCTGATGCCGGCCATCACGGCGCTGCATGGCGACACCGAACGCTTCCTCGAGCGGATCGCCGCGCAGCAATGGGCGGTGATGATCTCGGTCTATTGCGTCAGCCATGTCCCTGCTCTGCTGACACTCGAGGTGCCGGGATTCGAAGGCCGCACCCTGCTGCTGATCGCCTACCTGATCATCGTCGTGCAAGGCAGCGACGTGCTGCAGTACATCTTCGGCAAGCTGTTTGGAAAACACCGTTTTTCGCCCAACGTCTCACCATCGAAAACCTGGGAAGGCCTGATCGGCGGACTGGTGTCGGCGAGCTTGCTCGGCGCATTGTTGTCGTTCGTCACCCCCTTTTCGCCGCTGCAGGCGGCAGGCGTAGCCTTCGTCGCCTGCTCGATGGGATTCCTCGGCGGGCTGGTCGCCTCGGCCATCAAGCGCGACCAGGGCGTCAAGGACTGGGGCCATCTGATCGAAGGCCATGGCGGCATGATGGACCGCACCGACAGCCTGGTCTTCGCCGCCCCTGTGTTCTTCCACATCGTGCGCTATTTCTGGACCGTGTGATCCGGCGATCTGTTGCCGCGCTCAAAGCGGTTGCGGATGAGCATGGTGACGACCAGAAACCCCGCTATTTAGCGCGTTTCCTGACATACAGTTCCAGCTTGTGGCGGACGATCTCGAAGCCAAGCTCCGACGCTATCTCGGCCTGCAGTTTCTCGATTTTGTCGGAACGGAACTCGATCACCTGACCGGTGTCGAGGTCGATGAGATGGTCGTGATGTTCACGGTCCGCGTTTTCGAACCGGGCGCGGCCCTCGTCGAAGGCATGACGCTGGATGGCGCCTTTCTCCTCTAGGAGCCGCAACGTCCGGTAGACGGTCGACAAGGAAATGCTGCCGTCGATCTGGTGGGCACGAGAATACAATTCGTTCGCGTCCGGATGGTCGTGCGCATCCGCCAGCAGCCGCAAGATCACCTTGCGTTGTTCGGTCATCCGGACACCGGCGGCTTTCAAATTGCTCCGGAATCGCTCGAAAAGGTCGTTGTCCGCTTTCATCCGTCATACTTAGCCGCGTTGCCACGCGACTGCAATTAGCTACTTGCAAATCAGTTGCAACTGCAATATTAGATGCAAATCACTTGCATTAGCATGACGTGACTAGCGCATGGGCGACGATCAACTCCAGTCGAAAGGCATCCGATGACTGTTTCTGCTTCCCCAACCCGCAGGACGATGCTGCGGGCGCTTGGCGGCTTTGTGGCCATCGGTTTTGCGACGATGGCGAGCCTTGTTCCGGTCATGGCACAGGAGACCCGGCCTGCGGCAGGGAAGGTTCTGCGCGTCGTGACGACGTTCACGATCATCCAGGATATCGCGCAAAACGTAGCCGGGACCGCGGCAATCGTAGAGTCGGTGACCAAGCCCGGCGCTGAAATCCACGACTATCAGCCGACGCCGCTCGACGTGGTGAAGGCGCAATCGGCCGACCTCGTGCTCTGGAACGGCATGAACCTCGAACGCTGGTTCGAGAAATTCTTCGACAACGTGAAGAACGTGCCGAGTGCCGTCGTCACGGAGGGCATAGAGCCGATGGGGATCAAGGAGGGGCCTTACGAAGGCAAGCCCAACCCGCATGCGTGGATGTCGCCGAAGAACGCCCTCATCTATGTCGAGAACATCCGCAAGGCGCTGTCCAAGGCGGATCCGGCAAACGCCCAGGTCTATGCCGCCAATGCCGCCGCCTATTCGGAAAAGATCAAGGCAATCGACGAGCCCATGCGCAAGCGCCTGTCGGCGATCCCAACGGACCAACGCTGGCTGGTTACAAGCGAAGGCGCTTTCAGCTACCTGGCACGCGACTTCGATCTGCGCGAAGCCTATCTGTGGCCGATCAACGCCGACCAGCAAGGCACCCCGCAACAGGCGCGCAAGCTGATCGACCTGGTGCGCGAGAACAAGATTCCGGTGGTGTTCAGCGAAAGCACCATTTCCGACAAGGCGGCCAAGCAAGTCGCGCGCGAAACCGGAGCCACCTATGGAGGCGTTCTCTACGTCGATTCGCTGAGCGAGGAAGACGGCCTGGTTCCGACCTATCTGAAGCTTCTCGAAACCACCGTCGAGACGATCGTCCAGGGGTTCGGCGGGTGACCGGGGTTCGCACCGCGCTCGCTCCGGACAGCAGCCATGATCGAACATCGACCGGTAGCGGCCGGGTCGTTGCCTCCATCGACGTGGACGACGTCACCGTCAACTATTCAAGCGGGGTCACGGCCGTACACTCCGCCTCTTTCAGGCTCGGCGCCTCCACCATCTGCGCGCTGGTCGGCGTCAACGGCTCCGGCAAATCGACGCTGTTCAAGGCGCTGATGGGCTTCCTGACGCCGTCGACCGGAACAGTGCTTATCGCCGGATTGCCCGTCCACGCAGCGCTGAAGCGCGGCCTAGTCGCGTATGTGCCGCAGAGCGAGGATGTCGACTGGAACTTTCCGGTGCTGGTGGAAGATGTCGTCATGATGGGCCGCTACGGCCACATGAATTTTCTGCGTATCCCAGGCAGAGCCGATCGCATGGCGGTCGACGCGGCACTGGAACGGGTCGGCATGACCGATTTTCGCAAGCGCCAGATCGGCGAACTGAGCGGCGGCCAGAAGAAGCGTGTGTTCCTGGCGCGCGCTCTGGCGCAGGGCGGCGAAATCATCCTGCTCGACGAGCCGTTCACCGGCGTCGACGTGCAGACCGAAGCAGCGATCATCGATCTCCTTCGGTCGATGCGCGACGACGGCAAGCTGATGTTGGTGTCGACGCACAATCTCGGCAGCATCGTCAATTTCTGCGACCATGTCGTCATCTTCAACAAGACGGTGCTGGCCTTCGGACCAACAGAGACAACGTTTACGCAAGCCAATCTTGCGAAAGCTTTTGGCGGCGTGCTGAGGCATCTGCGCCTCGGCGGCGCCGATCTTCATGACGACCCCGACGCTCGCCACCTGACCGTGCTGACCGATGACGAGCGTCCTCTGGTGCTTTACGGCGAGCGGGATCAAGAGAAGATGATGAAGCCCGACAGCGGATCGCCAGCCCCGTGATCGACATCCTGCTGGAACCCTTCACCTACAACTACATGGCCAAGGCCATCTGGGTCAGCGCCCTGGTCGGCATGGTCTGCGCGTTCCTGTCCTGCTATCTCATACTAAAGGGCTGGGCCCTGATGGGCGACGCGCTTGCCCACTCGGTGGTGCCGGGCGTTGCGGCCGCCTACATAGTGGCCCTTCCCTATGCCGCCGGCGCATTCGCCTCCGGCCTCATCGCCGCACTCGGCATCACCTTGGTGCGGCGCGTGACGCAACTTCGCGAGGACGCCGTGATCGGCCTTGTCTTTACAACGCTGTTCGCTGGCGGGCTGCTGATTGCGTCGATCAGTCCGACCTCCGTAAACATCCAGTCCATCGTACTCGGCAACATCCTCGCAATCTCCGACGAGGATGTAACCCAGATCATCCTCATCGCAGCGGTTTCGCTGGCTGTACTGGGGCTTCGATGGAAGGATATGATGCTGGTGTTCTTCGACGAGAACCATGCGCGCGGCGTCGGCCTGAATCCGTGGCGGCTGCGGGTCCTGTTCTTCGTGCTGCTCAGCGCCTGCATCGTCGCCGCGCTCCAGACCGTCGGCGCGATCCTCGTGATCGCGATGGTGGTAACGCCTGGCGCCACCGCCTATCTGCTTACCGATCGGTTCGGCGTCATGATCCTGCTCGCGATGGCGATCGGCGCGGCGACGAGCGCGGTCGGCGCCTATCTCAGCTTCTTTCTCGATGGCGCGACTGGCGGACTGATCGTGGTGCTGCAGACCGTGGTCTTTCTGATTGCCTTCGTCTTCGCACCCAAACATGGGCGGCTCGCCGCACGCCGGGCGGCACGTGCCGCATCGCAGGTCGCGTCATGATGACGATCTGGTCCTGGATCGCCGAACCGCTCAGCCACGAATTCATGCGTCGCGGTCTCGCCGTCGCCGTTCTGGTCGGCGCCATTTGCGCGGTGTTGTCCTGCTATCTCGTCCTGAAGGGCTGGTCGCTGATGGGCGACGCCGTTTCGCATGCCGTGCTTCCGGGTATCGTGCTCGCCTATATCGCCGGGATCCCGCTTGCCTTCGGCGCCTTCGTGGCAGGACTTGGCTGCGCGCTGGCGACGGGCTACCTCAAGCAGCACAGCCGGATCAAGGAGGACGCAGTCATGGGCATCGTCTTCTCAGGCATGTTCGCGTTTGGCCTGGTGCTGTTCGTCAAAGTCGAGACCGACCAGCATCTCAATCATATCCTGTTCGGCAATATGCTCGGCGTCCAGTGGCGCGACGTGATCGAGGCGGCGGTCATCGTCGTGCCGGCGATCCTCATCGTTCTGGCAAAACGCAAGGATCTGTTGCTTTATTGTTTCGATCCGGCCCATGCGCGCGCGATCGGCCTGCCCGTCAACCTGCTGCATTTCGGGCTGCTGACGCTGCTCGCGTTGACCATCGTGGCCTCGCTGAAGGCTGTCGGGATCATCCTTGTCATCGCCATGCTGATCGCGCCGGGAGCGATCGGCTTTCTTTTGACGAAGAGCTTTGAGCGCATGCTCGCCATTGCAGCAGCCGCCGCCATCGGGTCGAGCGTCGTGGGAACGATCCTCAGCTATCACATCGACGCAGCCACGGGCCCGACGATCATCGTCGTTCAGGCCGGCGTTTTTTTGCTTGCCCTGTTCCAGTCGAAGCGCCCAAAGCAACGGGTGCAGCTGGGCATTTCGGGAGAGTAATCGCGGCCCTGACCCAAGCCGCACTCAAAGCCGGTTGCGGATCAGCATGGTGACGACGAAGAACGCGCCGACCGAGCTGGTGATGATGCCGATCGGCAGTTCCTGCGGCGGCAGCAGCGTTCGGGCCAGGAGGTCGCTGGCCAGCAACAGCACCGCGCCGAAGACGGCGCAGCTGGCAACCAGGCGCAGGTGCAAGGGGCCCGCCAGCGGCCGCGACAGATGCGGGATCATCAGCCCGACGAAGCCGATGACGCCGGCGACCGAGACCAGGATCGCCGTCGAGAAGGCGGCGACGAGAAAGGTCATCCTTCGCATCCGCGCCACCGGCACGCCCAGGCTTTCGGCGGCGTTTTCGCCGGCCAGGAAGGCATCGAGCCTGCGATGGTTCCACAGCGCGTAAGCCAGAATGGTGCCTGCTCCCAGCGCGCCCAGCCAGATATTATCCCAGCGCGCCAGGCCAAGGCCGCCCATGGTCCAGAACAGCACGGAGTGGGCGGCGCGCTGATCGCCGGCAAAGACAAGATAGTTGGTCAAGGCGGTGAACATGAAGGACACGGCAAGGCCGGCAAGGATCAGCCGCTCCGGGCCTTGCCCCCTCACCCGCGCAACCAGCAGCAGCACGACGCCGGCAGCCAATATGCCGCCGGTGAAGGCCGCGACCGGCAATGTCCAGATGCCGAAACTGTCGCCGAAGACGGTGATAACGGAAACCGCACCCGCGGCGGCGCCCGACGACAGGCCGAACAGGAACGGATCGGCGAGGTCGTTGCGGGTCACCGTCTGCAGCAGCGCACCGACGACGCCGAGGCCGGCGCCGACGCAGATGGCCAGGATCGTGCGCGGCAGCCGCAGGTCGACGACGATCTTGCCGACCGGTCCTGCCACGTCGTGCCCGCTGAAGCCGATTGCACGGCCAAGCGCGGCAACAACATCGGTCAACGGGATCAGTGTCGAACCATAGGCGATCGACAGCAGAGCGAGAGCGGCGATCGCCGCCGCTCCCACCAGCATGGCCAGTGCAAATGCCGGATGGCGCAAGCCTGGAAATGCGTCGCGTCTGTCAGGACGCGTGCGACGCACTTCCAGGATCTTTTGTTCATGCATGTCGTTGCCCCAAAACCGCTGCGCACTTTTGGGCGACAGGCATCAAAACGCTTCCGGATGCATGGCCTTGGCGATCTTGTCGATGGCTTCGATGTTGGCCGGTCCCGGCGTCAGTTCGGCATAGCGCAGGGCGACGAAGCGCTCGTTCTTGACCGCGTCCGTCTCCTTCATGGCCGGATGCGCCTTCAGGAAATCGAGCAGTTTCCTGTAGCCGCCACCGTCCTGGTAATCGAGCAGGATGAGGAATTGCGGATTGCGCGACGCCACCGTTTCCCAGTCCGTGTTGCCCCAGCTGGTATCCATGTCGGCCATGATGTTGTCGCCGCCGGCGGCTGATATCATGGCGCTGGGGATGGCGAATTTGCCTGCGGTGAACGGCTTGTCCTCGCCGGAATCATAGAGGAAGACCCGCGTTCCCTTGGCGTCGCCGACCTTGGCGGTGATGTCGGCGAGCCGCGTCTTCCAGCCGGAGACAAGCTTCTCAGCTTCGGCCTCCTTGCCGAAGATCTTGCCCAGTTTCTCGACGTCGCCATAGAGCAGGTCCATCGAGGCGGCGGGGCGGCTCTTGTCGAGATGGACGCAGCTTTCCGTCAGCACCAGCGTCTTGATGCCGTGCGGAGCAAGCGTGTCGGGCGTCACTTCACCACCCGGCTTCATGCCATAATACCAGCCGGCGAAGAAAAAATCGGGCTCGACCGCGACGAGGTTTTCGAGCGTCGGATATTTCGGCGCCAGTTCCGGGATCGAACCCTGCTCGGCCTTGAATTCGGGACCGACCTTGTACCATCCGGAGATGCCGGTCAGGCCGACGATCGCCGGCTGCAGTTTCAGCGCGAAGGCCATCTCGGCCATGTTGAGATCCTGAATGACGGCACGCTTCGGCGGCGCGTCGAAGGTCAGCGGCTTGCCGCAGCTGTCGACGGTCACCGGGAAGGCCAGGGCTGTCGAGGCCAGCAGCGAGAAGGCAAGCGAAAAAGCGAGGCGTTTCAAGGGTTTTCTCCTGTGGACGGGATTGATCGATATGTGACGGCTTCAATCAGAATGGCGGCGCGGCACGGTTCGGCATCTCGAACACCGTCAGTTCGCGGTCTTCGGTCGGATGGCGCAGACGCAGCACATCGATGCCGAAAATCTCGCGGATCAGCTTTTGGGTCAGCGCTTCGCGCGGTGCGGCGAGCGCTTGCAGACGGGCATGGTTCATCACCGCCACCCTGGTGGCAAACGGCGCGACCAGCGCCAGATCGTGCAGCACCGCGATCACCGTCATCTCGAAGCCGGCCACGAGTTCAAGCAGTTCGCCGCGGGCGCGCGGGTCGAGATGGTTGGTCGGCTCGTCGAGGAACAGGATCTTTGGCTGCTGGGCGATGGCGCGCGCCAGTTGGGCGCGCTGGCGCTCGCCGCCCGACAGGGAGCCGATGGTGCGGCCAAGCAGCGGCAGCAGGCCGGTCCGGCGCAGCGCATCGACGACAATGTCACGCTCCTCGCTCCTGCGCCGTAGCCGAGCGTGCGGGACCCGGCCCAGCTCGACATAGTCGATCACCGCCAGCCGCGGATCGGGCTGGTCGGTCTGGCCGACAACGGCGATATGCAGCGCCCGCTCGGCGGCGGAAATCCCGTCCAGCCGGCGCCCGCCGAGGTTCACCTCGCCGGAGCTCGGCCGCAGCATGCCCGACAGCATGCGCAGCAGCGTCGTCTTGCCCGCGCCGTTGGGACCGATGATGGCGAGGCGATCGCCAGCGGCCACCGAAAAGCTGACCGCCTGGACCAGATCCCGGCCATTCGCCATGGCGCAGAGGTCATGTGCTTCGAGAAGCGCTACGGTCATCGGCTGCCCGCCAGATTGCCGGGATGGCAAAGCGTGCATGCGATGATGCGATGGATGGAGCCGTCCAACTTTCCGTCACTTTCCAAAACTGGCGACGGAAGGAAGCTGGCGAAGCGGCCGACAAGACCGGGATTCGCGTTTCCTCCCGGCACACCCCGTCCGGTCAACTCTGTGATGGCAGGTCTCCTGGCTCGCGGGTCGTTGCGCCATCCTGCCTTCCCAGCCTTGCCGGCCAGTGGCATTCACGGATTTTGCTCGCCGCTTACAGTTGCGGGGGCAGCCACGGCCTCGACCCCTGGGGATCTCACCGTGTTCCCTTTTCACCCCTCGCCTTTCGACTCGGGGACCATCACCGCTTCAGCGTAGATTTCCCCCAATCGCTTCGCAATGGATTTCTCGGACGGAGTGGTGGGCCGGCTAGGGGAAACATGCATTTCACGCTCTCGATATGTAATAACATTACGCATTTAGAGGATGCCGCCTGGCGCTGTCAAGCGAAGCCTGCCGAATTTGGCTCGTCGGCGGCAAGGGGCGCTCGACCGCTGTGCCATATCGGTGTGCGACTGTGACGGGATCGGTTCGATTGCGCGGGATGCGCAATTTCGATCAAACTGGCCGCGCCAGGAAACGGCAGGATGATCTGGCCAATGCGAGGAGCAAAATGAACCCGACCGAGAAAGCGCTGTGGTTCGTCGAAAGTCATCTGCCGGAGGCGATCTCGCTTGACGATGTCGCGCAAAGCAGCGGCGTGTCGCGTTTTCATGTGACGCGCGGGCTTTCGGCGCTGCCACGGGCCGCTCGGTGATGGGCTACATGCGCTCACGCCGGCTCACCGAGGCGGCGCGCAAGCTGGCCGGCGGGGCGCCCGACATTCTCTCCGTCGCGCTCGACGCCGGCTACAACTCGCATGAGGCGTTCACCCGTGCCTTCCGCGATCAGTTCGGCACCACGCCGGAACTGGTGCGCGCGCAAGGCACACTCGACAAGCTCGACCTCGTGGAGCCGATCCTGATGGACCAGTCCTTCCTCACCAATCTCGAACCACCGCGTTTCGAGACCAGCCGGCCGTTCCTGATCGCCGGCCTCGGCGAACGCTACAGCTGCGAAACCAGCGCCGCCATTCCGATGCAATGGCAGCGCTTCGGCCCCTATATCGGCAACATTCCGGGCGAGACCGGCGATGTCGCCTATGGCGTCTGCGTCAACGGCGACGATGCCGGCAATTTCGACTACATCGCTGGCGTCGAAGTGTCTGATTTTTCCGACCTGCCCAAGGAATTCAGCCGGGCGCGGGTGCCGGCGCAGAAATATGCGGTCTTTGCCCACCGCGAACACATCTCGACCATCCGCCGCACGGTCAATACGATCTGGAACAAATGGCTGCCGGCTTCCGGCCACGAGATATCGGATGCGCCGGAATTCGAACGCTACGGCCCTGAGTTCGACCCACGCAGCGGCAATGGCGGGCTGGAGATCTGGATACCGGTGAAGGCGTAGTCGGTCAGGCCATCGGCAGCGCCGGCCAGCGATCGACTATCCCGCCGCCGGAAAACACCGCGATCGACCCGAACTGCTGCAGCACGGCTTCGCTCTGCGTCGGCCTTAGAAACGCGTAGTCGCCGGGTTTTACGGTCGCGTCGGCGGGCAAGCCCATGAATTGCTGGTTGGAGGACAGGCCGAGCAGCCCATTCGCCTTCATGCCTTCGGGGAAGACGGGCTCGGCCATCCACTTGCCGCCATAGAGATAGCAGCCCTTGCGCGGGAAGCGGCCGAGCGCCTGCAGCAGGCGGGTGACGGCCGGCGGGCCAGGCAGCATCGGCTCGACCATTTTCAGGATCGGCGTGCCGATGAAGGCCGCCGGCTGGAAGCCGTCGAGGCCTGGCGTATCGAAATCACTGGGCAGCACAAAGGCCGAGCCCATCGAAACCTCGTTGGCCATGCCGCCATGATGAAGCAGCGCGGTCTTGCTGCCGCCGATGTTCAGGATACGGCGCTGGTCGGCGCCGAGACAGGCGACGAACGCCGAGGCCTGCGCCGACGCCTTGGCCAATGCCTTTGCCGGTCCGCCGAAAAGGCCGGGAATGAGCGGCGCATGCGCCTCGTAGGCCATGACGCCTTCGCAATGCAGCCGGGCCGGCAACGCGCTCAACGCCTTCGACAAGGCCTCAGGACTGGCGAACCCGCCGCGATGCAGCCCGACATCGATCTCGAAAGCGATGCGCAGGCCGATGCCGAGTTCGCCAGCGAGGGCGCCATATTCCGCCAGTCTCTCCTCGCTGTCGATCAGCCAGCAGACACGCGACCAGTCAACATTACCCTTCACCAGCGCAGCCCTTGCCGCACCGATCGGCATCGGCTTGCCATAGAGCAGATCGGCATCCGGGAACGCCTTCAGCACCGCCTCGCTGATCGGCGGGTGAAAGGTCATGAAGCGCTCACTGCCGAGCGCCTTGCCGATATGCGCAAGCAGCGGCAGGCAGGCGAGCGATTTGTCGACCAACCGCACAGCAAGGCCGGGGTCGAGTCTGCCCTTCACCAGGGCAATATTGCTGTCCAGCCGGTCGCGATCGAGCAGCAGGCAGGGCTGGAAGATGCCGGCTTCCTTCAGCGCATCCGAGAGGGTGGGAAAATAGGTGCTCATCATTCGATGCCGAACAGGCCGGCCATATAGGGCGAGACGAAGCGGTTTTGCGGATCGACGTCGCGGCGCACCGCCATGGCATCGTCCCAGCGCGGGTAGAGCTTTTTCAGATCCGCCGCTTTCAGGCTGTGCATCTTGCCCCAATGCGGCCGGCCGCCATATCTGCGGAAGATCGGCTCTGCCGCCCGCATGAACGGCAGAGGATCGTTCGCTGCATCATGGTGGATGGCGATGGAGCAGGTCAGCCTGTTGTAGAATGGCGAAAGCCAGAACTGGTCCGGCGCGACCGAGCGCACCTCCATCGGGAAATAGACCTCGGGAAAACGCTTCTCGGTCAGCTCGATGATCTCGGCCAGCGCCTTCGGCCCTTCCTCGAACGGCAAATGATATTCCATCTCGTTGAACTTGGTCTGCCGGTCGCTGGCATAGACGTTGAGCCAGTCCTGCACGTAGTCCTCGGCCGGCAATTTGGCGATGGCGCCCAGGATCAGACGGCCACGCAGCGATGGCAGCCAGGCAAGTGAGGTGCGCAGCCTGCGCAGTGTCCTCAAACCCGACTCGTCCTCTTCCGGCGGCCGTGCGGTGGGTGCGGCGCCGCTGAGATCGCTGGCGATGAACTGCGCGTAGCCGGAAAACGGAATGTAGTAGAATTCGGCCGAGCGATGCGCGGCCATCATCGTCTCGAACTCCCGCAGCATCTCAGTGATCGGCAGCACCCATTTGCGGCGCCGCAGCCGGTAGGTCGCGATGTTGTTGAGCGTCACTTCGGTGAGCACGCCGAAAGCGCCGAGTGCGACGCCGATGGCATGGATCATGTCCTGATCCCCTGCCCGCTTGAAGTCGCGAACCTTGCCAAGCCCGTCGATGATCCGCACTGTCTCCAGCTGCGTGTGATAGGCACCGAGTGTCGGTCCCGAGCCGTGCGTGGCCGTGCCCAGCGCGCCGCCGATCGCCTGGCGGTCGATATCGCCCATGTTGGGCAGGCCCTGGCCAATACCTTGCAGGATGCCCATCAGCGCGCCGAGCCGGGTTCCTGCCCGCACCCGCGCCTGATGTTTTTGCGCATCGTGCGAGACCAGCCCTTCCAGTCTCTCCAGGGACAGGATCGTGCCCCGCGATTTCACCAGCGGCGTGAAGGAATGACCGGCGCCGGCGACGCGCACCGGGCCAGGCGCGGTCCGGACGAGATCACCGAGCTCACCGGCATCGCCGGGGCTGGCGATCAGCTTGGGCTCGGCACTTACAAAGCCCGACCAGTTGCTCCAAATGTTTGACATCCCACCTCCCCGCTCAGGCAACCGCACGACGGCGACGCGACACAAGGACGAACAGACCGAGCAGCACCACGCTGGCCACCGCGCTGGCGGCGGCGAATTCCGGCACCGGCCGGAAATCCTTGCCATCGATGAGCAGCGACGCCGCGATCGGTCCGATCGCCAGGCCGAAAAGCTGGGCTGCCGGCACCAAGAGCACAGCGGTGCGGGTCTCGTCGGCGGTGATCGCCAGACGGATCTGGTAGGGCACGATGAACAGCAGGATAAAGCCCATAGCCAAGGCAGCGACCCAGAACGTCGTCAGGCCGGGGCTACTGGCAAGAACCAGGGAACTGACAAGCGCGACGACGCCGATCGCCGCGATGGCAAGGCGATAATCGATGCGCGCCTCGAACGCGGTCGCCGTCATCGCCCCCAGGACCTGCACGGCGAGGCTGGCCGAGACGATCAGGCCGACGGTGCGGCCATCGATGCCGTATTGCGCGCCTAGCGGCTCCAGAAAAGCCCAGACCGCGCCGAAGAACATGAAGTAGCAGAAGACCGACAACAGCGCGGTCATCGAGGGAACAGTCAGCACATTGGCCAAATTCTCTTCCTTGGGCAGGTCGGCATAGTCACCGGGTACGGTGAAGGCGACCGCCAGCGACACGACGCAGACGACGGCAAGAACGATGAAGCCGCCCGCCGACCCGGCGGCCGGAATGACATAAAGCGCCAGCAGCAGGGCAAGCGCGCATTGCGCCAGCGTCTGCATGGTGACGAAATAGCCGCCGATGCGCTCGGCGCGCCGCGAGCGGGCGATCAGTTCGGTGGCGATGGCGACCAGACCGCCCTCGGCGAGCCCGGCCAGGGCGCGGGCCGCAATCAGCGTGCCGGCGCTCGCGGCATAGGCCGTCCACACATTGGCCAGCGCCAGCAGCAGCAGAAGGACGGCACTTTTCCAGCGCATGTGGTGCGCCGAAAGCAGCATCGCCACGACAGCCGAACCGATGGCAATGGCGATCATCTCGGCGGTGGCGACCAGCGCCAGTTCGTCGCCGCTGACATGACCCTCAGTGTAAAGGGCGCCGAGCAACACGGGCTGCAGCCCGAGGATGAGCAGGCCGACCGAACCGATCCACAGGGCAGACGCCAGCTGCCAGCCGGTCGGATTGCCGACCAGCCAGTCGCCGCTGCCTGCATGGCCGGTGTCTGTCGAAGCCAAAGGCGCCTCCCAACGTCCTTGCCGTGCGGCAAAAAAGCTGACAACCTGTCAGTATTTCAGAAACTGATACTTGATCATATTTCTTGTCAATCGGAATTTGAAAACCGTGCGAAAGATCGGTGCATGACGGAATTGAAGAGAATGGCGACCGAGCCGAGGCGCAGGCCCAAGCAGGAACGCAGCCGCGAACGCATCGACGCGATCCTGTCGACGACCATGCGGCTGATCGGGGAAAAGGGTATCGACGCCGTCACCATGAAGGAAGTTGGCATGCTGGCGGGCGGGCCGATCGCCACCGTCTACCACTATTTTCCCAACAAATCGGCGATTCTGGCGATGCTCTATGAGCGGTTTTCAGAGGTCAGCCGGGCACGGCTGACGACGATCATCGCCGAAATCCGCGAGGCGAAAGACGTGATCGTGGCCGCTGACCGGCTGCTCGATGATTATCTCAGCCGTGTCGCCGGCGATCCGGCCATCCAGGATCTGCAGAACGCCATCCAGGCCGACAAGGCACTCAAGAACCTCGACATCGCGGAAACCCGGTACCAAGCCAAAATGTTCTGCGACCACGTCATCGCCTTGCTCAAGCCCGAGAGGCGCGAGCAGTTCGAACGCATGGTTCTGCTGATCTTCCAGCTCGCCGGCGGCGTGGTGCGCCTGGCGCTCGCCGAGGGCGAACCGGAAAGCCGCCAGACCATCGAGGATTACCGGTCTATCATTCACACCCAGCTGCGGCTGTTTTTGTAGCCGTGGCGATCGTCAGCAAGCTGCCGCGAATGAGAGGTGTCGGGCATCGCAAGCATCAGAACGCCCGCTATGCGACCTGGCGGACAAGGGCTTCGAAGCCGTCGGCAAGATTGGCATTGCCGGCAGCGAGAAACGCAGAAAGATTGCGGGCGCCACCGGGCGTCTTGTTGGCATCAAGCAGCACCGCCCTGCCCTCATGCATGACGAAATCGAACTTTCCGTAGTCAAAGCCAAGCCGGCGCCTCAACGTGCGAAGCTCGTCGGGAACCGGAACCGGCTCACGTCGGATCGTGTCGTCGCCCTTGACGAGGCTCTGCGGCGAGACATGGCGGGTGCAGCGCTCGCGCTCGCCGCAGAATATCCAGAAGCGGGCTCCAAAGCCGTCCGCCTCCGGCTCGGGAATGAATTTTTCGACGACGAGATCGCTGCGGTCGAAGACCTCCGGCGCAACATCCGAAAGGGATGCATAGACGCGATAACCCTCGATGAGCTCGACGCCGGGAAACGGCTTCGGCTTCCCGGCTCGCAGCGATCGCCGGTTGAGCGCTTGCTCCCGCATCCCGAGATTGTTGAGATTGCTCTTGACGATGACCGGTCCTTGCCAGTCGTCCTCCTTGCCGATCACCGCGCCACTGACGCGTCGCTTGGAGATGTCGGCGGCTCCGATGTTCAGGCAAAAGGGAAAAGCGCGTGCGTATTCGACATATTCGGGGGGCGTCACAGTCGCATCGACGTGCAGCACCGCGATGTCGGCCTCCGGCTTTGCCGACGTTCCGGGGATTATGCGGACGGAATGACCGCGTCGCTTCAGTTCCTCCAGCAAACCGAAAAGCATATAGGAGCTCCGGCGGCGAAACAGCAGGCCACGCCGGCGTTCGAACCTGTCGAACTCATGCGTAATAACCGCGATGCGTGTCATGCGCCCCCCGAGCTTGGCTTCATCAGCGTCCTCCATTATGCCTGCAAATACAATGCCGGCTTGGGGGTGTGGATGACCGACCATTGGAATGCCATTCGAGGGCACTGGCAGTTGCTCGGGCCACCGTTGCGGCCGCCAGCGGAAGCGGTTGAGGCCTATGAGCGTGAGCTCGACCTTTCGAAGGCGCACGTCATTCTGCTCGGCGTGACGCCGGAACTCGCCGGGCTCGGGACGACGATGATGGCCGTCGACGAATCCTCCGACATGATCGCCGGTATCTGGCCAGGCGACACCGCGTTGCGAAAGGCAATCAACGGCGACTGGCTCGACTTGCCGGTGTCGGACGCAAGCATAGATGCGGTGATCGGCGATGGCTGCCTGTCGGCGCTCGGCCTTTCAACCGCGCGCCGGGCGCTATTTGCGGCGATCGCCGGCGTACTGCGCACCGGCGGCCGAGCGGGACTGCGTCTCTTTGCCGGTCCCGAAACACCGGACGATCCGGCGGCGGTGCGGGCGCTTGCACTGTCGGGCGGTGTCTCGACCTTCCACGAACTCAAATGGCGCGTCGCAATGACCGCGACGGGCGACGCGCCCGACCATGCCATTCCGGTCAGGACGATCGCGGAAAGGTTCGATGCACTGTTTCCTGACCGCAAAGAGCTTTCGGCTCGCACGGGCTGGGACCTGCCCACCATCGGCACCATCGATGTCTATCGGAACTCGCCGGCCATCTACACCTTCGCGCCGGCGACTGCATTGGCGAGCGAGGCGGAAGCGTTCTTTGGTGATGTTCGCATCGCTTTGACCGGGAGCTATGGGCTCGCCGAGCGATGCCCGCTGTTGGTGCTGCGGGCGCCAAGACACTGAAGATAGCAGGACGGCGCTCGAGCCGGGGCAGGCGCAACCCAGGCTTTGTTAAATCGTGCGGCAGCATGAGAAAAATTTCGCTCGCATCGCGGCCTTCGCGCACCTTGACTCTCAAAAGCCGTCAGCCTATTTCAGCGCCACGTTAGCACTCTCCATTGGTGAGTGCTAACTCATATGTCCGGCGCCGCCGGATGGAGGAACTGTTTCTCACCGTTCTCATCGAGGAAGAAAAAATGGCAAAGTCGAAGTTCCGCCCGCTTCATGACCGCGTGGTCGTTCGCCGGGTCGAATCCGAATCCAAGACCGCTGGCGGGATCATCATCCCCGACACGGCAAAGGAAAAGCCGCAGGAAGGCGAGATCATCGCTGTCGGCTCCGGCGCTCGTGACGAAGCTGGCAAGCTGGTCCCGCTGGACGTCAAGGCCGGCGACCGCATCCTGTTCGGCAAGTGGTCGGGCACCGAAGTCAAGCTCAATGGCGAAGACCTTCTGATCATGAAGGAATCCGACATCATGGGCATCATCGGCTGATATCAGGCCTTTCCCCGTCAACTGAATTCCCGGGCTCGATCAAAGCCCCTGCCAGGAGCTAAAAATGGCTGCCAAAGACGTAAAATTCTCCCGTGATGCCCGCGAGCGCATGCTGCGCGGCGTCAACATCCTCGCCGACGCGGTGAAGGTCACGCTCGGCCCCAAGGGCCGCAACGTCGTCATCGACAAGTCGTTCGGCGCCCCGCGCATCACCAAGGACGGCGTCACCGTCGCCAAGGAAATCGAGCTTGAAGACAAGTTCGAGAACATGGGCGCGCAGATGGTCCGCGAAGTTGCTTCGAAGACCAACGACATCGCCGGCGACGGCACCACGACCGCGACCGTTCTGGCACAGTCGATCGTCCAGGAAGGCCACAAGGCCGTTGCCGCCGGCATGAACCCGATGGACCTGAAGCGCGGCATCGATCTGGCCGTGACCGAAGTCGTCGCGGCTCTCGGCAAGGCTGCCAAGAAGATCAAGACCTCCGAGGAAGTCGCCCAGGTCGGCACGATCTCGGCCAATGGCGACGAGTCGGTCGGCAAGATGATCGCGGAAGCGATGCAGAAGGTCGGCAACGAAGGCGTCATCACGGTTGAAGAAGCCAAGACCGCCGAGACCGAACTCGAAGTCGTCGAAGGCATGCAGTTCGACCGCGGCTACCTCTCGCCCTACTTCGTCACCAACGCCGACAAGATGGTTGCCGAGCTCGAGGACGTCTACATCCTCCTGCACGAGAAGAAGCTGTCCAACCTCCAGGCCATGCTGCCGGTTCTCGAAGCCGTCGTGCAGACCTCGAAGCCGCTGCTCATCATCTCGGAAGACGTCGAAGGCGAGGCTTTGGCCACGCTGGTCGTCAACAAGCTGCGTGGCGGCCTGAAGATCGCCGCCGTCAAGGCGCCGGGCTTCGGTGATCGCCGCAAGGCCATGCTGGAAGACATCGCCATCCTCACCGGTGGCCAGGTCATCTCGGAAGACCTCGGCATCAAGCTCGAGAACGTCGGCCTCAACATGCTCGGCCGCGCCAAGAAGGTGTCGATCTCCAAGGAGAACACCACCATCGTCGACGGCGCCGGCAAGAAGGCCGAGATCCAGGGCCGCGTCGCCCAGATCAAGCAGCAGATCGAAGAGACCACTTCGGACTACGACAAGGAGAAGCTGCAGGAACGTCTGGCGAAGCTCGCCGGCGGCGTTGCGGTGATCCGCGTCGGCGGCGCGACGGAAGTCGAGGTCAAGGAAAAGAAGGATCGCGTCGATGACGCCCTCAACGCGACCCGCGCGGCCGTCGAAGAAGGCATCGTTGCTGGTGGTGGCGTAGCCCTGCTGCGCGCTTCGGCCAACATCAAGGCCACCGGCGTCAACGCCGACCAGGCCGCCGGCATCAACATCGTTCGTCGTGCGCTGCAGGCTCCGGCCCGCCAGATCGCGGCCAACGCCGGTGCGGAAGCATCGATCGTTGCCGGCAAGATCCTTGAGAACAAGGGCTTGACCTTCGGCTACAACGCCCAGACCGGCGAATATGGCGACATGATCGCCATGGGTATCGTCGATCCGGTCAAGGTTGTCCGTACGGCTCTCCAGGACGCGGCCTCGGTCGCCGGCCTGCTGGTCACCACCGAAGCCATGATCGCGGAGGCTCCGAAGAAGGAGTCGGCTGGCGGCGGCGGCATGCCTGGCGGCATGGGCGGCGGCATGGGCGGTATGGGCGGTATGGATTTCTAATCCAGCCCTATCAGCCTTCAGATACGGAAAGGGCGGCAGAGATGCCGCCCTTTTTGTTTTGCGCAGCGGTCGTCGTGGCCTCTCAGACGGCGGCATCCGCGCGTTGCTTTACCTCGCCGGCAAGCACCGCGGCTTCGATCAGCGCCGCCACTTCATCGGCCACGGCCTGTATCGGAGCGCGGTCGCGGGTGGCGCGGGCGATCACCATCAGTCCTTCCAGCGACGATTCGACCAGCAGTGCCAATGCATGCGCGCGGCGCTCGGGCACCCCCGCCCTGACGAAGGCGTCCCGCAGCAGGCCTATCCACTGTTCGAAGGCCGAGCGGCACAACTCCGCCAGTTCCGGCACGTCGGTGGGCGAGTCCAGCACGACAGGCGCGACCGGACAGCCGAGCGAAAACTGGTTGTCTTCCAGCATGCGCCCCACCGACTGGTAGATATGATGGACGGCCACCGCCGGATTCTTTTCGGCAGCCAGCGCTTCGCCCAGCCTCTCCGTCACGTCGGCAACGCTAGCGCGCGTCACCTCGATGACCAGTTGGTCCTTGCCGCCGGGAAAATGAAAATAGAGCGAGCCCCGCGGTGCGCCGCTGGCGCTCAATATGTCGTTGAGCGAGGTGCCGTGATAGCCGCGCTGCCTGAGCAGCAGCCCAGTCGTCTCGAGTATGCGGGTGCGGGTGTCGTTGGCCATGTCAACCTCTGTCAGCAGGAATCATTATAGGCCTTGCGCAGAATATGACAATCGGTCTACATAATATGTAGATCAGTCTATATATACCTGAGGAATGCCATGCGAAGGGAGAACGACAATGACAATTCGTGAAGCCTCGGCCAAATGGCAGGGGACGCTGAAGGAAGGTTCGGGACGGTTGCGGCTCGGCAGCGGCGTCTTCGAAGGCGCCTATTCCTTCCCGTCGCGTTTCGAGAACGGTCCGGGCACCAATCCGGAGGAACTGATCGCCGCAGCGCATGCAGGCTGCTTCTCGATGGCGCTGAGCGCCATACTGGGCAACGCCAATCATGTTCCGACAAGCATCAGCACCGTCGCCAAGGTGCATCTTGGCGCAACCGCTGCCGGTCCGACGATCACCCGCATCGAACTCGAAACCGAGGCAGAGGTCGCGGGACTTGCCGAAGATGAATTCGAGCGCCTTGCACAGTCCGCCAAGGCGGGCTGCCTCGTCTCGCGGGCCCTTGCCGGCGTGTCCCAGATCACCCTCAAGGCAACACTCGTCGAAGCCACCAAAGGCCAATGAAGCCAGGAGAAAGAAGATGACACAGGAGCTTGTCATGGACGCAGCCGCGTACGACCTGTCCCAGCAGACGGCCGAGATCATGCGGCGCTACAACGACGTATTCCAACGCCATGATCCTTCGGCACTCGCCGAGCTGGTGGCTGAGGATTGCGTGATCGAGAACACCGTGCCAGCGCCGGACGGCGCCCGTTATGCCGGTCAAGCGGCGTGCGTCGGGCTTTGGGCGGCGATAGCAACCCAGGCCGGCACGCGCTTCGATATCGAGGAAACCTTCGTTGCCGGCGACCGGGCAACGATCCGCTGGCGCTATTTCATGACCGACGGCAATTCGCTGCGCGGCGTCAACCTCATGCGCGTGGCCGGCGGGCGGATCGTCGAAGCGATGGGCTATGTGAAGGGGTAGCGTGCCCGAGCAATTCCCCGAAAGCGCATAACGGCTTTTCGCCCGGAATAGCGCAACAAAGAGGAGCGGATCAGCGAGACTGAACCGCTCCCCGTGGCGCTACCGATCGGCCAGCGCCAGCTTCGCGCCGAGCATGACGAAGGCGCCGGCGAAGGTCCGGCGCATCCAGGTCAACACCATTGGCCGCGAGACGACGTGGCTGCGGATCGAGGCGGCGAAGATGCCGTAGCCGACGAAAACCACGAAGGTCAAAAGCATGAAGACGGAACTCAGTTCCAGCATCTTCGACAGCGCATTGGGCTCGGTGGTGCTGACGAATTGCGGCAGGAAAGCGAAGAAGAAGATCGACAGTTTCGGATTGAGCACGTTGGCGAGGATCCCGGTGGCAATCACCTTGCCGGCCGAGCGCGGCGTCACATCCTGCTCGACGCTGAGGCCGCCATTTTCCTTCAGCGTGTTCCAGGCCATGTAGAGGAGGTAGGCGACGCCGAGATATTTCAGCGTCTCGAAGGCAAGCGCGCTGGTGTGCAGCAGCGCCGCAAGGCCGGTGATGGCGGCGGCCATGTGTGGGATGATGCCGAGCGTGCAGCCGAAGGCGGCGATGACGCTGGCCCGCGCGCCGCGCGAAAGGCCGGCGCTCAGCGTGTAGAGAACGCCGGTGCCGGGCGAAGCCACGACGATCAGCGACGTCAACAGAAATTCGATGCTCACGATGGTTCCTCCGGCACCCGACCCGGCCAGGAACGTATCGGGCTGCGGGTCGGCGCACAAGCGGAGGTGATCGGAGCTTGGCTACACCGGCAATCCGAGCGCTCGGCGTGCCATCAGACACTCCTCGTCGCCGGGCATGCAGGCGCGACAGACGTCTGGCCGGACGTCGTAGATGCCGCAAGCGGTCGACTTGCCGATCTCGCCGGACAGCGCCGAGCAGCGCACGCCCTCGCAGCGCATGCCTGACAGGTCAGATGCGACATATTTTTCCGGGATACGGTCGAGCTGCGCGTCATCCTCGGTGGAAAAGCGCGGCCACTCGGCCGAATAGGAGCAGCAGGCACCGCAGCTTTGGCAATCGAAGGTGCCCTGTTGCGACGACAAAACGCTCGCCACCAGGGCGGACAGCCCTGGCGCGGCGGGGTTGCGATCGGCGTCTTGCGGCAAGGCGCTATTTCTTCTTAGCCGTCTTGCCCTTCGGCGAATCCGCCGGCGACTTGAACAGATCGGTCGCGGCCTCGATGGCGTCGCCGGCCTTCGGCGCGGCAACCGGCTTGGCCGGTTTTGCCGCGGCACCCGAGGCTGCCGGCTGATCCTTGGAGGAGAATTTTATGGCCATGTCAGTCCTCGTCGGCGAAGCGCGATGATGGGGCGCGCGGATTGCGCAGGCGGCCGATCAGCGCCGAAACGGCCGTGATGTTCATTTCCTCGGGCGACCAGTTTTTCACCGCCTCGATGTGATGGGCCGCCAGCTCGCGATGCGTGCTGCCGCTGTAGGCCGCGTCCTGATAAGTCACCCGCTCATGGGTTTTGGCGTCTTCACGGACATATTCGATCAGGTAATTCGGGCATTCGGCGCGGCCGCGCACGCCGACGCGCACCTGGGCATCGCCGTGGGCACGCTTGCAGCGTTCGAGCTTTTCCAGCACACGCCGTACGAATTCGACCGGCTTGTCGAGGCCTTCGACCATATCGGCAATGGTTGCATCGGCGGCGATCGGTGTTGGCGGTACGCGTTTGGTGGCCATCAGCGTCTTCCGGCCCGCTTCGGCAAAGCGGCTAGCGCGGCGGCGGCGGCCATCTCGTCGGCCTCCTTCTCCAGGCGCAATTCGCGCAGCCGCGCGGTCTTGGCTTCGCGTGCCTCGCTGACGGCGTCGCGCTCGGAATTGATGCGGTTGAGCGACATCGACTGGGTTTGCGTCTTGCTGAACAGGGACACGGCCTGATCGACGGTTGTCTTTGAACTGGTGGTCAAATCTTTCTCCTGTCAGGAGCCTGTGCCGATGGAGCGAGACCGGGTCTTCGGTCAGGATCACGCACAAAGCAATACGCGCGGCGAATTCAAATTGCTGGAGCGTCCCTTAGCACGTCCAGGCCGGCGCGCAGCGCACTTTCGGCGGTAAGGCGCGCAAAATGAAAAAGGCCAGGCACCGCCTGACCTTCCATGAGAGCGTCGCGCAACCAGACGACATCCAAAAGGATGCACCGGGGGTGCACGGGAACGCCCTGCTTATGCACATGATATGCCGTGGAAACTCAGGTCTCCGCGGCCATGCGCCCGAATTCGCCACTCACCGGTGCCAGTACATCCGTGGTCACCGGGAGAGCTGAATTCGTTTTTCAGGCCGCCTTCAACTGGTCGGCGGACATCTTGCCCGACTTGTTGTCGCGGACCATCTCGTAGCCGAGCTTCTGGCCCTCGACGATGTCGCGCATGCCGGCGCGCTCTACGGCCGAGATGTGGACAAAAACGTCGGCCGAGCCGTCGTCAGGCTGAATAAAACCAAAACCTTTGGTGGCGTTGAACCATTTAACTGTGCCGGTGCTCATGACGAACCCTTTCCATGGCAAATATTCGTTCGACGCCATGCGGATGCACAACGTCGTTTGTCCCGATTTTTGATGTGGGAAGTTCGTCAAAGGCGCGCTCGAAAGCGCGGATAACAAAAGTCAGTCAAACAAATATCGACGATTTGCTTATAGGCTTCTTTTGGGGCGCTGTCAAATTTGCATAAAGCCACAGCTGCGGAATTCTCCCAAACCACCTGGCCAAAACACCTGACATGACGGCAAATCGGACCCCAAACAGCGCGCTTGCGCCAACTTGAAAAAAGTTTTCCGGCATCCAGGAACCATCTGCGCAGACGCGCATTTATTCGGTGTCATCAGCAGTTCATGAGAGCAATCGAATAACAGTTGATGGCAAAGACGCCCCCCGCACGATAAAAGGTGCGAGGGGCGTTTTCGTTTGGATCCTATTCGTCCGGGCCGGGTTCCGGCCACGTCTCCCTGGCCGCCTCGGCATACCAGTGGCGCATCGCCGGCGTTGCCAGCACGGCATCGACATAGGCGCGCGTATCCTGCGCCAGCGTGCCGCCATAGGTATCGAAACGGGTGACGACAGGCGCATACATGGCATCAGCCACGGTGAAGTGGCCGAACAGGAACGGGCCGCCCTTGCCGTATTTTTCCCGGCACTCGCGCCACAGCGCCTCGATGCGGGCGCGTTGCGCCTCGCCCTCGGCGTCAAGCGGCTTGTGGCCCTTCGGCCGACGCAAATTCATCGGCCAGCCATAGCGAACCTCGCGAAAGCCGGAATGCATCTCGGTCGCGGCCGAACGCGCCAGCGCACGGGCGTCGATATCGGCGGGCCAGAGCTTTTTCTCGGGAAACAGGTCGGCGAGATATTCAAGGATGGCAAGGGTTTCCCAGACGATCTTGCCGTTGTGATTCAGCACCGGCACCTGACCGGTCGGCGACACTTTTGCCAGATTGGCAAAAGTTTCAGGCGTGCGCAGCCGTACGAAACCTTCCTCGAACGGGATCTCCAGATGCCTCATCGCCACCCATGGCCGCAGCGACCATGAGGAGAAACACTTGTTGCCAATATAGAGCGTAAATTCTGCCATTTTTCTCCCCGCACGCACGGCCTCCAAAATCCCATTGCCAACGCGTGTTCACAGCCTAGCCCACCGACCTTGCCCCAGGCGGCGGCCGCGCGACCTGATCTGCCGATCGGGCGACGCCTGGAACCTAACCGACATCGGCTCGTTAGCTACCGCAATGAATTCCTTCGAATTCAAAATCCCGGGAGATGCGCAAAAATGGTGAACAAGGATCAGGTCGCGGGCGTGGCCAAGCAGGTCAAGGGCTCGGTCAAGGAAGCCGCCGGCAAGGCAACCGGCAACCGGCAGACCCAGGCCGAAGGCACGGCCGACAGGATCGCCGGCAAGGTGCAGAAGGCCTATGGCGACGTCAAGGACAAGGTCAGGAAGGCGCTCTGATCCGCATCGAGGAACGCGTTGTTATCGAGGGAAAGGCGGTCGCGAAGGCCGCCTTTTTCAGGTGCTCCAGCCCTTGCTGAAAGCATTGGTGAACACGACCTCGCCATTATCGCCGATCGCCTCGCCCAGCACCACGTCCATGCCGTTGCTGGTCACCCTGGCCAGGGCGAAACCGCCCATATAGGCAGCCTTCGGCTTGAACAGGTCGATCCCGTCCCTGCGATAGATCAGCGGCGTTTCGTGCTGGTGGCCATGGAAAATGCCGACGACATTGTAGCCCTTGAGCGCCGCCAGCAGCGCCTGCCGGTCGGCCTCGCTCCACCAATGCGGCGCACCGGTGCCGTCATCATCAAAGTGGCTCCTGGCGGCATCCCAGCGTTCCACCGAGAAAGTGTCCCAGCCATAATGCTGGAACAGGACGACCGGGCGGCCGTCCGCCGCATAGGTCGCCAGGTCCTGCTTCAGCCATGGCAGGCTGCTCTCGGCACCGTGGCCGGTATCGCCGGCGAAACGATGCGTCTGGATCAGATGCAGGCCGCCCCAGTCCCAGGAGTAGCAGTCGGTGTCGACATCATAGTCGGTGGCCGGCACTGGCGGCTTGAAGAACACGCCGGCGCGATGGTTGACCTCGACATAGTCGCGCAGTTCGCGCCGGTACCAGTCGACATGGTGCGGCGGCCCGTTCTGGTCGAGATCATGGTTGCCGAGCCCGACATAAACCGGCATGTGCACGCGATCCGGACCGACGCCTTGGCTGTAGCGCTGGCTGAACTGGAGCAGTTGGGTGCCCTCGCTCGGCTGGGTGATCTGGCCGCCGCCATCGTCGGTGATGTCGCCGCCGACGACAAGGCCGAGCGGCGCGCCTATCTTGCCGGCCGAACGCAGGCCGGTGGCGACGCCATTGATCTCGGCCGGCCAGTCCTTGTCGCCAAGCGCATTCAGCACCGCCACGTTGCGCAGCAGCGCGGCGTCGGTCTTGCCTTCTTGCAGGCAGTTGGGGCTCAAGCCGCTCGCCATGCGGCAGGCATGGACATCGGCGATGAACAGGAAGGTGGCGTCGATCGACTGGACGCGTTGCCCGGTCTGGCCTAAGGCCGGCCGCGGCAAGGCGCCGGCCGCGGCAAATCCTGCAGCCTGTACCAGGAAGTTGCGTCGGGAAAGCGATCCAGTCGAACGGCGATTCATCATCTGCTGATTCAGCATGGACAGCAGCCGGTCGTCCAGCGCCTCTGCGCCATCATCGACATGACGCCACGGGTCTGGCATGTCTCGCTTGCGCAAGCGCATGCCGCCGGTTGCGTCGATGCCAAGTCCGCCAGGAAGGGTTTCGTTCTGGCGAGACCCGGCATCCAGAGCGAATTTCGGCCCGTGGCCGGCGGGATGATGTCGGTTGCCAACACCTACGAATCGCAATCGCCCCAGACCCAATATCTGTTCGCCGGCCTGATCGAGGTGTTTCGCGACAGCGACACCGGCCGCCAGGCGATGATCCCGTTTTCCGATCTGCGCAAGCTGTTCCCGCTGAAGGCGGGGGCAAAGGCCACGATAGAGTTCGTCGAGCTGTCGCTGAACCAGCCGCCGAAGGGCACCAAGACGCTGAGCCTGATCGTCAAGGGCAAGGAAACATTCCGTCTGGGCGATTGCAAATACAATGTCCTGGCGGTCAAGGAGACCTTCAAGAACGGTGCCGGCGAGACGCTGGATTCATTCACCGCGCTCTATGCTCCCGATCTGCAAGCCGCGCTCGCGCGGCGCTACGATGAAGGCACCAGTTCGGAATCCGTCAACGGCTACGAGACGATCAAGCCGCTGGCCGAGTAGGTAAGAGCCCAGGCTTCTTCGCTTCCCCCTCGTGTCAGCCAGAGCGAAGCCGCAAGGTCGAGAGAAGTGGCTGCGTCGCGATCCTGCACACCCCCCTCTGTCCTCCCGGACATCTCCCCCGCAAGGGGGGAGATTGGCTGTCACACCGGCTTTCGCCAATCTCCACCGGTGAAGGTACGAGCGAGCGCCGATGCTGCAGATCTCCCTCCTTGCGGGGGAGATGGCCGGCAGGCCAGAGGGGGGTGCTGTCCCGCCGACATCAAATAATTCTCGGCCGTGGCAGTATCCTGTTGCGTCGCCTGGCAACCAAGCCGCCCTGCGACGGCGCGCTGCGCTCCAACCCTGCCAGGCAATCCCGCAGCACACCGGCATCCTGCGCCGTCTTGGCCATCGACATCGCCCCGGAATAGGCGGCGACCGTCAGCGCGGCGAAGCGTTCGGGGTCCGTGCCCTCGTCCTTGCCCGCCTGCTGGTCGGCACGCACCTTGTCGGCAATCGCCTGCCGCCACCCGCCAAAGATACCGGCAAGGGCAAGGCGGAAATCGGGATCGGCAAGCGACAGTTCGTGCGCCAGATTGTTGAGCGGGCAGCCGCGCACGAACCCCTGCTGCTCCAGTTCCGCCGCCACGGCCTCGAACACCGAGCGCACGCCCTCGCGCACTGACGCCGCCGCCAGCACCGGCGCGATCCATGTCTCTTCGACCGCTGCCGCCACACGCTCGTCGATCACAGCCAGCGCCAGCGCCTTCTTGGTCGGGAAATGGTGATGCAGCGCTCCGCCGCTGACATCAGCCGCCGCCATCAGATCGCCGATGCTGGAGGCGTGATAGCCGCGCGCCTGGAACGCGTCCTCGGCGACATCGAGCACTTTCTTGCGCATGCCTTCAGGGTCGTTGATGCGTTTTCCCGGGCGCGGTTTTGGCTGGACGGTCATCTCTGCTGACATTGCCGAACTTTAGCATGTTGACAAAACAGGACAACCGGTCTGTTTTACCAAACAGGACGATCACCCTGTTTTGGAGAATGTCGGATGAACCTGCCCCAGAACGTCGCGCCGAAACCCACGGCGCTCGCCTCGCCTGTCGTCGAGTTGCGGCAATACACGCTGAAGCCCGGCCGGCGCGACACGCTCATCGGCATCTTCGACGGCAGGCTGATCGAGGGCCAGGAGGACGCCGGCATGAACGTCATCGGCCAGTTCCGGGACCTCGATCGGCCTGACATGTTCGTCTGGATGCGCGGCTTCGACGGCATGGATGCGCGGAAAAATGCTCTCGCCGCTTTTTATGGCGGGCCGGTCTGGGCGGCGCACAGTGATGCGGCCAATGCGACGATGATCGATTCCGACGATGTGCTGCTGCTCAAGCCGGCGTGGCCGGGCGCAGGCTTCGACCTCGCGGGCGCGCAGCGGCCAAGCCTGGCCGATGACGAAAAACCCATTCAAAACAAACCGCTGACCGGCATCGTTGTCATCGCGATTCATCATTTGCAGCCCGGCACAGAGGCTGATTTCGCCACTCGCTTCGAGACTGAGACGGCGTGCCTGATGACGGCCGACGCACGCCTGCTCGCCGCTTTCGTTACGGAGCATGCCGAAAACAGTTTTCCGCGCCTGCCGGTGCGGGCTGATGAAAACGTCTTCATGTCCGTCACCGGCTTCGACAACGCAGAGGCGCATGCCCGCCACAAAGCCGCTCTCGCCGCCTCGCCGACATGGCAGGCCTTTTGGCAGGCCGCGCAAGCTGGTCTGACCAAACCAACGGAGACATTGCGGCTGTCGCCCACATCGCAATCGTTGGTCGGGCGTTAGACTTCAAATGCCTTGACTATGGCCTTCGCGACCAGGGCCGGATCTTCCCAATGCGGGTTGTGGCCACAGGCCTCGGCGCGGACGAGGAGAGCTTCAGGAAGAGCGGACCGCAACGCCTGCTGGTGCGCCGCGCCGAACAGCGGGTCGCAGGCGCCGGCGATGATCAGCGTCCGGGCCTGCACGGCCCGCGCAGCATCGGTCAGGTCGGCGCGGCGGATTTCCTCGAGAATCGCGCGCCAGCGCGGGATCGGCATCGCCGAGGCCTCTTGCGCCAAGCCGGTGAGAAAGGCTGCGGGCACGTCGGGACGACAGGCATGCCACCAGGCATAGAACGGATCGGTCGGCGATATCGGATCTCGCAGGGCCTCGACGCTCACCACCAGCGGATGACCCGGCGCGAAATCGGGCTTCAACGTGCCGGCCAGGACCACCAGCCCGCCGATCAACTCCTTGTGCCCCGCAGCCAAAGCGACAGCCACCATGGCGCCCAGCGAATGGCCGACGACGACCGGTCGGTCGAGTTGTAAACTCTGGATCAGCCCGGCGATATCCTCGGCAAGATCGGCGATGCCGCAGTTCTTGCCAGCCTGCGAGGCGCCGTGGCCGCGCAGATCCGGCATGATCAGACGGCGGCCGGCCAGATATGGCGCCAGAAGCGAAAAACTGCGGCTGGTGTCGGTGAAGCCGTGCACCAACAGAAGTGCCGGCTCGGCGCCCGATATCTCGACATAGGCGATGTCGAGATCGCCGACAGTGACGAATTGCTTGCGGCTGGCCCAGGCGCCCTGCTCCGCCATCACATCCTGCTTCGGCAAGCCATCGAGCGCGGCCGCTCTCACAGGCCGAGCTTTTCCTTGACCGCGGCGAGGCCCGGCTTGCCGTCAAAAGTGGTGACGCCGGCGAGCCAGGCGTCGAGGCGGCTTTTGTTCGCCATGATTGCCTTCAGCGCACCGTCCTCCGGCTTCATGCCGTCATTGATCAGATAGCCCATGCCGACATTCTCGAAATCGATGTCGAAGACGAGATTCCTGAGGAATTGCGCGACGTTCGGGCACTGCTCAAGATAGCCCTTGCGCACCTGCGTCGTTACCGTCGCGGCACCGAAATTCGGGCCGAAGAACTTGTCGCCGCCGGTCAGATATTTGAAGTCGTACATCGTGTTCATCGGATGCGGCGCCCAGCCCTGAAAGACGATGAACTGCTTTTCCTTGATCTCGTAGCCGACCTCCGACAGCATGCCGGCCTCGCTGGACTCGACCACCTGCCAGCCGTCCAGGCCAAAGGCGGGATCGGCGATGGCGTCCATCATCAACTGGTTGGAGCCGGGCTCGATGCCGTACATTTTCTTGCCGAACTTGTCGGCGAATTTGTGCAGGTCGGAAATGTCCTTGACGCCGGCATCCCAAGCGTAAGTCGGGACGGCGAAGGTGTATTTGGCACCTACGAGATTGACGCGCACATTCTCGACAGAGCCGTCCTTCTTGTAGGGCTCGTAATAGGTGACCATGGCCGGATCCCAGTAGCCCAGGAACAGGTCGAGGTCCCTGTTTTTCATACCCTCGTAGATGACGTTGATGCCGAGCACCTGGCTTTGCGGCTGATAGCCGAGCGCCTCCAACAGGACGTTGGCGACCCCGGTGGTGAAGGCAAGGTCGTTCCAGCCGGGTTCGGCCATGCGGACCGTCTTGCACTGCTCGGCCTCGGCCGCTTGGGCCGCATGAGAGGCCAACATGAGAGCGGCAAGGCAGACGCCATTTGCAAGGATGCGGAACATTTCGGTTCTCCTCATTGTCATCAAATTGACCAATCGGTCTTTTTATTGTCCCATGGGTCAATTGTTGATCTGATCGGACGAAAATGTCAACGTGGATTCGAAATGGACCGATCCCGTGAAACTCAAGCGTCTCAGTGAGATACGCCGCAAGGAGCTGCGGCAGGCGGCCTTCGCGGTTCTGGAGCGCGAAGGCATTGCCGGCGCGACCCTGGAAAAAGTGGCCGCCCAGGCAGGTGCCTCCAAAGGCATCGTGCTGCACTATTTCCGCAACAAGCAGGAACTGTTCGAGCACGCGATGCGCGAAGCCAATGCCGTCCTGTGCCAGGCGGTGATCGCGCGGCTTCGCCGGGCGCGTACGCCGATGGAGCGCATGGATGCGGTGATCGAGGGCAATTTCGAGGAGCATCTATTCCAGCCGCCTCTGTGCCATGCCTGGCTGTCGCTCTGCGCCGAGGTGCCGCGCGACGAGAAGATGGCCCGTATCCAGCGGGTGATCCATGCGCGCATGCGCTCGAACCTGTTGTCGGGCCTGCACGGACTCGCCTCGCCGGCGGATGCCGACGACATCGCGCTTGGTGTCACCGCGCTGATCGACGGGCTTTGGCTGCGGCTCGGCCTGCAGCCAGGCAGCGTCTCGCGGGAACAGGCGGTCCGTCAGGTCAAGAACTATGTCGCGGGCCGGCTGGCCATGCGGGAGCCCGTCACCGAAGTTCATACCGTGGGATAGGCGGTAGTGGGTCAGTTTGAAATTTGATGCCGCGAATGCCGTTGTCGTGACCCGCCGTGAACTCCTATATGCTTACAGAAAAGTATGGGACGGCGTATGACAATCGAGTGCATAGCCCCGCCGAATGCACTGGTGCGCGGAAAGAGTGGATCGAAGGTAATCCAGACATCAAGCACGTCAGCACGTCATTTGCCGAACGCCAAAACCGGACTATGCGGATGCATATGCACCGCTTCACGCGCCTGACCAACGGCAGTGGAAGCTCACGCCAACGCCGTTGCCCTGCACTTCATGTATTACAACTTTGTCCGCATTCATGCTTCATGCGCATGACGCCCGCGATGGCCGCCGGCGTGACTCGCAAGCTTTGGGAGATTAGCGATATCGTTGCGCTGATCGAGGCGAAGGAAGCCGAAAAGCCAGCGGCTCGGGGGCGTACCGAAAGAAAGGTGTCTCAACTGATTGATCCTCAACCCATCACGAATGAAAATATCCTGAGGGTTCTTTGCATCGTCCTCGTCGAAATTCGCGCGACCGATGATCTATCCAGAGCTCGTATGCTCGCGGATTCATTTCACAACGCACCGGCCATGATCGCCTCTGGCGCCGGTCCGCAGGATACCTGGGCAAGTGTACTTGGAACCGCTCGCAGGCTTGATATGGAACGATATGTCGTCTCACTGCTGAGCCACGTTCAGGCGAGACAGATTTCAAACTGACCCACTACCGGATAGGCTGGCCGCTTGACCTCGCCCGCTGATATGCGGTGCTCTCGCGGCGGCCAGAGCAGCCTTGGAGCGTCGAATGAGACTTCACAACAAACGCGCGCTGGTCACCGGTGGGTCGGACGGTATCGGCCTGGCGATCGCCGAAGCCTTTTTGGTGAGGGTGCGGACGTCCTGATCGTCGGCCGCGACACCAAGAAGACGACGCCGCCCGCAAGCAGATCGGCGGCACTATCGAGACGCTGCCGGCCGATCTTGCCACATCGGCCGGCATCGCAGCCGTCGTCGAGCATGTGAAGAAATCCAGTCGGCCTCTCGATGTCCTCGTCAACAATGCCGGGGTGGTTTTCCTGGTGCCGTTCGAGACCGTCAGCGAGGCGCAGTTCCAGCAATCCTTCGCGCTCAATGTGACGGCGGTGTTCTTCCTCACGCAGGGCCTGCTGCCGCATCTGGCGGCCGGCGCATCGGTGATCAACATCTCGTCCTATTTCGCCAACAAGATGATCCCGAAGCGGCCGTCGAGCCTCTATTCCCTGTCGAAGGGCGCGTTGAACTCGCTGACCAAATCGCTGGCCTTTGAACTCGGCCCGCGCGGCATCCGCGTCAACGCCATCGCGCCTGGCACGGTGGACACCGCCATGCGGCGCAAGACCGTCGACAATTTGCCGGCCGAGGCAAAGGCGGAGCTGAAAGCCTATGTCGAGCGCAGCTATCCGCTCGGCAGAATCGGCCGCCCTGACGATCTGGCCGGTATCGCGGTTTATCTGGCCAGCGAAGAGGCCGCCTGGACCAGCGGCGGCATCTTTTCGATCGATGGTGGCTATACCGCGGGCTGATCCGTCCGGCCACCAGACCAGGCGCCGGCATTTTCTGCGGCGCCGCTTTCCACGAATCCGAGTGCGCCTACCGCCTCCAGGATCTGATCGCGAACCCAGCGATGGGGTGGCTCGTCGTCGTGGCGCGCGTGCCAGTACATCCTGATTTCCGGAACAGCAATGGGAAGTGGCGGTTCAAAGATGACGAGCGGCAGGGTCTTCGCTGCCCAAACCGCGAACTGCCTGGGAACTGCCGCGAGGTGGTTTCCGTTTGCCACTGCCAATGCGACAGCCTGAAAGTGCGGCAGGGCCAGGCTTACACGGCGCGTTCGTCCGATCTTGCGGAGCGCCTCGTCGGTGGAGCCCGACATCGAGCCATCGATAGAACGAAGAACATGGGGCAGTTCGCAGAAGAGCTCGATCGGTAGAAGCTCGCCTTCCATGATCCCCGCCTGCCTGATCGCAGCGTTGTCGCTCGCGGCGATGATGGCGAATGGTGAATGGAACAGAGGCGTGCTTGAGACCCAGTCGGAGACCTCCAGCGGACGCTCGAGCGCTACGTCGATTTCATCGTCCTGGAGCAGCCGCGAGACGTCGCCGCGCGCGCTGTCGAGAAACCTTAGCGACGCGCGCGGCGCGGCACCCGCGATGCGCGCCGCTAAAGTTGGCATCAGCATCATGGAAAAGAAATCCGCACCCATGAACGTGAAGGTTCGCTCCAGTTCCACCGGATCGAACGCCTTGGCCGAGTGGAAGACGCGTTCGATTTCACGAAGCGCCACGCGTAACGGCTCGGCCATGCTCTCGGCGCGTGGCGTCGGCATCATGTCATTGCCCCGTCGCACGAACAGCTGGTCGTTGAGGAGATGCCGCAAGCGATTGAGCGCAGCGCTGACGGCAGGCTGGCTGAGGCCGATCTGCTCGCCGGCACGCGTAACGCTTCTCTCCCGCAGAAGGGCGTCGAACACCCTGATGAGATTGAGGTCGAGCGCGTTCAAATTCATCGCATCAATTCGCCCCATACGATCATTCGATTTCCGTTGTCGGCATATCCCTGGCTAGATCGTCATCGGCCCAGCAGGCACAGGCAACAGGAGGATCAGACGGCCATGACAATGACCCCCGGCACGATCACAGGCAAGGAACTCTTCTGGTTCAACAACACGCTTGTCGCGATCCACGTCTCGTCGGCGGCAGGAGAGGACGGCACCTGCGTCGTCGAGCATCGCATGCCCTATGGCGACTCCCCGCCCCTGCATGTGCATCGCAGGGAGGACGAAGTGTTTCACATCCTGGACGGGAGACTGCGCTTTCAGATCGACGGCCACGAACGCATTGCTGAAGCCGGCGAAACCGTCATTGCGCCGAAAGGCCTGCCGCACACCTACCGGGTCGAATCGCGCGAAGGCGCGCGTACGCTCACCATCACGCGCGGTTCGGATTTCGAGACGATGCTGCGTCAGGCGAGCCGTCCCGCCGAACAGCCGGAGATGCCGCCGCAGATGCAACCAACACCGGAAATCATCGCGGCACTGGTGCAGCTCTGCGCAGAAAACGGCATCGACATTGTCGGTCCGCCGCTAGGGTGAGAGGCCGAAACCGCGCATTCTTTCCCTTCTCCCCTTGTGGGAGAAGGTGGCCGCGAAGAGGTCGGATGAGGGGTGTTCCAGCTTGGCGCCAACGGCACTCCGTCACCCACCCCTCAACCGTCTCGGCGCTGCGCGCCGATCCACCTTCTCCCACAAGGGGAGAAGGCGAGAAGCGCCGCACCTTCAACCGATTTGCATCCTCGCCGTCCGCAATCTCCGCTTGAAGCCGTTTGTGCAACGCGATACGCCGTTGCCGACTTCGACAAGGAGAGACCCGTGACCGCTGCAAAGACCAGAACCGAAACCGACACGTTCGGCCCGATCGAAGTCGCCGCCGACCGCTATTGGGGCGCGCAGGCGCAGCGTTCCCTTGGCAATTTCAAGATCGGCTGGGAAAAGCAGCCGGCATCGATCGTGCGCGCGCTGGGCATCGTCAAGCGGGCCGCGGCCGAAGCCAATATGGACCTTCAGCGGCTCGACCCGGCGATCGGCAAGACGATTGTCGAGGCGGCACAAGAGGTCATCGACGGCAAGCTCGACGACCATTTCCCGCTCGTGGTCTGGCAGACCGGCTCGGGCACGCAGTCCAACATGAACGCCAATGAGGTGATCTCCAACCGTGCGATCGAGATGCTGGGCGGCGTCATGGGCTCCAAGAAGCCGGTGCATCCCAACGACCACGTCAATATGAGCCAGTCGTCGAACGACACCTATCCGACGGCCATGCACATCGCCTGCGCCGAACGCATCGTGCACGATCTGTTGCCGGCGCTGAAGCACCTGCACAAGGCGCTCGCCGCCAAGAGCAGAGAGTTCAATCACATCATCAAGATCGGCCGCACGCACACGCAGGATGCCACCCCCCTCACGCTTGGCCAGGAATTTTCGGGCTATGCCGCGCAGGTTGCCTCGTCGATCAAGCGCATCGAGCTGACGCTGCCCGGCCTGCAGGAACTGGCGCAAGGCGGCACCGCCGTCGGCACCGGCCTCAACGCGCCGGTCGGCTTCGCCGAAAGGGTGGCGGATCGCATCGCCTCCATCACCGACATTGCCTTCGTCACCGCGCCGAACAAGTTCGAGGCGCTCGCGGCCCATGATTCCATGGTGTTTTCGCACGGCGCCATCAATGCGGCGGCCGCCGCGCTGTTCAAGATCGCCAACGACATCCGTTTCCTCGGTTCCGGCCCGCGTTCGGGCCTCGGCGAGCTGTCGCTGCCGGAAAACGAGCCGGGCTCGTCGATCATGCCGGGCAAGGTCAACCCGACCCAGTGCGAGGCGCTGACGCAGGTCTGCGTGCAGGTGTTCGGCAACAATGCGGCGCTCACCTTCGCCGGCAGCCAAGGCCATTTCGAGCTCAACGTCTACAACCCGCTGATGGCCTACAACTTCCTGCAGTCGGTGCAGTTGCTCGCCGACGCCTCGGTCTCCTTCACCGACAATTGCGTCGTCGGCATCGAGGCCCGCGAAGACAACATCAAGGCGGCACTCGACCGCTCGCTGATGCTGGTGACGGCGCTGGCGCCGACCATCGGCTACGACAATGCCGCCAAGATCGCCAAGACCGCGCACAAGAAGGGCACCACGCTGCGCGAGGAAGCGCTTGCCACCGGGCTGGTCAGCGAAGCCGATTACGACCGGCTGGTGCGGCCGGAGGACATGACGCATCCGGGGTAAACAATTCCAGGAAAAATGTTTTGCGGTTTTCCGTCCGGAATTGCGTCAACCAAAAGCCCGGTATTTGGCGACGGGAGAATTTACTCCCGTCACGACCTGACCTGAAGCGAATTTTTCGCAGGCCGCCCGATCACGGAAATGTAAGTACTGTGAACAATGTGTCGCCAACCTGGTGGCTTTGGTGAACAGTCGGCTTGCTCTATCTCACCGGTATCAACCCCTTCCGGAGAGCCACCATGTCCATCAACACTTCAGTCGCCGGTTCCGGCGCATCCAATGCCTCGACCACCATTCTCCTCGGCCGCGTCCTGCTTGCCGTCATCTTCCTGCTTTCAGGCTTCGGCAAGCTGACCGCCATCACCGGCACGGCCGGCTATTTCGGCAGCCTCGGCCTGCCCTTGCCGACCGTAACGGCCATTGTCGTCGGCCTGATCGAGCTTCTCGGCGGCCTCGCCATCCTCGTCGGCTTCAAGACCCGGATTGTCGGCTGGGTGCTGGCGGTCTTCACGGTCGCTACCGGACTGGTCGCCCATACCGGTTGGGCTGACCAGATGCAGATGATCCAGTTTCTCAAGAACCTCGCCATCGCTGGCGGCTTCCTCGTGCTGGCTTCCTCGGGCGCCGGTGCCTATTCGATCGACGCCAAGCGCGGCTGAGCCAAAAACTGGCAATAGCCGAACGAAAGAGCGGCGCGGAATTTTCCGCGCCGCTTTTTCGTTGTTGGTACATGCCCGCCGATCTGTCGGCCGGAGTTTTCTGCTAGAGCAGTTCACCGTTTCACGGAAACGGCCAACCGCTCTAACTCTTTGATTTGACGCCATTCCGGACGGAAAACCGTTTCACACTTTTCCTGGAATTGCTCTAGGATCGGGGCATCGGACGAGGCCGGCCGGCGGCCGATAACGGAGGTGAACATGCCCCGCAACGCGCTGCTCCTGCTCTCCCGGCTGCTGCTCGCCGCCCTGTTCGTGCCCTCCGGTTTCCAAGCTTTGAGCGATATTGCCGGCACGACAGGCTATTTCGCCGGCCTCGGCCTGTCGCTGCCGACGCTTGCCGCCTGGGGCACGGGACTGTTCGAACTGATCGCCGGGCTGCTCATCCTGGTCGGTTTCCAGACCCGGATCGCGGCGCTGCTGCTCGCCGCCTTCTGCATTGCCGCCGGTTTCATCGGCCATTACGGCCAGGGCGGCGGCGACGCGATGCTCGCCTTCCTGCACCAGCAGATGCTGATGAAGGACATTGCGATATCAGGCGGGTTCGTTGCGTTGGCGATGGTCGGTGCGGGAGCCTGGTCGGTCGACGGACGTGGTTTGGCCTGACGGACTGGGTTGGAAACGTCGACGGGACAGCACCCCCCTCTGTCCTGCCGGACATCTCCCCCGCAAGGAGGGAGATCGGATGTCATCCAGGCTTTCGCCAATCTTCAATGTTGCAAGAAAAAAGCACCGACGACGAAGCAGCCAATCTCCCCCCTTGCGGGGGAGATGTCCGGCAGGACAGAGAGGGGTGTGAAGAAACTCGACCGAGCAGGTTCTAATCCGCTCTGCTCCGACTCTACTTCACCGACCCACTGGGCCCACCTTCGACGGCCAGCACCAGCCGGCGGTTGGTGATCCTGGCCAGTTGCGCCAGGCGCCCGGCCGGCCGCTCGCCATAGAGATCGGCCAGCGATGCCGGCAAGACCAGCGCCAGCACGCCGTTGGCGCGCTGTTCCCATTTCAGCCTGGGCATGATGCCGGGCATCGACGCCGTCAGCAGGTAGACGACGCGCATCATCGCGGCGAGCACGCGCGCCCGCTCCAGATAACGCGGCGGCGCCAGCGCCTTGATCTCGGGGGCGATGGCTTCGTTGAAGATGCCGTCGTGACGATAGGCGTTGGCCATGGCCAGGAAAGCACGGCCGGGATGGTCGACGCCGAAGAAGGAGGCGTGCGCAATGATGTTGAGCGATTGCTTGCCGCGATATTCGGGGTGCGCGCGCCAGCCGATGTCGGCCAGCAATGCGGCCGCGTGGCGGTAGCGCGCCTCGTCCTCGGTCTCCTCGATGCCGAAAGCGGCAAAGGTTTTGGCGGTCCAGTCGACGAGCTCATGCGCATGGGCGACGGAGCGTGAGCGCAGGCGGGCGAGTTCCTCCGAGGCCGAAATCAGCGGATCGGCCTTCTGCTCCGCCTCGTCGAGCAGCGAATAGAGAAAGCCTTCGCGTACACCCAGAGCCGAAACGATGATCTTCGACGGCTGCATCGCCGCCATGATCTCCTGCAGCACGACGGCGCCATAAGGCAGCAGCGAACGGCGGTTCTTGGAAACGCCTTCGATGCCCTTGACCTTCTCGATCTCGGCCTTGGCCACCTGCTTGAGGAAATTCGCCGTGCTTTCGGCCGAGATCTCGTAATGGTGCATGACACCAAGCGGATAGTTGGTCATTTCCATGTGCAGCCGGGCAAGATTTCGCCAGGTGCCGCCGACGGCGTAGAAGGGCCGGCCCTGCCCGCCTTTCAACAGCTTCGCCTTCGCCAGTTCGTCACGCGCGATCTTCGCCGCCTGAGCCAGCGAGTTCTTCGCCATGTCCTGCAGGCGCAGGCCGCCCAACGGCAGCGTGATGCCGTCACCGATCGCTTCGCCGCTGACGTCGACCAGTTCGAGGCTGCCGCCGCCCAGATCGCCGGCGATGCCATTGGCCGGGTGGAAGCCGGAAATGACGCCGAGCGCGGAATAATAGGCTTCCTGACGGCCGCTGATGACACGAATCTCGGTCTTCAGCACGTCCTCGGCGCGGTGAATGAAATCGGGACCGTTGATAGCCTCACGGGCGGCGGCGGTGGCCAGCACATACATATGCTCGGCGCCGGCCTGGTCGGAGAGCGCGCGAAAGCGGCGGAACTCCTCCATCGAGCGCGTCACCGCCTCGGGGTCGAGCTTGCCGGTCGACACGATGCCGCGGCCGAGACCGGCCAGCATCTTTTCGTTGAACAGCATGGTCGGCGAACGCGCCAGCCCCTCATAGACGACGAGACGGATCGAATTCGATCCGATGTCGATGATGGACAGCGGTCGGCGGTCCTGCAACCGGCCCTGGGAATCAGACAGCATCAGCCGGACGCTGCTGCGTTCTTCTTGCGGCGCTTGAACTGCGCAATGCGCTTGGGCGCATGCGACTTCAGCGCGTCACCCCGTCCCGACAGGCTCGGATTGGTCATGAAATATTCCTGCGCGTTGAACGGTTCCTCGCCCTCCTCCAGCACGACGCGCCGGGAGGTTCCATCAGCCAATACGTCGAAACTTTGCTGATTGTCCATGATGTTGCCCAGCATGATCTGGCCAAGGATCTGTTCGTGCACAGTTGGATTGGTGATCGGCACCATGGTTTCGACGCGGCGGTCGAGATTGCGCGGCATCAGATCGGCCGAGGAGATGTAGACGATCGCCTCGTCCGACGGCAGGCCGTGACCGTTGCCGAAACAATAGATGCGGCTGTGCTCGAGAAAGCGGCCGACGATCGATTTTACGCGGATGTTTTCCGACAGGCCCGGAACCTGCGGCCTTAGGCAGCAGATGCCGCGCACGACCAGGTCGACCTCGACGCCGGCGCGGCTGGCATCGTAGAGCGCGTCGATAATGATCGGATCGACGAGTGCGTTCATCTTCATCCAGATGCGCGCCGGTTTCCCCTGCACCGCGTAGGCAATCTCGTCGGCAATGTGCTTCAGGATGCGACTTCTCAGCGTGAACGGCGAGATCGCCAACCGCATTTCATCCGTCGGCTCGGCATAGCCGGTGATGAAATTGAACAGCTGGGCGACATCGCGGGCGATCGTCGGATCGGTGGTGAAGAAGGACAGGTCGGTGTAGATGCGCGCCGTTACCGGATGGTAGTTGCCGGTGCCGAGGTGCACGTAGTTGCGCAGCTTGCCGTCCTCGCGCCGCACCACCAGCGACATTTTCGAATGGGTCTTCAGTTCGAGAAAGCCGAACACGACCTGCACGCCGGCACGCTCCAGGTCGCGCGCCCAGCGGATGTTGGCTTCTTCGTCGAAGCGCGCCTTGAGCTCGACCAGTGCGGTGACTGATTTGCCGGCCTCGGCCGCGTCGACCAGCGCGCGCACGATCGGGCTGTCGTTGGAGGTGCGGTAAAGCGTCTGCTTGATCGCCACCACTTCCGGGTCGGCCATCGCCTGGCGCAGGAACTGCACCACCACATCGAAGGATTCGTAAGGGTGATGGACGACGATGTCCTTCTCGCGGATGGCGGCAAAACAGTCGCCGCCATGCTCGCGGATACGCTCGGGAAAGCGCGGATTGTAGGGCGTGAATTTCAGATCGTCGCGGGGGACGGCGACGATCTCGGAGATCTGGCTGAGCGCCAGCGGTCCGGTCAAGACGCTGATGCGGCTGGACGACACGCCAAGCTCGCCGGCGACGAAGTCGCGCAATTCGGAAGGCATCAACTTGTCGAATTCGATGCGGATCACCGAACCGCGGCGACGCCGCTTCAGCGCCGTTTCGAACAGGCGCACCAGATCCTCGGACTCCTCCTCGACCTCGATATCGCTGTCACGGATGATGCGGAACGTGCCCGAGCCCTTGACCTCGTAGCCGGGGAAGAGCTTGCCGATGTACAGGCCGACCGCCTCTTCCAGCGGGATGAAGCGGACATGATGCTTGCGGTCCGGCAGGCGGATGAAGCGCTTCAGCGCTACCGGCAGGCGCAGCAGCGCGCTCATCTCTTCGCCGTTCTTGCGATGGCGCAATTGCAGCGCCATCGAGAAGCCGAGATTGGGAATGAACGGAAACGGATGCGCCGGGTCGATCGACAGCGGGGTCAGCACCGGGAACACCTGCCCCTGGAAATGGTCTTCCAGCCAGATTTTCTCGTCCTTGGTCAGCGCATCGCGGGTGATGCTCTCGATGCCTTCCTTGTTGAGCAGCACGGTGAGCGCCGAAAGGCTCTTCTGCTGGTCTTCCTGCAGCCGCTCGACCTCACGCAGCAGCTGTTCGAGCTGCTGTTCGGGGGTGCGGCCGTCAGGGCTCTTCAGCGTGATGCCCTCGCGCACCTGGCCGGCGAGGCCGGCGACGCGCACCATGAAGAACTCGTCGAGATTGGCGGCCGAGATCGACAGGAAGCGGACGCGCTCCAGCAGCGGATGATTGAGGTTCAGCGATTCCTCGAGAACGCGCCGGTTGAACTGCAGCCAGGAAAACTCGCGGTTGACAAACCGGTCCGGATTGCCGCCCTCCGGGCGAGCCACCTCGACATCCACGAATTCGTTCTGCACCGGCTTCAGTTCGTTCATGATTCCCGCTCTTCCACACCGTCAGCCAGCTAAAGCGCCGCGCGTCATTCAGGACGCGCAAAGGACGCTCTACCATTCCAAGGCGACGCATGGTCCTTGCCGAAAACCGGTGTCGGTCTTCGGGGCCATGCGTTAACCGGCTTAACTTATCCTCTGACAGGCTTTTGCGACAGTTTGATTTCATCGAACTTGCAAAGAGGCCTGATATGATCCAGATGCAGACGAGACTGCGTTAAGGAGACGACGATGGCAGGCGGTTCCATTCCCCATTTTCAGAACGATGCGGGCTATCAGGCAATCGACATCGGCGTGAAGGAATTCATGTGCACGGGCGCCAATCCGCCTTTCGACCACCCGCATGTGTTTCTGGACATGGGCGACGACAATGAAAAAGTCTGTCCCTATTGCTCGACGCTCTACCGCTATTCGCCGAAGCTGAAGGCAACCGAAACGCTGCCTGCCGGCTGCATCTACATCGATCAGGCCGCCTGAGTCTTTCGCGACCAGCCCGATGACCGACACGCGCTCCCGGCAAATTGTCATCGCCGGGGCGGGTGTCGCCGGATTGACCGCAGCCCTTGCATTAGCCGAACGCGGCTACCCTGTTCGGGTGTTCGAACAGGCGCAGCGCCTGGAAGCTGCCGGCGCCGGCATTCAGCTTTCTCCCAACGCGACCCGCATCCTTCGCCAGCTTGGCGTACTCGACCGGCTGCTGCCGGCGGCGGTGCGGCCGGAAGCCGTGGTGTTGAAGGAGGCCGCGACCTTGCGCGAACTGGCGCGCGTGCCGCTGGGGCAAGCCGCCGAAAGCCGCTGGGGGGCACCCTATCTCGTCGCTCATCGGGCCGACCTGCAGAGCGCGCTACTGGCGACGGCCAACGAAATCGCCAACATCGAGACCGTCACCGGGGCGCGCATCAGCACCATTGCCGCCGACACCCATGGCATCACGGTGACGGCCGAGATGGCCGGCAAGACTGTCGAGGCCGAGGGCTTCCTGCTGGTCGGCGCCGACGGCGTCTGGTCGTCGGTGCGCGGGCTTGCCCATTCGAGCAAGGGAGCGGCCTTCGCAAGGAGCCATTTCTCCGGCGAACTGGCCTGGCGCGCCACCGTCGCGGTTGACAGCGCCGCCGGGCAAACCTTTGCAGCCATCGGCGCCAAGGACTGCGTCACCACCTTCCTGCATCCCGGCTTCCACATGGTCGCCTATCCCGTCAGCAAGGGTGCGGCCTTCAATCTCGCGGCCTTCACCAAGGGCGAACGCATCGCCGAGGGCTGGTCCGGCAACGCCGACGCCGGTATCCTGGCCCGAGCCCTGCGCGGCACCTCGGCAGAACTTGCCCGTCTGGTCGAGCAGGCCGGCCCGTGGACGGCGTGGCCGATCCACACGGTCGACAGCAAACAACCTTGGACGACCGGCAACATGGCGCTGATCGGCGATGCCGCGCATGCGATGACCCCGTTCGCGGCGCAAGGTGCGGCGATGGCGATCGAGGATGCTGTGACGCTTGCCGATATCATCGCCGACTTCCCCGCCGATCCTCTGGCCGCGCTTGCCGTCTGGGAGCAGTCACGGCGGCCGCGTGTCGCGCAGGTCGCTCGACGCGGCGCTGTCAACCGGCTGGCCTGGCATGCCTCGGGTCCAGTGGCGATTGCGCGCAATGTGTTCCTGAAGATGCGCTCGGAAAAGCTCGCGGCGGATCTGGACTGGCTCTATGGGTGGCAGGCTCAGAAGTTCATTCGACGCTGAGCGTACAAGCACAATCGGTTGGTGGGACAGCACCCCCCTCTGTCCTGCCGGACAGAGGGGGGTGTGAAGGAACGCGACGCCAATTCGCGGAATGCTCACGCTAATTATACAAGCTCATCGACAGCCCGAGCGATACAGGCAGCGGGTTCCACCAGCCGGTGCGCAGGCCGGCGATGCGCAAGGCCGCCGCCGTCCAGGTGTTGCAGCCGACCAGTGCGTTGAAATGGCCATTGGCTTCGTAGAAGCCGTCGAACCTGGAATAGGCTGCGTCCGGAACGAGGATCGGGCCTTCCGGTCCCCGCTGGAAACTCGCATCGATGAAATCGAGCAGCGCCTCGAACCGGTCCTCGGTGATGTCGAACCCCGTGATATCAGGGCGGGGTTCGAGGATGTCACCGGCGACATCGACATGCATGACCGACGCGTCGAGGGTCAGTGCCTTCATCACCGGCACCGCCTTCAGTTCAGACCATGTCGGCGTCTCCAGGTAGAAGGCGCGGCCGCCCCAGCCGAAGACGATGTAGCGGACCTCCGGCCTGTCGGCCGGTATGCCCGCGTCGACCAGGAAATGGAAACGCCGGCGCACGGCGTCATCGACCGGGATGGCGATATCGGTGTGTATCGGATTGTTCAGCACCAGGATGTGGCGCGTCGCCGCGGGCATGGCGGCGGCCGCCGGCCACAGCGGCCGTGGCACGAAGGTGCCCGTCGTCACGGCGAGTGCGACGACAACCAACAGAAGACCTAGAAAATGTCCCAGTCTTTTCATGAAAGGCGGCCCTGCAAACGCGCTCCGGCGCGACACGAACGCCCGCCTGTTATCCCATACGCAAAAGAGCCCGGCAGTGTTTCAGCCGGGCTCTTCGTGGCCGTCGAGGCCTAGTGCAGGATCTGCGACAGGAACAGCTTCGTGCGCTCGTGGCGCGGGTGGTCGAAGAACTCGGCCGGCGTGTTCTGCTCGACGATCTGGCCCTGGTCCATGAAGATCACCCGGTTGGCGACCTTGCGGGCGAAGCCCATCTCGTGGGTGACGCACAGCATGGTCATGCCTTCCTCGGCAAGACCAACCATCGTCTCCAGCACTTCCTTGATCATCTCCGGATCGAGCGCCGAGGTCGGCTCATCGAACAGCATGATGCGCGGGTTCATGCACAGCGAGCGGGCAATCGCCACGCGCTGCTGCTGGCCGCCGGAAAGCTGGCCGGGATATTTGTTGGCCTGTTCCGGGATCTTGACGCGCTTGAGGAAATGCATGGCGATTTCCTCGGCCTGCTTCTTCGGCGTCTTGCGCACCCAGATCGGCGCCAGCGTGCAGTTCTCCAGGATGGTCAGATGCGGGAACAGGTTGAAGTGCTGGAACACCATGCCGACCTCGCGGCGCACCTCGTCGATCTTCTTGAGATCGTTGGTCAGTTCCTTGCCGTCGACGATGATCTTGCCCTTCTGGTGCTCCTCCAGACGGTTGATGCAGCGGATCATGGTCGATTTGCCGGAGCCGGAGGGGCCGCAGATGACGATACGCTCGCCGCGCATCACTTTCAAATTGATGTCCTTCAGCACATGGAACTCGCCGTACCATTTGTGCATGGCGATGATGTCGATGGCGACATCGGTCGTGGAAATCTGCATCTTGGCGGCGTTGACCTTGATCTCTTCGGCGCTGACGGCATTTTCGGTGGCCATGACAGAATCCCCTTGTTCTTTTGTTTAGCGTTTGTGGCCGGTGTCGAGCCGGCGTTCGGTGTACATTGAATAGCGCGACATGCCGAAGCAGAACAGCCAGAAGACGAAGGCGGCGAAGATCAAGCCTGACCTCGCCGTCTGCGCGGTTGCCCAGTTTGCATCGGAAAAATTCTGTTTGACGATGCCGAGCAGGTCGAACATCGAGATGATGATGACCAGGCTGGTGTCCTTGAACATGCCGATGAAGGTGTTGACGATGCCCGGGATGACCAGTTTCAGCGCCTGCGGCATGACGATGAAATACATCTTCTGCCAATAGCCGAGGCCGAGCGAATCGGCACCTTCATACTGGCCCTTGGGGATCGCCTGCAGGCCGCCGCGCACCACTTCGGCCATATAGGCGGCGGCAAAAAGCGACACGCCGATCAGCGCGCGCAGGAACTTGTCGAAAGAGACACCCTCCGGCAGGAACAGCGGCAGCATGACGCTGGCGAAGAACAGCACGGTGATCAGCGGGATGCCGCGCACCGTCTCGATAAAGACGACGCACAGCGTCTTGATGATCGGCATCTTGGAACGGCGGCCGAGCGCCAGCACGATGCCGAGCGGCAGCGACACGGCAATGCCGACGAAGGACAGGCTGAGCGTCACCAAGAGCCCGCCCCAAAGCGAGGTCTCGACATGCGGCAGGCCGAACATGCCGCCGACCAGCAGGACGAAGGCGACGATCGGCAGCACGAAAAACAGCAGAACCGCATTCAGCCCTTTGCGCGGTACCTTCGGGATCAGCATCGGCACCAGCAGCGCCACGAACAGGATGGCGACCAGGATCGGCCGCCAGCGCTCCTCGATGGGATAGCGGCCGAGCATGAACTGGCCGAACTTGGCGTTGACGAAAGCCCAGCAGGCGCCGGTCCAGCCATCCGGCTGGATGCCGCCTTGCGCCACCGTGGCGCATACGGTCCGGTCCGGTCCCGTCCACACGGCGTTGATGAACGCCCAATTGATGATTTGCGGCAGGATCATCGCCACCAGGGCGATGCCGACGATTGTCAAAATGGTGTCGCCGGTGGAAGCGATCAGGTTCTTGCGCACCCACGCACCGAGACCGGTGACGCCGGCCGGCGCCGGCTGCGCCAGCACCATTTCGGTGCGCACCCAGGACATATCATGTTCTTGCATGTCCTTACCTCACCTCTCCACCAGCGCCATCTTGGCGTTGAACCAGTTCATCACAAGCGAGGTCAGGAGGCTGATGGCGAGATAGATCACCATCATGATCACCACGCCCTCGACGGCCTGGCCGGTCTGGTTCAGCACCGTCCCGGCGGTCGCCGTCAGGTCCGGATAGCCGATGGCGATGGCCAGCGACGAGTTCTTGGTCAGGTTGAGATACTGGCTGGTCAGCGGCGGAATAACGATGCGCATGGCCTGCGGCACGACGACCAGCCGCAGGATCGATCCGGACCGCAACCCCAACGCACCGGCAGCTTCCGTCTGGCCCGCGCTGACACCCCTGATGCCGGCGCGCACGATCTCGGCGATGAAGGCGGCGGTATAGCAGGACAGCGCCAGATAAAGCGACAGGAACTCCGGCCGGACCTGGAAGCCGCCGGTCAGGTTGAAAGTCGACTGCTTCGGGTAGTCGAAACTCAGGGGAAAGCCGCTCAGCGCATAGGCGAGCAGCGGCAGCCCGACGATCAGCGCCGCGGACGTCCAAAACACCGGAAATTGCTGGCCGGTCGCCATCTGCCGTTGCCGCGCCCTGCGCGCGACGAACCACGCCATGGCGATGCCGACGAGCAGGGCGACGAAGATCAGCCATGAGCCGTCGCCCCATACGGCGCGTGGAAAATAGAAACCGCGCTGGTTGAGAAAGGAGCCGAACGGCAAACCGATGCTGTCGCGCGGCGCCGGCAACACGGCCAGCACGCCGGAATACCAGAAGAAGATGACCAGCAACGGCGGGATGTTGCGGAAGACCTCGACATAGACGGTGCAGATCTTCCTGATCAGCCAGTTCTGCGAGAGCCGGCCGATGCCGATGACGAAGCCGATGATTGTCGCGGTGATGATGCCGACGATGGCGACGATCAAGGTGTTGATGAGGCCGACCAGAATCGCGCGGCCATAGGTCGAATCCGACGAATAGGCGATCGCGCTCTCGCTGATGTCGAAGCCGGCGCGGCCCTTGAGGAAGCCGAAGCCTGAAGCGATGCGCAGCCGCGTCAGGTTGTCGATGACGTTGTGGGCAATCCACCAGACGCCCGCCACCAGCAGCACGACGACCAGCACCTGGAAGAATATGCCCCGGATTTTCGGATCGTTGATGAAGGAACCGCGGCTGGGCTCCTCGCGAAGTACGTCCTGCGATGCCATTCGACCGTCCCCTGGAAAGAGAAACCGGGAGGCAGATGATCTGCCTCCCGGATCACATTTCGATCAGCGGATCGGCGGCGCGTATTGCAGGCCGCCTTTGGTCCACAGCGCGTTGATGCCGCGCGCGATCTTCAGCGGGCTGCCCGAGCCGACATTGCGCTCGAACATTTCGCCATAATTGCCGACTGCCTTGACGATGTTGACCACCCAGTCATTGGAGACGCCGAGATCGGTACCGATCTTGGTATCGGCTTCCTGGCCGAGCACGCGCTTGATCTCGGGGCTGGCCGAGTTCTTCATCTCATCGACATTGGCCTTGGTGATGCCGAGCTCTTCAGCCTGCAGCAGCGCGAAATAGGTCCACTTGACGATGTGGTACCACTGGTCGTCGCCCTGGCGAACGGCCGGTCCGAGCGGCTCCTTGGAGATGATCTCGGGCAGCACGACATGGTCGGCCGGCGCTCCCAGCGTCAGGCGGATGCCATAGAGGCCCGACTGATCGGTGGTGTAGACGTCGCAGCGGCCGGCATCATAGGCGGCGTTGACCTCTTCCAGCTTTTCGAAGACGACGGGATTGTACTCCATCTTGTTGGCCTTGAAGTAGTCGGCGAGGTTCAGCTCGGTGGTGGTGCCGCTCTGCACGCAGACGGCGGCGCCCGAAAGCTGCAATGCCGAATTGACGCCCGGCAGCTTCTTGGCGTTGATCATGAAACCCTGGCCGTCATAGTAGGTGACGCCGATGAAATTCAGGCCAAGCGCCGTATCGCGGTTGATGGTCCAGGTGGTGTTGCGCGACAGGATGTCGATCTCGCCCGACTGCAGCGCGGTGAACCGCTCCTTGGCGCTGAGCGGCGTGAACTTGACCTTGGAGCCGTCACCAAAGACGGCGGCCGCGACAGCGCGGCAGAAATCCGCATCGATGCCTTGCCAGTCACCCTTGTCGTCCGGCGCCGAAAAGCCGGCCAGGCCGGTGGAGACGCCGCACTGGATGAAGCCCTTCGCCTTGACGGTGTCGAGCGTGGCCGCCGACGCGGCGGACGCCATCAATCCAAGCGTGGCGGCGCCTAGAATGCCGATAGCAATATGTTTCATGACCCACAGACCCTTTTCTCTGTTTTTCAGGAGTAAATCCTGATTTTTTTCTCCCGTGTGAACGCGGCTCCCATCCCGGCCCATCCCGGAACCCCGCATCGTAACCGACGCGCCGCCTCCCGTTCACAAATGTCATCGAAGGCGATAATTCCTGTGAGGTCAAGGAAAATGACCGAAACCCAAAGAGTTTGAAAACCGATTGCCGCAAATGCCCGATTTACAGACAAACACGCCCGCGATTTAGCCAGCAGGGCTAATAAAGGCGGCAAATCTCATGCAACGCCAACGCCGGGCCAATACGGACCGCGGCAGCGAAATCCATCCCGGGCAATACCTCGTCGTTGTTGACCTCCGGTGCGACGAACTACCAGGTCCCAAGATTGTCATCTGACAATTTACTGACGGCTGCATACCAATACAGACCGCCGACGAAAGACTGTTCTCAAAAGGCTTGAAAGACGATCCAGATCCCGATGGCGGCCATCAACGCGCCTGAAACGCGCGGAATCAGCTGCCCGGTCGGCACCGTCTTCTCCAGCAGAACAAGGATGGCGATGCCGGCGATCCACAGCACGTTCATGACGCCACCGACGAACAACAGAGCCATCAGCGCCCAGCAACACCCCAGGCAATAAGCGCCGTGATCCATGCCGAGCCGAAGCGCGCCGAGCGGAGCGGAACGGAATCCGCCATGGCTGGCCAGGAACGCGATCGGTGCCTGACATTGGCGCAGGCAGACGCCCTTCATCGGCGTCCATTGATAGAGACCGGCGGCGATCAGGACGAGGCCGCCGAGGATCGCGCTGACGGTCGCCATCGAGGGATCGAGCAAGGCTAGACGGGCGAGAAGCCATTGCGCACCGGTCGCCAGGAGGCTGAAGACGACCCAGACGGCGAGATAGCCGGCAAAAAACCATCCCGTCGAAGCGATGGGCCGGCCATCCGCCCGCGCCTTGCGGCCGACACCGGCATAGAGCAGCAACATCGGCGCGACCGAAGGCGTCATCATGCCGACCATCATCACTGCCCACATCGTGAAGGTGAAGGCGAAATCGCCCATCGCCCAGGCCCGGAAGCCGGGCGCCATGGCGGCGCCCATATCCATGCCGCCCATATCCATGCCGGCCATGTCGCCGCCTCCGCCGTCCGGCAAAGGGGAGCCGGGCATGACCATGGTGGCGGCGAGCCACAGCACATAGGCCCAGGCGAGCACGGCAATCACGACGAGCGCGGCCGTCACGACCGCGCGATCGCGCCTCAGCACCGCCTCGAGGGCCGTATCGCCCATTGGATCAGGTCAATGCACGATGCCGTTCTGCGTGAGATGCAGATTGGCGAAATGGCTGTGCGTATCGGCCAGCTCGAACTTGATCGGGCCCGTCGCCTTGGTCCAGCCGCGTCCGACCTCGGCGATCGCGTATTCGAAGCCGTGCGGCAAGTCGATGCGCGCCTGGTGCGCGGCCCCGGTGACCGGATTCCGGATCGGCTCGCCGCGACCGTCGGTTATACCCTCGACATGCAGCCGACTGGTTCGCGCGTCGACGTCGATCTTGAATTCGATCGGCGCAAAGATCGGGTCGTGGAATTTCTCCAGCGTGGTCGAAAAGACCTGGAATATCGTTGCACCTGGCTCGGTGTCCAGACCGCCCAATATGCGAAGCAGCGCGCCACGTTGGGCTTCCGTCGCCCTCTCGTCGATGACCACCGCGGCTTCACCCCCGCCCTGGTGTATGGCGCCGGGCCAGCTGAAAATCCCGACGAACCGCAACCCGTCGAGCTTGGTGTCGCCGTGATGGCCGCTCTCGATTTCCATGCCGGCGACTGCCTGGCAGAATCCGTAGGTCGGCATGGCGTTGAACTGGCACGGGCAGCCATAGGCGCAGTTGCAGTTGATGAATTCGCTCGCCTTCATGGCCCATTTGACGTCCGGCATGGCATTCCTCCCTTGCCGCGCTCACGCTTCGTGAGCGCGATCCGGATCGTGGAGGACCAGAAGTCAACCGGCAGCAACCATCCGGCAGCATCTGATCGAAGCAATCCGGCGATTAATATTAGCCGACGATCATATACCATTCGCCGCCGCCCACAATAGACCGATCGGCGGGGACAAGGGCTCCGAACGCAGGTCAACAAAAGACCTGACGACAACCAGTTCGGCGGCGGCAGCAGCTTTTTGTGCCGGTAACTTTTGTGCCTGTCGCTTTTCTTGATAGGAATTTTTTCTTGACTCCCTGCCCTCAGCTATGGTACATATTCGTCCATGGTGCTGATTTGCGCCGATAGCCCGCCGCACAGGCGGGTTTTTCGTTTAATACTCCGTCCCCGCATCGCTGTTTCTGCCGCGACGAATTGGCATATTCGAAGTCCGCCTCCTGGCGGGCGGTGGCTGTTGCACGGTCCATAGCGCCGCACTATGGCTAGCGGCTTATCAAACAAGGCGACGCAGAATGGCGAAAGACGGCAGCGAGCACGGCGGGATGGGCATCAACACGCGGCTTGCCCATTCGGGCAACAATCCGCACGACTATTTCGGCTTCGTCAATCCGCCGGTGGTGCATGCTTCGACCGTGCTTTTCCGCGACGCGGCTTCGATGGCGGCACGCAGCCAGAAATACACTTACGGCACGCGCGGCACACCGACGACCGATGCGCTTGCCCATGCCATAGACGCGCTGGAAGGCTCGGCAGGCACGATCGTGGTGCCGTCGGGCCTTGCGGCGGTGACGGTGCCGCTGCTCGCCTTCGTCTCGGCCGGCGACCATCTGCTGATCGTCGATACCGTCTATCATCCGACCCGCAATTTCGCCGACACGATGCTGAAGCGGCTGGGCGTCGAGGTCGAGTACTACGCTCCCGATGTCGGCGCCGGCATCGCGGCGTTGATCAAGCCCAACACCAAGGTGGTGTTCACGGAATCGCCGGCCTCCAACACGTTCGAGGTGCAGGACATCCCGGCCATCGTCAAGGCGGCGCACGCCGCGGGCGCCATCGTCATGATGGACAACACCTGGGCGACGCCACTCTATTTCCGCCCACTCGACCACGGTGTCGACATATCGATCCATGCGGCGACCAAATACCCGGCCGGCCATTCCGACGTGCTGCTTGGCACGGTGTCGGCCAATGAGAGCTGCTGGACGCACCTCTACGAAAGCTTCTGCACGCTTGGCTGTTGCGCCGGGCCCGACGACGTCTACCAGGTGCTGCGTGGCCTGCGCAGCATGGGCGTGCGCCTCGAACACCATCAGCGCAGTACGCTTGCCATCGCCTCCTGGCTCGAGGGCCAGAAGGGCGTGGCGCGCGTGCTCCACCCGGCCCTGCCCAGCCATCCGGATCACGCTCTGTGGAAGCGCGACTTTTCCGGCTCGAGCGGCATCTTTTCCATCGTTCTTGCCGGTGGCGGCCAGAAGCAGCAGCACGCCTTCCTCGACGCGCTGCGGATCTTCGGCCTCGGCTATTCCTGGGGCGGCTATGAGAGCCTTGCCGTGCCGGTCTGGCTTGGCGACCGTGTCGTTGCAAAAGCCCCCTATGAGGGTCCGTTGATCCGCCTGCAGATCGGCCTCGAGGATGTCGACGACCTGAAGGCCGATATTTCGCGCGGCCTGACCGCCGCAGCAGCGGCCTAAAGCGTGTCGCGCCTGAAGATTTTCAGGCGACCCGCTTCAGGTTTTGTTTTTGTGCATGTCGTTCTCCCAAAACCGAGGTCACTTTTGGGCGACATGCACTAGCGGAATTCTATTCCCTAAAATTGCGATTTCGCGGATCAGTTTGGCTTTCAAATTCAACGATGCCGCGTCATTGCGGTGCGATCAGCACATTTCCGACTTCCCCTGGAATACCGGCAGAGTTTTCGACCCCATGGCTTTCCGCCTTTTTGTTCCCATTCTTGCCGGCGCGACGCTGCGCGAGCGTCTCGTCGCCTGTATCGGCGCAACGATCGGGATTGCACTCACCGGCGTTATCGCCAGCCTTGTGCTCGGCAATGGTCCGCATGTGCCACTGCTGGTGGCGCCGATGGGGGCGTCGGCGGTGCTCCTGTTCGCCGTGCCCGCCAGTCCGCTGGCACAGCCATGGTCGATCATCGGCGGCAACACGATATCGGCACTTGTCGGCGTGATCGTGGCGCATTTCATCCACGAAACCGCCCTTGCCAGCGGCATCGCGGTGGCACTGGCCATCGCTGCCATGTCGTTCACGCGCTGCCTGCATCCGCCGGGCGGAGCGGCCGCGCTGACCGCGGTGCTGGGAGGGCCTGCCGTCATCAGCGCCGGCTTCCTGTTTCCATTCGTGCCGGTGGCGCTGAACTCGATCCTGCTGGTGGCGCTCGGCTACGGCTTCCACAGGCTGGCCCGGCGCAATTATCCGCATGTGCCGGCTGCAGCGCCGGCGAACAGCCACGGCACCGGCGATCCGCCGGCGCAGCTGCGCGTGGGCTTCCGGTCCGAAGACATCGATGCCGCGCTTGGCGCACTTGACGAGACGTTCGATATCGATCGCAACGATCTCGACCGGCTGCTGCGGCAGGTCGAATTGCAGGCGATGGTGCGCGCGCACAAGACGCTTCTGTGCGAGGACATCATGTCGCGCGATGTGATCTCGGTCGATACTCACACCTCGACCGAGGCGGCGCGCCAATTGCTGCTTGACCACAACATCCGGACCCTGCCGGTCGTCAATGCGGAGGCCAGGCTGGCAGGCACCGTGGGGTTGCGCGAACTCACCCAGGCCTCCGGGACGGTCGGATCCGTCATATCGCCCGCGGCAACAGCCGCCGCAGGTTTTGCCGCCATGGGTCTGCTGCCGGTGCTCACCGACGGCCGCAGCCATGCGGTCATCATCGTCGACGACGACAAGCGGATTCTCGGGCTGATCACCCAGACCGATCTGTTGGCGGCCACGGCGCGCCTGCAGGCTGCCTGACAAGCCTTCGCTCCCGCGGTAAGATACCGCCGCCGGGCCCCGCGAAAAGTCTTCGGGAACCTTTTGCCGGCGACAGCGTCCAATCTCTCAATCGAGGTTCGGTCCGGAGATTGGGTTGAGGAAACTGGCCATGCCTGCTGTCTTGACGGCCGTGCCTTCTGCTGTGCCAGGCGAGATGCAGCTTGTGCGCCGCGCCTTGGCGCGCGACGGCGATGCCTTCCGCACCATCATCAAGACACACAATCAGCGGCTCTACCGGGTCGCGCGCGGCGTCGTGCGCAATGACAGCGAGGCCGAGGACATCGTGCAGGAGGCCTACGTCAAGGCTTTCGCCCATCTCGATGCGTTTCGCGGCGACTCCTCGCTCGCCACATGGCTGTCGCGCATCGTCATCAACGAGGCGCTTGGCCGCCTGCGCAACAGGCGCAGAACGGTGGCACTGCTGGAAAATCCGCAAGCCGAGATCATCCGGTTCCCTCTCAACCCCAGCGACGATCCGGAACGGACGATGGCGCAAAGGCAGATCCTCCAACTGGTCGAACAGGCCACCGACAGCCTTCCCGACGTCTACCGGACGGTGTTCGTGGCGCGGGTGATCGAGGGGCTGAGCATCGAGGAGACCGCCGATCTCCTCGGCGTGCGGCCGCAAACCGTCAAGACGAGGCTGCACCGCGCGCGCGCCCTCGTGCGCAAGGCGCTGGACGACCAGATCGGACCGGTGCTGCTCGATGCCTTCCCCTTCGCCGGCCGGCGTTGCGAACGACTGACCAGCGCCGTGATGCGGCGGCTCGGGCTGGAAAGCTGAGCCTCACCCGATTCAGTTGATTTTGGCGGGAACGTTTCCCGCTGACCAGCATCCAATGACCGTCAACCGAAAAACACAGTCCGGCGCGATTTCAGCGTCCGGACGAAGGAGATGCCATGTCTATCCGACACACTGCCGCGCTCGCCGCCCTGCTGCTGCTTGGCACGTCCCCGTTCGCACAGGCCGCCGACAAGCCAACCGATCCGCAGATCGCCCACATCGCCTACACGGCCGGGGTCATCGACGTCGAAACGGCCAAGCTGGCGATCGAGAAATCGAAGAACAAGGAGGTCGTCGATTTCGCCAAGGACATGGTCCGGGATCACGAGGCTGTAAATGTTCAGGCGCTCGACCTGGTGAAGAAGCTCAAGGTCACGCCGGAAGACAACGCCACCAGCCAGGCGCTGACCAAAGCTGCGGCGGAGGAGCGGGCCAAGCTCGCCAAACTCGACGGCGCTGCCTTCGACAAGGCCTATGTCGACAATGAGGTCGCCTACCACAAGCAGGTCAACGGCGCGCTCGAAACCCTTTTGATCCCGTCGGCGCAGAATGCCGAACTGAAGAGCCTGCTGGAAACCGGCCTGAAGATTTTCCAGGGCCATGAGCAGCACGCCGAGCACGTCGCCGGCATGCTCAAGTAAGGACCGGGAGCATGCCGAAACGCCATCTGTGGATTGCGTTGGCGCTGGCCGTCGGTACCGTTCCGGCGCGAGCAGAAACCATCCAGGTCATCATCGACAGGCTGGTGTTCTCGCCAGCCACCGTCGAGGCCAAGGTCGGCGACACGATCGAGTGGGTGAACAAGGATGTGTTCGCCCACACGGCCACCGTGAAAGGCGGCTGGGAAGTGATGATCCCGCCGAAGAAATCCGCAAGCCTGACATTGAAGGCCGCGGGACCGGTCGACTATTTCTGCCGCTTTCACCCCAACATGAAAGGCCGTCTCGACGTGACGCCATGATGGTTTGGAACCGGCGGCGAAGCGATCGCTTTGCCGCCGGTTGTTCCAAGCGTCAGTCCCGGATCGCTCAGCCCTGTGCAAGCAGCCACTCGATCATCTGCGCTGCCTGGGCGGGCGGGCGGTCCGGCGCCAGGATAGAGAGGCTGAGGCCGGTCGGAACGCGCTGCGGGAACGGCGCCACGAGCGAACCGGCGGCGATAGCGCGCGCGACCAGAGCCTCATGCCCCATCAGAACGCCGGCGCCGTCGACGGCCGCCTGCAGCGCCATGCTGTAGAGCGAGAATTCGGAACCGGACTCGATCGACGGACCTTTCAGCCCGGCAGCCTCGAACCACAGGCTCCAGTCGCCGGTCCAGGTCGTGTCCCAAAGCAGAAGCTGCGATGACAGATCAGCCGGCGTTTTCAGCTGCCTGGCGAGCGCCGGCGCGCAGACCGGAAAGATCACGTCGTCGCAGAGCTTGAACGCGCGGCTGCCCCCTGGTGCGTGCCTGGTCAAGAAGATTGCGAGGTCAAAGGGTTCACGCCTGAAATCCGGCGGCTCCTCCAGCGCATGGATGGACGGGCGAAGGGCGGGAAGCGCAGCGCGAAGCGCCGGCAGACACGGAGCCAGCCACAGCTGGGCAATCGACGGCAGCGCGGCAATGCTCACCTGCGGCCTTGGCGCCCAGATGCGCAGTTCCTGGACGGCAAGGCCCATGGAGTCGAACGCCGTGGAGAAGGCCGGCAGCGCCGCGCGCCCAGCCTCGGTCAGATGCAGCCCCTGGGCATGGCGCACGAACAGCGACGAGCCCAGCCACGCCTCCAGCGCCTTGACCTGATGCGATACGGCCGCCGGGGTAACGCCAAGTTCATCGGCGGCCTTGGCAAAGCTCTCCTGGCGAGCGGCAGCTTCAAAGGCGCGCAAGGTGTTGAGAGGCGGCATTCGAGGTCGCGGCGGATTTACGGCCATCGTCCGACGTTTCCGGATGGCGTCGGGGGGCCCGGAAACCGCCCCCCCGGCGGGGGGTTAATTTAAGGGGGCCCGCGGGGCACATTGAGAGGCCAAAATAAAGACAAAATAATATTATA